>NZ_JAUBUN010000032.1:19717-60712 GCF_036702665.1 Microcoleus sp. Aus8_D2
GTGGGGGCGGGTTTATAAATACCCTGCATGGGAATTAGAAATACTGGTGAACCCGCCCCTACAAGATTGTGGATTGTGCTGCAAAATATCAGCTTTCGCATCCTGATTACCCTGTAGGGGCGGGTTCACCAACAATAATTGAAACAAACAAACAGGTAAAATAAACCCGCCCCCACCCAGCGAAATAACCGGATTTCCCTAAAACCTCACAGTCACCAAAATCACCAACAATAATTGACACAAACAAACAGATGAAATAAACCCGCCCCGGCCCTATGCGTGGGTGGGGGCGGGTTTATAAATACCCTGCATGGGAATTAGAAATACTGGTGAACCCGCCCCTACAAGATTGTGGATTGTCATGCAAGATATCAGCATCCAGATTACCCTGTAGGGGCGGGTTCACCAACAATATTTGACACCAACAAACAGGTGAAATAAACCCGCCCCCACCCAGCGAAATAACCGGATTTCCCTAAAACCTCACAGTCACCAAAATCACCCGCCGGGGCTGATTTTCCGCTTCAATAGTATACTCAACACGCCCAAAACCTTTCGGCCCCGGTTCAACTAAATCGTAGCGAGATGTCACCGTCCCCGCTGCTGTGTCATATTGATACTTATCATTTATCTTCTCCCTGGAGAGCTTGCCCCCGGCTCTAGATTAAATTTGAAGAAGTGAAATGGCTGAGAAAAGTAAGGGTTGTTCATACAATTTTGTGCTGTGGAACAGGAGATATCAATCGAGAGATTTTTACCATTACTAACATCTACCAGCATTGTATTGATCCTCCCAGGTTTCCCCACTTGGGAAGCTACTTGATTTCCATCTACATAAACCTCAATTTTGGGTGGTGAAACCAGCTCCTGATCCTGATCGCTAACTCCATACTCCAATCGAAGAGAAGCACGACCCCCTGGAAGTTTACAAGTCCAACCGGCCTCGCGTACCCTCATAATACTGGTGTATATTTGTCTGCCTATGGAAATATCGCTACCTTCCCTGGAAAAATTTTGTAGTATGCCATAGTTGTTAACCTTACCCCCTGTAACAAGACATTTCAGGTCGAGTATATGGATTGGGCGCTGAGCCTGTGCCACTTGTGCACCAACAGTCGCTAGAGTAAAAGACAACACCCCAGCCGACAACAAACCACTGAGCCACCGAACTCGCTTCATAAAAATATCCTGCCAAAACTTTAATAAATTACTATAAAGGATGAGCTGTGTAGGAAAAGTCCTGACTTTAGACAGATGACAAAATCTAAATTGTCTCATTTGTACGAAATGTCAGGTACAATAAATCATGTAAACTCCAGCTTCTCCTATCTGTATGGATATTGCCGCAGTTTTAAAACTGGCAGATGACCTAGTTTTTGTCAAAACCGGAAAGCACTTAGACTACGTGCAAGAAGCTATCCTGCGGGGAACATTTAAAAAACGCACCTACACGCAAATTGCTAAGGAAGTTTACTCTAGTTCAAGTCATGTGAGAAATGTCGGTTCGGAACTCTGGAAAATACTTTCTGAAGGATTGGGAGAAAATATTACTAAAGCTAGTTTGAAACCCATATTAGAAAATGGTGATTTTTATAACTATCAATTAGCTGTAGTTGGCGATAATATAAAACTTGGTAAGAATGTAACAGTTAATAACAACCTTAGTATTTGTTCTAAAAAAGCCCGTGAAGCGCAGCTATCCCGCAGGGAATCGCCCAAAACACCCCAAAACCCGCAACCAACAGCCAAACAGCCCCGCATCGACTTAGGCGACGCACCGGAAATCCTCACGTTTTACGATCGCACTTCCCAACTCACCACCCTCGAAAACTGGATTTTAGCAAGCCGCACCCGTCTGATCGCGATCCTAGGATTGGCTGGAAGCGGCAAAAGTGCGATCGCACTCCAACTCATCCAACAAATTCACCACCAATTCGACTGCATCATCTGGCGCAGCCTCCGCAACACTCCACCGCTGAGTGCACTCCAAACCGACTTAATTCAATCCCTATCGCAGCAGCAAGAAACTAACCCCCCCAACCCCCCCCTTATCAAGGGGGGGCGAAGAGATTCAACCTCCTTATCCCAGGGAGGGCGAAGAGATTCAACCTCTTTCTCCCCCCCTTAGCAAGGGGGGGTTGGGGGGGGTTATCGAATATTTGCGATCGCACCGCTGTCTGATCGTACTCGATGATGTCCAAACAATCTTCAGCAGCAGACAACTAGCAGGAAACTACAAACCAAGCTATGAAAATTATGGCACTTTCTTCAAACAAATAGCAGAATCATGTCACAACAGTTGCTTAGTTTTGCTCAGTTGGGAAAAACCCAGAGAAATCCCAGCATTAGAAGGCGAACATAAAAATTGTCAAACATTGCAACTCAACGGTTTAGGCGAATCAGCACGAGAACTATTCACAGAAAAAGGTTTACTTGAATCAGAAAAATGGTCAGAATTGATTGAGCTTTACGGAGGCAATCCATTGTGGTTAAATATAGTAGCGACAATAATTCAAGACTTATTTGACGGCAAAGTTTCGGCATTTTTATCTTATGATAGCCTGGTTTTAGGAGATTTAGAATATTTATTGCACCAACATTTTCAGCGATTGTCGGAACCAGAAAAACAGGTGATGTCCTGGTTAGCCAATGAAACCGCAGCAGTGGAAATCTCAAACAAGCCAAAGACGATCGAACTATCGCCGTCAGAATTCCTCAAAGCCTTGGAATCCTTGAGACGCAGGTCATTAATTGAAAAAGTTTACTTAGGCCGTACGTTGTTTAGTGTGCAGCGGGCGATCGCAGAATATGTAAAAACCAACATCAAATAACTTCCAAACATCCAAACCCAAAGCGCGTTAATCGGCTCTTTATTCAAGCAAACAGCAAGTTTTATACTAAAGTTTTAGGTTCTGGGAGAGATTTACCATCTACCTGATATTCTTCAACTAAAAGCTCTAATACCTCCACTCCATTCTGCAAAGCTTCTTCGTAGGTATATCCATGAGTGTGAAACTGCTGAGATGGAAAATCAGGTAAATGAACTAGGTAGCAGTTATCTTCATCCGACCATTGAATAACAATTATATAAGGTAATTTCATCATTCTGATTCCTCTTCTTCAATTGCTTTCAATATGCCAATTTTTCGATTAACTTCTCTCTCTAAATACAGTTTTGCATCATCGCCATCATTTCCAGCAATGGTAATAGGTTCATTAGGTAGTAAAGGATGAACCCATCTTGTATGACTGCCTTTTGCCGATCGATAAGTAAACCCAGCTTTTAACTGGTTCCCAGGCTCCAGCCTGGGAATCAATATCTAGAGGCTCTGCCTCGGTTGAAAAAATGGAGGCAGAGCCTCCGAATATATGTTACCAGGCTCTAGCCTGGTAACGAGTAAACTAATATCAAATAACTTCAAAACATCCAAACCCAAAGCGCGTTAATTCGCCTACATCAGCGGTTAAAAAACCCAAAAATCCAACTTTGCCCAAAACTTTGGGCCAAACACCCGCATTTAGCCCTAAAATAAAAAAGACTGACTAGCCAACAAAGCCCTATGTTTGAAGCCCTTGCCGATCGACTCGAATCCACCTGGAAAAAACTGCGCGGACAGAATAAAATCTCCGAATCCAACATCCAAGACGCCATCAAAGAAGTCCGCCGCGCCCTCCTGGAAGCCGATGTCAACCTCCAAGTCGTCAAAAACTTCGTCGCAGAGGTAACGGCCAAAGCACAAGGCGCAGAAGTCGTTACAGGCGTCCGTCCCGACCAACAATTCATCAAAATCGTCCACGACGAACTCGTGCGCGTCATGGGGGAAACCAACGTACCCCTCGCCACCGCCGAATCCGGGCCCACAGTCGTGCTGATGGCCGGTTTGCAAGGAACCGGGAAAACCACAGCTACCGCCAAACTAGCCCTGCACCTCCGCAAGCAAAATCTTACCGCACTGCTAGTCGCCACGGACATTTATCGACCAGCCGCGATCGACCAATTGCTCACCCTCGGCAAACAAATCGACGTACCAGTATTTGAACTAGGCAAAGATACTGACCCCGTAGAAATCGCCCGCCAAGGCATCGAACGCGGCAAAGAACTAGGCGTAGATACCATCATCGTCGATACAGCAGGCCGCCTGCAAATCGACCAAGAAATGATGGCAGAATTGGCCCGCATCAAACAAACAGTACAACCCCACGAAACGCTGTTAGTTGTTGATGCCATGACAGGCCAAGAAGCAGCAAATTTAACCCGCACCTTTCACGAACAAATCGGCATTACCGGCGCCATCTTAACGAAATTAGACGGCGACAGCCGCGGCGGCGCAGCCCTATCCGTGCGACAAATATCCGGTGCGCCGATTAAATTTGTCGGCGTCGGCGAAAAAGTGGAAGCATTGCAACCATTTTATCCCGATCGCATGGCATCGAGAATCCTCGGCATGGGCGATGTCTTAACGCTAGTAGAAAAAGCGCAAGAAGAATTCGACATCGCCGATGCCGAGAAAATGCAAGAGAAAATGCTCACGGCAAAGTTTGACTTTACCGACTTTCTCAAACAAACCAGACTGTTAAAAAACATGGGTTCCCTCGGCGGCATCATGAAAATGATTCCCGGGATGAACAAACTCTCCGACGAACAAATGCGACAAGGCGAAGTGCAGCTAAAACGCACCGAAGCCATGATTAATTCCATGACAGTTGAAGAACGCCGCAATCCCGAATTGTTAGCAAGTTCTCCATCCCGCCGCCGCCGCATCGGAAAAGGCGCAGGCTACGCAGAAAACGACGTAACAAAACTTGTCAGCGACTTCCAAAAAATGCGTACCATGATGCAGCAAATGAGTCAAGGTAACTTTACAGGAATGGGAGGATTGCCGGGAATGCCGGGAATGCCAGGAATGCAAGGAATGCAGGGAATGCCCGGTCAGAAGAAAAAGAAAAAAAACAAGCCGAAAAAAGGTTTTGGTCAGTTGTAAAAAATGGTTTGTAGTGAGGACTTCAGTCCTTTCTTTGATGCGGACTAAAGTCCTCACTACAAACCTGTTTGTAGTGAGGACTTCAGTCCTTTCTTTGATGCGGACTAAAGTCCTCACTACAAACCTGTGGAACAGGCCGGAAAGCCTGTGAATTCTGGCGGGTTCTTCGGCCCACCCCGCAACAAATAATAATTATTGTGGAAATCGTCTTAGCGGTTGCTATATCTAAAACAGAAAGTCTGGAATTGAATATGGTACAAACATTTACTCAACCAGAAACTATATCTCTCGAAGTGCCAAATTCGATCGCCCTTTTAGTCACCGGCGAGCAATTCGAGGCCCTAGCATTGGCAAATCGCGACTTGAGATTAGAGAGAACTGCACGAGGAGAATTAATCGTGAATCCGCCCACCGGAGGAGAATCAGGTAGTCGCAATCTTAGCATCAGCGGACAACTGGATCGCTGGTGCGAAGCAAACGAGGATTTAGGAGAAGGCTTTGATTCTTCTACCGGGTTCATTCTCCCTAACGGTGCTCGCTTTTCTCCCGACGCTTCCTGGGTGAGTCGAGCTCGTTGGGAAGCGCTAACTGCAAAAGAACGAAAAGGCTTTGTTCCCCTGTGTCCCGACTTTGTAGTAGAATTGCGTTCGGCATCTGACAGTCTCTCCACCCTGCAAGCAAAGATGCGGGAATATATGGAAAACGGCGCGAGACTGGGCTGGTTAATTGACCCGCAAAACCAACGGGTAGAAATTTATCGACAACAAGCAGAAGTAGAAATATTAATTAGTCCAGCCGAGTTGTCCGGTGAAGATATATTGCCCGGATTTGTGCTCTCTTTGAGGCGAGTGTGGCGATAAATAGCTGCTGCTTTAAATTTTTCATTTCCGCAAACAAGCTCTCTAAACGCTTTGAATCGCTGCTCTAAATTCGCGCATTGCCTGAAGGTGATTTTCGATATTGATACACCGTGCCAATAGTAGCACATCTAAATCTGGCAACACCAAAGAGCGATCGACTTCTGCATATCCATCTTCCAAAAGCGAGTACAAACGCAGCCTACCATTTTCCCAAAACCAAACTTCAGGAATTTCCAGGCGTTTGTAAGCTTCCAACTTATTAATCCCACCGCTAGTCACCACCACTTCCACCACCAAATCAGGACGTTCTCGGTTAGCACCCAATTTATAGGATTTATCAGCTTCTCGCTTCACCAATCCCGATGGACTTTCCAGGGTCATCGATCCAGTAGGCTGATAATCAATTCCAACTTGCAATAGATAAAGATCGAGTAGAGAACCAATTCGTTCTTTAATAGTTTCATGTTTTCTTCCCGGCCTACGTCTAATCTCCAATACCCCATCTAAAAACGACAGCCTCACCCCCGGGCGTGAGAGCAACTGTTCAACAGCCTTAAACTCTCTCCAGCTCATTCCGTCAATTAAGATAAGTTCATCAAGCCTTTCTAACTTTTCTAAAGTTGCTGTCATCCCAACCGCTCCTTACTCAATCCCATCTTAATTATAAACTGTACTGCATTCCAATTTTATATTTTTTTAGCCCTATCGAAACCCGTCATAGCGCGATCGGTCAAACCCCAACCTGCAAAGGTTCGTAGTGAGGACTTTAGTCCTTCTTAATGCGGACTGAAGTCCTCACTACGAACCTCGAAAAATTGCAATGATCTTATCTACTTTCCGAAAATTTCCTTGTTCTCATCCGGCACAAATTCCGTCACCACTTGGCCGCCACCACCGTTACCTTTGACAACCACAGTTTGATTTTTCAACTCTCCCGCCGCCCTCGGCCCAGTCAAATTAAACACCGGATTTAGTTGTTTGTAAACCACATTTCCTTCTGCATCGAACGTCTGGTTAGTTAAATACCACGTTACGCGATCGGTATTCAATTGAGATTCACGTTTATCCCCAATTCCTACCACATTTCCCGTCAAATAAAAAATCTTTTTATCTAAATCTCCCCGCCCCGTATCGCCAGTCATCGTCACCTTTTCCACGCGGTGAAAAATCTTCACTGGCCCCGGCGAAACCACATTTTGCGCCGGAAAATTCCAACTCATTAAACTGCTTTCTATTTGCAGCGGCGGGTCTGATGGCATCAATTGAGCGTTTTGCGTCAGAGTCGCAATCTTGGTTTTTAAGTCTACATCTACTTTGTCGGCAAAACCGCTGTCTGTTACAGTTTTACCTTTGTATCTGTCAATTTGAGCCGGTTGGTCGCTATGTACCTTTTGTTGCTCCACAAACCACACTAAATGCTCGGTGCGCAATTGCAAAACAGGATCTTTAACATTGGCTACCACAGAGCCGAATAACTCCATTCTCTTAGCCCTGCTGAAAACCCGCGCTTCTTTCGCGGAAGCAGTCACTTGTTTGTTCTCTCCGGTCAAATTATTGCGGACAACTAAAATATCTTCCTTCGGGCGCCACTCCAACTCGTTTCCCCGCAATACCACGCCATTTTTAAGGTCAGTTGCGACTATATTACCTTTGAGAAAAACCTGATTTCCTTCCTGAAATACCTGCCCAGTTTCTCCCTGAATGTCATAAATTTCTTGGCCGTCCTGAAACAATTTACCGACAGGTTTCTGAACGTTAACTGTCTTTTGGTCTTTGCTATAGACGGCATTTTTTGAGTTTACTTTCCAGAACGTTTCACCCTTTTCGTTTGCTTGTTCTAGGGTTACTTTATTTAAGGTCAAACTGCTGTTTGACTGTTGAGCAGTTTTGAGATCCTCAGCTAATTTGTTTTTTTGAGTCTCTTGCGGAGCCGCACAAGCACCAATCCCCAAGATTAATGCTACTAAAAATAGCATTAACTTTGGGGACTGGAGACTGGGAATTTTAGATTTGAAATTAATCATTGGTAATTCATAATTGGGCATTTGGCATTGGGCATTGATAATTGGTAATTGGTAATTGGCTAATTAAAAACACTAATCAAAAATCTGTCATACTTGAGCTAAATTTTTAACTTCTAATTTTCAATTATTCAACCCATCAGCTATTACCCATTACCTATTACCCATCACCCATCACCCATCACCAAATCCCTATCTGTCGTCGTGTTCGTCCATCAAGCTCAAACCCGACAATGGGCGGTAAGCATAATTAGGGCGCGAAGTTTTTTGGATGTCGTCTTTAATCATTTCCAAATCGATGTAGCGATCGGCTACATTAATCAAACTGTCGCTCGTCATCGATCGCAAACTCACCACCTCCACCCGCACGCCGCGATAGCTCACAGCATCCACAGCATAGGCCAAATCGCCGTCGCCGCTCACCAAAACGGCGGTGTCGTAAGAACCCACCAACGCCATCATGTCCACAGCGATTTCTACATCCAAGTTTGCCTTCTTAGAACCGTCGGGTAATTGCACCAAATCCTTAGAAATCACTCGATAGCCGTTGCGGCGCATCCACAGCAAAAACCCCTGCTGTTTCTCGTTAGTGCGATCGACACCCGTGTAGAAAAAAGAGCGCAACAGCCGCGATCCCGCAGTTAAACGACACAATAGCTTAGTGTAATCAATCTCAATTCCCAATTGCAAAGCCGCGTAAAAAAGATTAGACCCGTCAATAAAAATTGCCACTCGACCGCGATTTTCCAGAACCTGTTCCGGCGTAAAAAGGTCGTTGCTTTCTATTCTATTCAACATGATTGTTATGCCTCAATTTTTATGAAAGATTGGTAAGGAAATAAGTGCTAATTCATAATCTGTCATAGCACCCCGATCGCAGGCTACCGACTATGACGCTACTGTTTCCAGTAGTTCCAGCCGCTTAAACACTGGTTGGGGTTCCCCCAGAGTTTGGTTTGCAGGCAAAGCGCCCCAGGCAGCATGAACTGCAAAAGTCGCTAAACTGTTAACTGTCACCCGATCGTTAAAGTCAATTGAAAAACCTAGCTGCTGATAGATAGCGTTGCTGATATTCGGAATAATCGGCGATAAAAGGTAAGATGCTAGTCTAACAGATTCCAGAACCGAATATAGCACTTGTTGAACACTTTCGAGCTGTCCTTGCTTGTACAAACTCCAAGGTGCTTCTACGTCAATAAACTTGTTGCCGGCTCGAACTAATGCAAGCACAGCTTCGCAAGCCTTACTAAAAGCTAACTCTTCGTAAAAACCCGCTACTCGATCGCCCAAATCCAGGCTCATACCCTTGAGAAGGTTGTCGCCGGAAATGTTTTCCCCACACACATTTGGTACTAAGCCACCGCAATATTTGCGAGCCATGTTTAAGGTACGGTTAAGCAAATTTCCCAGATCGTTTGCTAGCTCAGCATTCAATATATTGATAAACCGAGTTTCGTTAAAATCACCATCCTCTCCGAACTCGATTTCTTTGAGGAAATAGTAACGCACTGCATCAGGGCCGTATTTATTGACCAATTCGACCGGGTTTAAAGTATTTCCCTCCGTTTTTCCCATTTTTTTGCCGTCTTTGGTCAAAAAACCGTGAGCGAAGACGTGCCCCGGTACCGACATACCCGCTGACATCAGCATTGCCGGCCAGTAAACTGCGTGGAAGCGAAGAATATCTTTGCCGATCAAGTGCAGGTCAATCGGCCACCATTTAGATAAAGCATTCTCTAACAGCGGGTCGCTGTCCGGATCGAGCAGAGCCGTGACGTATCCCAACAAAGCGTCAAACCACACGTAAATGGTGTGACTGGGGTCAACCGGTATCGGCAATCCCCATTCCAGATTCACCCGAGAAATCGAAAAGTCTTGGAGTCCCGAGTTGACGAAGCTGAGCACTTCGTTGCGCCGACTTTCTGGCGCGATAAAGTCGGGACGTTCTGCGTACAACGCCAGCAGTTGGTCTTGATAGCGCGACAGGCGGAAAAAGTAATTTTCTTCGTCGCGCCACTCAACTGCCTTGCTGGTATGGACAGAGCACCGATTTCCGGGCAATAAATCGCGTTCATCTTTGAATTCTTCACAGGAGACGCAGTACCAGCCTTGTTGCTGGTTCAAGTAGATGTCGCCGGAGTTCCAGACACGCTGGAAAAATTCTTTGACAATGTACTCGTGGCGGCGCGAAGTTGTGCGGATGAAACGATCGTACTGGATAGAGAGTTGCTCCCACAGCGCCTCAAACCCTGGAACAACTAAATCGCAGTGAGCTTGGGGCGATCGTCCCAAACTCTCGGCCGTGCGCTGAATTTTCTGCCCGTGTTCGTCGGTTCCGGTAACCAACAACACTGATTTGCCCCGCAGCCGCTCAAATCGGGCTAGGGCATCGGCTGCCATAGTCGTGTAAGCGCTGCCAACGTGAGGCAAATCATTGACATAATACAGAGGCGTTGTTATGGCAAAGGTATTCTTAGTTATATCGGTCGATTTCATTGAATGGTAAAAGAAAATTCCCTAAATTTAATTTCGATCTTAACTCAGCGCTTAACTCTTTTCTGGAGTGGCAATCAAGCCAAAATTGCTGCAACTTGTGGGCAATTGTTTAACCCGGGCTATTCCCAAAAGAAATATAGCTTTCCTCTCAAGACTAATCTTTTTTAGATCTTTTTGACGAACTCTCTAAAATGTCTTAAGATTTTGATATTTCGCTGCCTTCGGGCCCCATAAAAGTGCCGCTCCCGGGTCTTCAATTCATTTCTCGCAGGCGCTATGGCCCAGTGCCGGGGATCGCCGACCGGATTTGCAGCCAAACTCCTCGGTTAGGCTGCTGAAAGGAGCCACTCGACTGGTGCTCCGCGAGGGTTTGCTGTCAATGGGCGATCGCCCGCAACTCCTACCAGTTTCCGCTCCGAGCCTGGAGGCAGCAACCGGGTTTTTTACGAAAATCTATCGTGAAGCGCGATGCTTGAGTGTCTTGCCCCAGCAACAGCGGGAAAGCAAAGGTTTATTGACAAAAAAAACGGTTTCTTAATGTTGCCACCACATCCGGCAAAGACAATAAAACCCCAAGAGAGTTAGGCTTGGGCCTATCTCAAATTATGGTGAATATAACAATATGTTATCCTTCAGGAAAATTAACTCGATTGCCGCCAATAGCTTCTGACAAATAATCCGCCGCAGCTTCCACCACCGCGATCGCATTTTCGTAAACCATTCGCGTCGGCCCCAAAACCCCAACACTACCCACCGGCACTGATCCCCGGCGGTAAGTCGAAGAAATTAGAGTACAGCCCCGAATTGGTTCTAACGAATTTTCCGAGCCAATACGCACCGTTACCCGTTTCCCGGGCGAGTCCAAATCAGGCGATTCAAAAATCAAAGGCCAAAGCAGTTCCTGTTCTTGTTCGAGCAGTTGCACCAGGGTTTGAACTTGCTGCAACTGCGAAAACTCTGGCAAACGGAGCGCTTCCGCCAAACCGCCGATCAGAATCCGGGTGTAGGTTGGATTGCTTTGACGGCTGCTCAATGCAGCCAGCATGGTTTCCATCCACTCAGCGTACAGTTCAAAGTCCCGGTCTAACTCGCTCCAGTCTACAGCCGAGAGTTCCGAGAGCGATCGCCCGCGTAACTTGCTATTCAAAAAATTGGACAAAATCTGCAATTCGCGATCGACAATTTCGACATCAGGCAAATTACCTTCTGCGCCCTTCGGCAACTGCACCAACACCGAATGAGTTTCGTAGGCATCTGTCACCACGATCAGCATCACCTTTCCAGCCTCTAGCTGCACCAGTTGCAAGTGGCGCAAGCAAGCCATATTGGTTTGCGGTATGGTAATCATGGCAATGTAACCGCTGATCGTTGCCAGAATTTGAGCAGCGCCTCGGAGTGCCGCGTCCATGCGACCGTCCGACCAATTGAGCTGGTCTAGTACCTGTTCCACTTTGCGTGCCAGGGTATCAGATGGCTGAATCAACTGGTCTACGTAAATTCTGTAGCCGGAGTCAGAGGGGACTCGTCCGGCTGAAGTGTGGGGCTGATATAGCAGTCCAGCTTTTTCCAGAGTCCCCATCGCATTGCGAATGGTAGCTGGGCTGACGCTGAGGTTGTATTCGTCAGCCAAAGCTTTTGAGCCAACGGGTTCCGCTGTAGCTATGTAGTGGCGAACCGTTGCCCAAAGGATGTGTTGTTGCCGATCGGTGAGGTTAACGCGCACAGATATTTAAGCAGAATAGGAATTTAGAGTTGAAAGCCATTGAAAACCTTTGTCCGAAAATGGCGATCGGGCAGAGTTATTTATTTAAGATAACAGATTTAGGTTAAGGAAGAAGTCAGTTGTTACTGGTTATTGATTATCGGTGATTGGTGATTAGTGATTGGTTATTAGTTATTTGTTATTGATTATTCGGTGATTTATAAGTTCTAATCCCCCATGCCCATGCCCATGCCCCATGCCCCATGCCCCATGCCCCACTGCCCTGCGCGGGCCCATGCCCTGCGCGGGCCCATGCCCCATGCCCCATGCCCCATGCCCAATTCCCTTCACGTGTGTTCTTTCAGAATATTTTCCAAATAACTAGCCACTGCATCCGGCTGTTCCATCATTGCCAAATGGCCACAATCAAGCTGAAGCACATTTTCGCCACAACCTTGGAACATCCAGTGAAAGCTAGCCAAATGCAGCACGTATTTTGGTTCCATAATTTTGTCTTTAGTGCCGGCAATAAAATAAACAGGCTGCTTGAGTCGGGACACTATTTGCGGCAACAGGTGAATCTCGGCTTCTGTGGTGGAGTCCAACAAAGCCCCCAAAGCTGCATCTGGATGAGCCGCCACAAAATCTTTCAAGCGCTGCCGTCCCCAGTCGCGCCCGATCGATCTTGCCACAGAATCGCGGGCAAACACGTAATCTGCTAACGGCAAGTGAGGCAGCCAGCGGGGACGCATTTTTACTAGCTGTTTGCCTACCGCTCGAAACCGCTCGAATTCTTCCTTTAGATAGATGCCGCCGCCTGCATTTATGCAGACGACACCTTTAATACGATCGGACAATTGGCTGGCTCCCCAAAGGGCGATCGTACCGCCGAGAGAGTGTCCCACCAGCCAAGCACTAGAAATATCCAGTTTTTCGAGTAAAATTTCCAAATCGCGAGCGTAAGCGGAGGCAGTGTAGCAGGAATTGAGCGATTCTGCTGGCTCGCGACTCTCGCCGCCGTCGGCTTGAGAATCGCCAAACCCGCGCAAATCGTAGGTTAGGCACTGATAGTTTGGTGCCAAGCGATCGGTCAAAGGTTGCCAGTAGCGGCGGCTTAACAGCCAGCCGTGGACAAATACCAGAACCGGAGAAGTTGCAGTCGGAGCCGTCAAATCGCAAGCGTGCCGAACCCCTAGGATGTCGATGGTTGCCATAAATTTATCGTATCGCGAAATCAACACAGAGCGATCGGCAGTTCGAGGAGGGCGATCGGCTGAGTTTAACTTTCTCAGAATCAAGGCCAGGCATCGAGCAAAAACCCAGTTTCCGAGCACAAGAGAAATGGAAGTCGGCAGCATAAAGCAGGAATAATCAATAAAATCAAGGGTTTCAGGAATTAAGAACCGATACTTTTTTGCTAACATTCGTCAACAAATACATAAGTTGAGGTGTTCTTTCAACCAAGGTGTATCAACCGATGCCCGCAATAAAATCCCGCGATCACCATTTAGATCCCTGTTCATGCAGCGTCCATCCTCGTCTTTAATAACGCGGGAACCACCAATCTTCTTAATCTCCCCAGTCCAGGAAACTGTTTTTGACCTGTAAGCTTCGTTAATATCGGTCAAGGCTACCTTGCTCGATTCCCAAGCTTTCCACTCAAGGTGTTTCTTGAACTGATAATGAGATAAAGTAAGCATCTGACGCACGGTTTTAGAACGGAGCTTACGACGTGACTTGCTGACAATCTTGGAAGATTCAAATGATGGCAATAAGATGACATCAAAATTATCAACCAAGAATTTAGCAGTCTTGTAATGCAGCTCTTTTACCATGTGTTTAATTTGAGACTTCAACCTGTCAGCCGCCTTTTTAAATCTTTTCTTCTGTTCGTTAGCAGCTTTACTCATTTTTGAAATCAGCTTGTCTAGCTTGAAGCACAGTTTTTGGATTTGAAGATTGGAATCATTGCCGAGATATCCGTAAGAATTCTCGGAAATAAAAGTCATGAATGTGCGAACACCGGGATCTAAGGCAACCACGCGACCTTGGTTATCGGTCTGACTTGGTTGCACTTCTTCAGAAACAATCAGGTAATACTCACCATAGGCAAGTGTTAGCCGTCCATCACTGAAACTTTCTGGTAATGCCTCTTTCAGCTTTGATTGACCCAATATTGTGTGGTAGATGCCACAGTCTTTAATGGCAGACTTAGGGATGTAAACAGATTGCTTTGTATCTTTGCGACTGCGGAATTTGCAGCGACGAACTTGTCCGTCTTTCTTGAAATCTGCTTTGGCTTTTTTGACAGCCTGACAAGCGTCTTTAATAGCAATTGATTTGACTTGAAATAAAACTGATGACGCCCAGTCCGGTAGTGAGTTGACAATTCCTGTCTTGATTGTCAGCCAGTTGGCTTTGGTTCCCGGCTCTTGTAAGTATTTAATTGTTGTATTAAATACGAATCGGGAAACACCAAACCATTTTTTTAGGAGAGCTTTTTGCTCAGGGTTGGGGAATATTCGGATCTTTCTTGATTTTCTGGCTGTAGCTTCCCAGGCCGTGCATTCTGCAACGGTCGCCGTGAAGGATGGCGAGAATATCGGCTGTGAGTTCGGTTTCTGGAAAGTGTACAGGGTTTGAGAGAACCAAGATTTCTCCACCGTTTTGTTTGACCATAAACTCGAATAGCTCAAATCCGAATCGACACAATCTGTCTTTACAGGCAATAACAATTTGGAGCTGATCTGAGCGCATAAGCCTGACCAGTAGGGCTTGCAATCCTTTCCTTTTGAAGTTGAGTCCAGAGCCGATGTCTTGGACGATTTCGGCTTCTGGATATCGTTCTCGCATAAATTCAACTTGCCTTGCAAGGTCGTCTCGCTGTTTGGTTGAACTGACGCGACATTCGCAAATAGTGGTAACTCCAATTGCACCGCGCTGGTAGGACTCGACATCGTAGAGCCTTTGTCCAGATCAGTTTTTGATGCTCTTGATTTTCCCTTCATCTGCATACTTTCTTAAGGTGTTTGCGTGCAAGCCCAGAAATTCGACTTATGAGTCTGAGTGGTATATATGCCATTCACTCAATCTATACCGTTTGTGAGCAAATGTGAATACCTGTTAGAAAACTCTACACTGTTGATTGGCCTCCTAACTGTCAGGGCGGTTGCTAGGATAGCTCAGAAACGCTGTTACTAGAAACCCGGTTTCACCAGCGTCAGCGCTATCCCTAAAATCGCTCGCCCAACAATCTTTGTCGCACCCCCTCAGCGATTTTCTGCCCGAGATACTCGGGAATTAAACTTTCATTGGGCCCCAACAAGTAGAGAATCAGGCGAGTTCGCCCGCGCCAAACCAGCAAATTAGCATTTACCACCAACAAATCCTCTTGCCAGATGGCATACATAACTTTGTAAAAAAGTCCAGGCTGGTTATCTGCTTCAATCAGCAGAGCCGGCAAGTGGAAAACCGGATCGACGTAAAATTCAGTTGCCACATCCTCCAAGCCGGCGTCTAAATTAAATTCCACGGCCAACATCTCTTCAACCTCAAAATGCCCCGCCAAGGCCTCTCGAACCGCCCTACAGACGTTTTCTGCTGTTTTATCTGCCAGTACCTTGCCACCGCGAGATACCACCAATTTGATAAATACCAGCATCGGCGGGTAAATTTGACCGTAGAGACTCAGACTGTGAATCGTCAGCCCGTAGGCCGCCAGCACACCGAAAATATCGCTGAGTAGAAAAGACTGGTTCCGGTAAGCAAAATGCAGGGCACTTTTGTTACCTTCGCCTCTGATTTCGATGACTGCTTGCCGAGTTTTGTAAAGTTGGTAAGCTAATTTGAGGTTTTGCAGTTGGATTTCGCTGCTGACAAATTGCTCATAAAACTGTGGAAACGCTCGGTTAAAGCGCTTGAGAAGTTCTAGTGTAGATGGTTTTAAACCCGAAGCCATAATTGAGGAGAAGGTGCGGGAGATATACTAGGTATTTGCTCTCCCATGCCTTATGGCAATGGGATTTTCGATTTGACGATTGACTTAAATGGTGCCGGTCTCCTCACTAAAAGCAGAAGTCAAATCTGTCTGGGAACGTATAACTAGAATGTCACAGTTGCGCCATTCGATCTGTACTTCCCAGCAAGGGTATAACTTCCGGCGCGATCGACGGCACTCAAAAGCAGCAATTCCAAAAGTGCCTCTGTCCTGCTTGGGCAGCAAATTTTACCTGACTAGGGGGTTGTCTGGGCACAGGCTAGCAGTACATTTTTACCAAACTTGACGAGAATCAAAAAAGCTCCGACTCAATGTTAGACCACAAATCGCTGCTTTCGGCGTAAGATGAGTGTACCGTAAACTGTTGCTCAAAAAGCTACCCGCAATTCATCCTACGCCGATCGGAGTGGGTTGATCTGTCGGGTTCTGTTTCACCTTTCATCGGAGCGGGAAGCCCCGGGCTACCTCTGTGTAGAGCAACGTGGCTGCGGTTTCAACCGTACGTCCATATTCTAGAATTGAGTTGTAAGTAGGAACAACCATCGACGCTCTCCAGCGTGTTTCGTTCAGGAGTAACCCATGATGGCATCAAGGAGCGGCATCACCGTAGCCTGGGTCAACAAGCACTCTTTGGAACACAGAGCGTCACAACATTGAATTGGATGGACTCGGAAAGCACAACCAGACAAAAGTCAGCGCAATTGCAATACCTTTCTTACGGGTAGTTGTTTTTGAGCGAATGCGAGGTGAATTGTCAGCACCTGTAAGACTTAAATTATAGTCTTATGAATCCCCTTCTCTCAAAGGGCTGGGGAGATGTCAAGCCGTCCAACTTCTACTACCTTAACCGCGCCTGCATGGGTTTTTGGAAAAACTTATTTAGTAGTTCTGAGTCTGCCTCTGTACCCCAAACAGCGGAATTTGAGGAAGATGTGGCTGTTGGGTTAGGCGATCCGCTTTCCCCAACGTTTCGCAAACCCGCCGGACTCGGCAACGCTCGCATCTTTTTCAGTTGCGATCGGGACATTGACCTCTACGAACTCGAAGAACTTTGTAATGCAGTGGGTTGGTCCCGCCGTCCCCTGCGTAAAGTCAAAAAAGCTATTCAGCACAGCTTCCTAGTCGTCTCTATGTGGGAGCTGCGGGGCAGCCAGCGACGGCTGGTCGGTTTCGCCAGAGCGACTTCAGACCATGCTTTTAATGCCACGCTTTGGGATGTGGTAGTTCATCCTGATTACCAGGGTAAAGGCATGGGCAAGGCGCTGATGAAATACATCATTAAAAAACTCCGCAGTGAAGATATCAGCAACATTACCTTATTTGCTGACCCTCAGGTGGTGGATTTTTACCGAAATTTGGGCTTCATGTCCGATCCGGAGGGGATTAAAGGTATGTTTTGGTATCCAGATTAGCTCGCCCGGTGCAGGTCAGCGTTGATTTGTTGAGTAAATGCAATATTCACGCTGCCAAACACCTCAGAAGCCTGTGCGCTGCGGTCAGTTACGCTCTTGATGTATCCCCGCAGCTTGGCAGTTATGAAGCCCAGAGCTTTGCAAGTATTGTCAAACCGTACAACCTGAAGAAAACTTCAGCGTAGCTGCATCGAAAGTTAAAATAAAAAAAAGCTTGACAAGCGGGGGGTTTTCTGCGTTAATGGTTAAGAGATAGCCAAGTATCACACCGGGATGTAGCGCAGTTTGGTAGCGCGCCTGCTTTGGGAGCAGGATGTCGCAGGTTCAAATCCTGTCATCCCGATCGCACAATGTTAAATAATCGATTCAAGCAGAAACTGCCTCTGATGCTTACATTTGGTAAAAATGAAAAGATCGGAGACAGTTTTTGCCGATCGTGTCAAGGCGCCAGTCTTTGCGTTAATGTGTTTCAGGATCGCGGATGGTGGAAAAACATGAAATCATTAGTTCGTTTGGGCGCAATATTGGGGATTGTGGGCTGCACTCTGCTCGGCCCCTCGTCAAGCAAGATGTCTGCACTGGCACTCCCAGTGCCACAAATTTTAGAAAAGTTACGCCCGGTGCCGGTATTTACGATTACAGACGGTCAGGGTGCGTTCTTCATCGCTTCTGTTCCCAAGCAAGGTCAGGGTCAAACTGGTAATGCTTCGGTAGCCAGAATTTTCATCAGCCAGAAAGATGCTCAAGCTTTTGTCGATCAACTGAAAACGGCAAATTCTCAGTTGGCGGCGTCGGCGCGCGTGACACCCGTGTCACTGGGGGAAATTTATCGGCTCGCTCAAGAAAATAAAGGTAAGCCGGATCAGTTGCTGTTTGCTTTTGTTCCGGCTGCGCAGCAGGTACAGTCGGCGAAAACTGTACTTCAGCAGAGTGGGCAACAAGTTAACGAGTTAAACGGTGTACCTCTGTTTTTGGCGAGAGGTGGCCCGGAAAATGGTTATTTGACGATTCAGCGGGGCGATAAAGAGGAGCTTCCCCTGTTTTTTAACAAGGAGGACTTGCAGGAAATGGTCGAGCGTTTTAAGCAGCAGCAGCCGAACGTGACTGCCACAATTAAGATTGAGGTAGTGAACTTGGAGAGAATTTTGGAAGCCTTGGGTACTGAAAATGACCCGTCTTTGAGCCAACTGATTTTGATGCCGTCGCGGGAGTCGCTGGAATATGTGCGATCGCGCCAACCGGCTGGTACTGGCAACCAAAATCCACAGGCAGCTCCATCTCCAGCACCAGCACGACCGGCAGCATCTCCAGCTCCAGCTCGACCGGCTCGGTAATAGTCAGTAGTCAGTAGTCATTGGTCATTGGTCATTTTAGCCTGAGCGACTGGTGCTGTATCTCGACTTCGCTCGATAACCGCGTAGCCGAAGCAAGCCGAAGGCTGGTCATTGGTCATTAGTCAGTGGTCATTAGTCATTTTAGCCGAAGAGCGACTGGTGCTGTATCTCGACTTCGCTCGATAACCGCGTAGCCGAAGCAAGCCGAAGGCTGGTCATTAGTCAATAGTTACAGAGAACATTGACGGAAAAAGTGCTTTCATGGCTGCTTATGACGTTAAGGTGTAGGGCGAATGAAACCCTGGATAATTAGGTTTGTCGTTGAGGACTGAGTTAGTAGGTTGGACTGGTCGAGTCAACCTACTATTTACCAATTACCAATTACCAATTCCCAATTCCCAATTCCCCATTCCCAATGCCCCATTCCCAATGCCCCATTCCCAATTCCCCATTCCCCAAAAGTCTTATGTTTGTTTCCGGTTTAGAGCTGTGGCAGTGGGTGAATCAAGCTAAGGCTCTGGCGATCGCCTCGGACATTCCCCAAGGAGAACTGGACTGGCTGCTGCAAGAGCTGGCAGGTTTGGATAAACTGGCTCTGCGCTTGGAGTCGTTTAAAGATTTGCCAAAAATTGAATTAAAAAAGTTGTCTTTATCAGAACTCGATCGACTGTGGCAGCAGCGGTTGCAGGAACGGGTTCCTGTGCAGTATTTAACGGGAGTTGCACATTGGCGGAATTTTTCGCTCAAAGTAACGCCGGCGGTGCTAATTCCTCGTCCTGAAACGGAATTGCTGATCGATTTGGCTGTGGATGCTGTTACAAGCTATTCAGTTAAGGGAAAATCGGATTGGGTGGATTTGGGAACTGGCAGCGGGGCGATCGCGATCGGCTTGGCTTCTGCGTTGACAAATACTACGATTCATGCAGTAGATTGCAGTTCGGAAGCTTTGGCAGTGGCTCGACTGAATGCTGAAAATTTGGGCTTTGGATCGCGAGTTAATTTTTATCAAGGTTTGTGGTGGGAACCGCTAGGATTTCTCAAAGGTAAAGTTAGCGGCATGGTGTCTAATCCGCCTTACATTCCCAGCAGCACGGTGCTGACTCTGCAACCGGAAGTTTTGAAGCACGAACCTCATCTGGCCTTAGATGGCGGTTTAGACGGCTTAGATTGCATCCGGCATTTGGTAGAAACGGCTCCCGATTATTTGGAATCGGGGGGAGTTTGGTTGGTTGAGATGATGGCGGGACAAGCTGAGGCGGTAGCACAGATGCTGCAAAGTCACGGGAGTTACGGTGGAGTTCAGATATTTTCGGATTTAGCAGGAATCGATCGCTTTGCTTTAGCCTATCGTCTTTAGATTTCAAAAATATGCTGCAATTCTAAAATAGACTTGCATGGGATTTATTCGCTCTCCGATCTTGAAATTATCTGCGTTGATCTATGTTGATCTGCCTGACATCTGCGGTTAATACCAATTTTAAAAATCCTTGCTACAATAATTGAGCTTGAGGCAAGTTTATTCAAATATTGTCGATGGTGCGTCGCTCGCTACATTTTTCGTCTTTTTTTGGATATTTATCGATGGATCCACACCCTACTAATATTGTTGCATTATTTTTTTCAATTGGTATATAGCGGTTCTCAGAAAGATGAGGTACGACTGGCCTCCGTGGCCTCCGTGGCCTCCGTGGCCTCCGTGGCCTCCGTGGCCTCCGTGGGCATACCTCACCACGCGATCGAACCGCTATAAATTATCAATCAAAGATTTATGCAAAATCTCAAATCGAAAAATGGAAAATCTCAAATCCGATGACTCAAGTTTCGATAAATGCTCTAGTTCAAGGGGCAATTTCAGGAGATTATATTGTCAGCTTTCCCACTGATACTGTACCCGCTTTGGCTGCGCGGCCCGATCGCGCGGAGTTGATTTTTGCAGCCAAACAGCGCCGTCAAGACAAACCGCTGATTTTGATGTCAGCATCGGCGGAGGCTTTGTGGCCTTACGTGCAGGGGAGTCCAGCAGAGTTCAAATTGTGGCAGCAGGTGGCCGCATCCTATTGGCCTGGGGCGCTAACTTTGGTGCTGCCGGCTTCGCCGCTGGTGCCTGCTGCCATGAATGCGATCGATCGCACTACGATCGGAGTACGAGTGCCTAATTTTCCCCTTGCTCTCAAGATTTTAGGGCAGACAGGCCCTTTGGCTACTACCAGTGCTAATTTATCCGGCCAAGCGCCTTTGGAGTCGGTGGCAGAAATTGAGGCGCAGTTTCCCGAAGTCTTGACATTAGTTGCTGCTGAATTAGCAACCGCAGCAACAGTCGCAACAGCTTCGAGTTTGCCTTCGACTGTGGCTAAATGGACTGGCGGCGGTTGGGAAATATTGCGACAAGGCGCGATCGAGCTAGAATGCTAAAAGCTAAACTCCTAGGCAAAGTAATATGGCGCCGATCGGCTGGAGCGACTTGATATATTTAGGTATGGGACTAGGACTGGGTTTGGGAGGCAGTTTGATTTGGCGCGGGCGGCAAAAAAGCTCGCAACAGCCAGAACCTGCGCCCAAAGTGCCACCAACTCCTCAAGAAATTAACTTAGAGAAGTTTGATGCCCTTTCCGAGCAACTGAAGCAAACTCAATTGGCTTATCAGATGGCATCGGAGATGAGTCAGTTTAAGGCGGGTTTTTTGGCTCGAACTTCTCACGAGTTGCGATCGCCCCTGAGCAGTATGATTGGTACGCTGCAATTAATTCTCTCGGATTTGTGCGACGATCCTGCTGAGGAACGAGAGTTTGTCGAACAAGCTCACGTTGCAGCACTCAAGCTGGTGAAATTGATAGATGAAATTATCTCTGTTGCTAAAACTGAACACGGCACTGACAGGATGGATATTGAGCCGATCCAGTTAGCTAAGGTTTTTGATGAAGTTGATGATTTAACTTATTTGCAAGCTGCTAATCGCAGCATTCGTTTGGAGATTTTGCCGCCAGATCCGGGGATTTATGTATTGGCAGATTGGCCCAGGTTGAGGCAAGTTTTAGTCAATTTGGTAGATACTGCTATTGCTCAGATGGAGGAGGGGAGTATTTCTGTTTCTGCACATTCTTCGCCGGAATCTGGATGCGTTCATATTTGGGTGGACGATCAGCGTTCAGTTAGTGCTTGGAGCGAGTCTTGGGATTTGCTCAAGCACGATTTGGAGTCTGATGGTACTAAGGGCAGCGATAATTCCCAGGTGTCTTCTGGGATGAGGTTATTGATGAATCAGACTCTTTTAACTTTGATGAATGGAAAGTTGGAGGTTCTGGCCGTGCCTTCTGAGTCGGAAGAGTCCAATTTTAACCGCACTCAGTGTTCTATTCCTTTGGCAAGTGTGTAAAGAAGGAAGTTCGGCAACGAGCAAGGTACGGGATTTAACAGATTTAATTTAACGGATTTAGGGGATTTAACGGAGGTAGAGAAAAGGGCAACGGATTTAACGGATTTAATGATTGATAGGTAGTAAGGTGCGCATTGCGCACCCTACATATGATCAGAGATTTTGGTGCGAGTTTTGTGCTTGCTTAGCAAATAGCAGTTAGCAATTCGCCATTGCTAATTTCTAATTCTAGATTTTCTTCTAGAAGCTGATTTTCTAGTACCATAGTGGTGCTGGCGTTGTGCTGAAAACCGATGCGCTCGTAGAAGCTTTGTTTGTAAGTTGTCATCAGGTAAACTCGCTCTACTCGGCACATTCGAGGGTGACTCAAGACGGTTTGCACTAATTTGCGGCCGAGTCCTGCACCTTGGTAATCGGGGTGAATGGCGACATCCCAGATGGTGGCTCGATAGATGCCGTCTGAGGTGGCTCTAGCAAAGCCGATCGCCCGCGGCCCATCCCAAACTGTCACCACTGGTTCGCTGTTGGCGATCGCAATTTCCCAATCTTCTATCTTGCGCGCCCTCGCCCAAAAGGCGGCGACTTTAAATAGTTCTTGGATTTGTGCGATGTCGGCGCGATCGCGACTTGTGCAAAATTGAATGTGACTGGAATCCCTAGTCGCTGATGTCATGCTCTATGTGCCTTTAAGTTTTATCTAAACTGTGTTACTTTTACTGTCTTGCAGGAGTCAAAGTTGATTTTGCTTGGGAACCCTAAATGATTGAATTCCCGATTTACAAAACTATACTTATTGATACATATTTTGTAACTAATTTCCGTAATTATTAATACTTTTTTGTATAAAGTTTCTCAAAAAGCTTTTGACTCAAAATTTTACCGTCATAAAGTCATCCCATTTGAGATTTGAGATTTGAGATTTTAGTCAGCTTGTAGGGTGCGTCATGGCTCAAAAATATATCGATAGAGGTATTGACTCCAGTAGCAACAAGAGATTTTGCTATGGAGTCAATACCTTGATCGAGTTGAATCAGTTTTTCAGCCAGCGAGCCGCGTCTTTGGCGTGATAAGTCAAAATCAAATCGGTACCAGCACGCTTGAATCCTGTCAAGGTTTCCATCACAACTCTTTCTTCATCAATCCAACCGTTGAGGGCGGCGGCTTTCACCATCGCGTATTCTCCCGAAACGTTGTAAGCAGCAACTGGCAAATTAGTTGCTTCTTTGACGCGCCAGATAATGTCCATGTATGCTAAAGCGGGTTTAACCATCAGCATATCCGCGCCTTCGGCAATGTCGAGAGCAATTTCTTTGAGAGCTTCGCGGCCGTTTCCTGGGTCCATTTGATAGGTGCGCCGATCGCCAAATTGCGGAGCAGAATCCGCCGCATCCCGGAACGGGCCATAATAAGCTGAGGCGTATTTTGCCGCGTAGGACATGATAGGAATATCTTCAAATCCAGCCGAGTCCAATCCTTCGCGAATTGCTCCGACAAAACCGTCCATCATTCCCGAAGGTGCAATAATATCTGCACCAGCTTGAGCTTGAGCAACAGCGGTTTTCTTCAGCAATTCTAGTGTCGGATCGTTCAAAACGCGGCCGCTTAAATCTCCGACTTCCAAATAGCCGCAGTGACCGTGACTGGTATATTCGCACAGACAAGTATCGACCATGACGATTAAATCCGGTACGGCTGCTTTAACTGCTGCTGTTGCTTTTTGGACGATACCGCAATCGTGCCAAGCACCTGTCGCGTCTGTATCTTTGTCTGCGGGAATGCCGAATAAAATAATCGCGGGAATGCCGAGGTCGTAAACTTCTTTTGCTTCTTCTACGATTTTGTCTACCGATAGCTGGTAAACTCCGGGCATCGATGTAACTTCTTTAGCAAAACCTTCCCCCGGTACGGCAAATAGAGGGTAAATTAAATCGCTGGTTGTCAAGATATTTTCGCGTACCATCCGGCGGAGTTGGGGATGGTTGCGGAGGCGGCGGGGGCGGTGAGTGGGGAACATAATGTTTTTTTACGGTAGATAAAGTCCTGCTTTCTGGGACTGGCGGCCTTTGTTTAAAAGTCTAAAGCTTATTGTTGGTCGATCGCCCTAGACTTAAGTAAAGTTCTGTAAAACCCGCGAGATCCATGGTTCGTAGTAAGGACTTCAGTCCTCAAAAGTTCGTAGTAAGGACTTCAGTCCTCAAAAGTTCGTAGTAAGGACTTCAGTCCTCAAAAGTTCGTAGTAAGGACTTCAGTCCTCAAAAGTTCGCAGTAAGGACTTCAGTCCTCAAAAGTTCGTAGTAAGGACTTCAGTCCTCAAAAGTTCGTAGTAAGGACTTTAGTCCTCAAAAGTTCGTAGTAAGGACTTTAGTCCTCTCTACCCTCTACCCTTTCTGGTTCCCAGACTCAGCTCTCTGAGGGTGCTGGGATGGGTTGGTACGGATATCTCGCACGCTGCACACCTGCAACCGGGCTGCCCATAAGGGAGGATAGACTGTAAATTATAAATGTATCGAATAGTAACGGTCTTATGTACAAGCAACTAATTTCAAAGATCAAACCGCTTTTGAAATCACTATTTGCGATCGGTCTGGTACTGACGCTAGCCCTCGGTAACGCTGACGGAGCTCTGGCTGCTCGCAGCGGAGGACGGATGGGGGGCGGATCTTTTAGAGCTCCGGCGCGCAGTTACTCGTCTCCTAGCCGCACTTACGCGCCGTCGGGAGGGGGTTACTACCCGGGCGGCTACGGAGGCGGATTTGGTGGCGGTTTCGGTTTCCCATTCTTGCTGCCGTTTTTCGGCTTTGGCGGCGGGTTTGGTGGCCTGTTCTCAATTTTGATTTTTATTTCGATCGCGAATTTCCTCGTCCAAAGCTTCCGCCGCGCCGGGGGCGGAACCGACGAACTCGGCAACAGCGCCCCTACTACCACCGTATCTGTGGCCCGCTTACAAGTTGGTTTGCTAGCAGAAGCCCGCGGTTTGCAGGCGGAACTCGATTCGCTAGCGCGCAAAGCGAATACGGATACAGCGGCCGGTCGCGCTCAAGTGCTGCAAGAATCTACTTTGGCGATGCTGCGGCATCCTGAATACTGGGTTTACGCGGGCGCTGACTCTGTGCAAACTCGCTTGGAAGCAGCGGAAGCTAAATTTAACCAGTTTTCTTTGGCCGAACGCAGCAAGTTTACTGAAGAAACGCTCTCGAATTATAACAACCAGCTCCGGCAAGCAGGGAGCAGCAATAACCTGCCAGCTTTGCAGGAAAACGGCGCGCTAGTTGGTTCTGATTTGAATTCAGATCCTGGGGAATTTATTGTGGTGACGGTGATTGTCGGTACTGAAGGCAAGTTGCAATTGCCAGCAGTGAAAAACTCTGAAGATTTGCGCCAAGCTTTGCGCCAAATTGGGGGAGTATCGAGCGAGCAGTTGCTGGCGGTTGAGGTGCTGTGGACTCCTCAAGCTAGCGGCGATACTCTGACTGCTGATGATATGTTGGCCGGCTATCCTGATTTGCGATCGATTTAGCGATCGACTACATGGGGCGCGGAGCGTTGTCTCCCGCGCCCCCTACCGCACCCATGCTGTGGGGGAGAACCGGATTGGTTTTAAGACGGACATGAAGCTGGATTTTGGGGAATGCCGATCGATTTAAAAAAGATTGTTCAACCAATGCTAGTATTGAGAGATTATGATTCAGTTTGATTCATCTACTATTGGCAATGCCTGACCTTGAAGCATTTTTGCGAAGAAGTTAGGCTGGATAAAAAACTGTATTCAGCGAGGAGTGACTGCTTCGGAAGAAGTTGCGACCGCGCGCCCTCTAAATTTAATATAAAGAAGCGATCGGGAGCTAAAGTTATGGCCGACAGCAGTAGAAAAAAAGCACTTTTTATTTTGAGCCAGTTAAATAATGACGATATCGACTGGATCGTCCAAAAAGGCAAAAAAGAAGTTCTCGCTCCGGGCGAGATTTTGATCCATGAAGGGAGACAGCTCGATGCGCTATACATTGTTTTGAAGGGGAGTATGAGCGTTTGGATCGAGGCACAGGAGAGTAAAGAACTCGCTAAAATAGGCAGCGGAGAACTGGTGGGAGAAGTTTCTTTCATCGATGCTCGCCCTCCTTTAGCTACGGTGAAGGCGATCGAAGAAACTCACTTGCTGGCAATTCCCCGGCGGCAGTTAGTAATTAAGCTTCAACATGATATGGGCTTTGCTTCCCGGTTTTATTATGGAATTTCGCTGTGTCTGGCAGACAGGATGCGCGGTACGATCAGACATATAGAATACGGTCGCAATATAGAATTGGAGCAGCAGGAATTAGAACGGGAGGATATTAATCCCAATGTCCTGGAAAATTTGGCGCTAGCTCAGGCTAAGTTTAATTGGCTCAGGGAAAATGTTAGGGATTGAGTAATTTTAATTCAATTCGCATTGATGTCAACTTTAAAATCTCAAAACAGAAGCACTCCTACTTAATCAACCTGGTTTTTTTTACCACCCGTGCGTAATATCATATCCGAAGACAATATTGGTTTGTAGTGATGGCTTCAGCCCTCATCCATGACGCTTGACTGAAGTCCTCAAGATCGAACTGTTTTTATTGCAGGTAATTGACCGGGGATAATATTAAGTCGTAAATTAGACCTGAATAGCAAAAGTCCTTTTAATCAAATTTTAGGACGGGCTCCCCCGCCCATCCCACAAGAAAAAAAACAGAAACACTCCTACTTAATCAACCTGGTTTTTTAACCACGGTATTTTTGCAAGAGGTATATTCTCAAAACATCAGTCGAAAGCAAAATAAGGGCGGGTTTTACCGGAAAGATCGACAATTCCCGTATCTAGAAAAACCAGCCCCTTGGCTTTGCAGTTGCAACCTCCCGCGCAGAAGCGCAACTACCAACCAGACAACCTAGATAATTCCTGGGCCTTTGCCGCGGGTGTCTGCATCCATTGTCAATTTTCCTTCCTCACCTTTTTTATCTTTGATTTCTGCAAGAATTCGAGCGCGTTCTGCGGCTTCGGCTTCTTCTTTTGCTCTCAAATCGCCCGGTTCGTTGATGTACATTTCCGGTTCGATCGCGTAATTGTTAACCAAACCTTCCTTGTCTACTGTATAACCATCTGTAGTGTGAATGCTTTCGTCATCGGTTTGGTCGTCGGTTTTGGCGCTTTGCTGCTTACCTTCGGTGGTTGTGTGCATGAAGTTAGAGCCTTCGCGTTCTTGGCGCGCTGCTGTCTCAGCAGGAGTAATGCCCCTGTCGTAGTGGGGAGCTTCCATATTAGCTTCGATTTGTTCGTCGGCCGGTGTTGATTTGCTAGTAGTCATGATTTATTCCTGAGTTATTTTTTCAAAAAGGTCTTTGGCTTATGTTTAAATATTAAGCCGAAGCTAACTCATTCACAAACTATCTTTAGTTATAGTTTCCCAAAAATTGCTGTTATCTAAAACACATTTATTGAGTCTTCCTCAAGACTGATAAAGTTCTATTTTAATTAAAAGTTTCACAGTCTGCGAGGGTCTGACATCTATCTAAAGGTAGGGAATGGGGAATGGGGAATTGGGAATTGGGAATGGGCAAAACAGGGAATTGGCAAAACAGGGAATTGGCAAAACAGGGAATTGGGAATTGGGAATTGGCAAAACAGGGAATTGGGAATGGGCAAAATGGGGAATTGAGAATTGGTAATTGGGAATGGGCAAAACAGGGAATTGGGAAGTGGTAATTGGGAATGGGCAAAACAGGGAATTGGGAATTGGTAATTGGGAATTGGTAATTGGTAATTGGTAATTGGTAATTGGGAATTGGTAATTGGTAATTGGTAATTGGTAATTGGTAATTGGTAATTGGGAATTGGTAATTGGGAATTTTATACCTAACTAATGCCCCATGCCCCATGCCCCATGCCCCATGCCCCATGCCCCATGACCAATGACTAATGACTTCTTTTATGCTTCTTTGAAGAAGCGGATGATTTCGCGGACGTGGTTGAGAAATTGTCCGTCCGAGGTGAGTTGGGCGATCGCACTTTCTGCATCTCTTGCCAGTTTAGTGTGTTCTGCCTGATTTGTCGATCGCAAATGTTCTACAGATGCGGCTAAATTAGTTAATTCTACCCTGGTCGCCCGTTGCTGCCGCTCTTGGATAGCAGCCCACGAATTGGGTTCGCCTGAATTTAATTGAGCGGCCAAATTTCTGACTGTAGATTCTAATTCTGCAAAGCGGCTGCGGAGTTCGACAATATCTTCGCGGGGGTGCAAGAATTGGCGGCGGATGGTTGTGAGGCGCTGGGCTAAATACTGATAACCTCGGATAGCTGGACGCAGTAGAGTTAACAGGAGTGCAGCACCGGAACTGAGATAGCCAACAGCACTGATTCCGGTGGCGGATAGGGCGTAAAGTGCGATCGCGCTAAACAGGTGAAGGGCGATCGCTACCCAGAGCGATCGGCTAGCTAATACAGTAACGTATTTGAGTTGTTCGGAATCGACAGCAATATTTTTTTTAGTAGATTCTGCCCCTTGCGCTAAAACTTCCTTAGCTTCAAAATGGATATTCCAAGGAACTGTAACTATCAGCAACAGCCATTCAAAAATAGCAATGGCAATTACCCAATCTATAAAACTGCCGGCGGAAACGTGCAGCCATTGCAGAATGGCAAAAACTAACAATAAAAATATGCCAGTTACGGCACCGAAACCTGCAAAACTATAATACATTGCGGTTGCTTTAGTGGAATGTTGTTTTGATTGTGGGTAAGTTGTTGAGGTGTGGAGGAATCAACTGTGACAGTTAAGAAATTGTCAGAGCGCTCCCGGTTCGTTAGTGATTAGTAACAGTCCGGGGCAACCGTAGCTCACAACCAGGTTTTTTCACAAAAATACTTGCTATGCCTCAATAGTAGAAACTTGTTTTGATTGTGGGTAGGTGGTTGAGGTGTGGACAATAAGCTGTGACACTTAATAAATTGTCCTAATTAACCCCGTTTATTAGTTATTAGTAATAGTCCCGGACACAAGGCTTGCCAAACGCCTGGTTTGTTGACGAAAAGTACAGGGGCTTTAACCATCAATAATAGTTAAATAAAACGGTTTGTTTGTCAGGAGTGCGTAAGTCCTAAATAATTAGTCATGGGCGATTAGTTGTCAGAATGAAGTCACCTTCTCCCCAACTCATACCATTTTCGATTGGCGATTCTTCGACTTGGCGAGCGAACAAGTTTTCGATTCTCGATTAAGAATGACTTACTGCATCATGGTTTGCAGCACGGGCCGATCGTTGCATTCTTTTGTTAAGCTGGTATCACCCACGGTGTAACGCCTGGGGAGGAACGCAGCAATCTCAAAACCCTCCCCTATCTGCAATTTTATTTTCCAGGGCTACTAAATCGGCTGTGGCTGAGATAAACTGATTGGAAGGTCGATCGCGCGTGAGAGCAAGTTACCAGCACGGGCAACCGAGACGGCGATACTCGAACCCAGGAGAAACGACAGCAAAATAGGTGCCAAAATTAACTCTACCGTCTGCAATTTCCAATAACTGCACGTCTACAATCTCAAATCAAAAGTCAGCAGCAAGGACAAACCGATGGCGAACTCAACTCTTGGCCTAGAAAATCAACTTTACGATTATCTGTTATCTATTTCCCTGCGGGAACCAGATATTCTCGCTTCACTGCGAAAAGAAACTGCTAATCATCCTATGGGTATGATGCAAATAGCTCCCGAACAAGGTCAGTTTATGGAGATGCTGGTGCAGCTTATGGGAGCGACAAAAACCTTAGAAGTTGGGGTTTTTACTGGTTATAGCTCCCTGTGCGTAGCTTTAGCGCTGCCTTCTCACGGTAAAATAATTGCTTGCGATGTTAGCGAGGAATATACTTCGATCGCACGACGCTATTGGGAAGCTGCGGGTGTAGCAAACAAGATTTCTTTGCAGTTGGGCCCCGCACTAAATACTCTTGACAAACTCATAGCCGAGGGACAAGCCGGAACCTTTGATTTTGCGTTTATCGACGCCGATAAAGAAAATTATGAGGCTTATTTTGAGCGATCGCTCCAACTGGTGCGGAATGGCGGTTTAATTGTAATTGACAACGTTCTGTGGTCTGGACGAGTTGCCGATCCTCAAGTACAAGACACAAGCACCCTCGCCCTTCGCAGTTTCAACGACAAGTTGCGCAACGATCCCAGAATTACTCTCAGTGTTGTTCCCATTGGTGACGGACTGACTTTGGCCCTGAAACGCCGCTGGGCGACTATGATGGAACCGGAAGAACAGAATTAAATAACTTAAATTACTGGGAACTTCATTAAGACTCCTCGAAACCGGGTTTTTATCTGTATTGAAGGCTGCGATACAGTATTTTCGTCCATCAACCCGGTTTCTGCCTACCCGTGCATCCAGGACTATACCAATTACTGATTACAAATTACAATTACTCAAAGTTCTAACAAATATTATTAATTAATTTGAGGTGAAGATGCTGGGATCGAACTTACAAATCAAATTGCCGATTCACGAAACTTTTCAGAATACGGTTCAAGGCGAAGGTTACTGGACTGGTGCTTTAGTTGATTTTATCAGATTGGCCGGTTGTCCTGTGCGGTGTCCTTGGTGCGATACAGGCTACGGAAATGGTGGCAAAGGTTTGCCATCGGTGCCACAGGCGATCGCACAATTGCTAGATCAATTGCAGTCTCCAAGGGTTGTCATTAGTGGTGGCGAACCTTTTATTCACCAGAATTTGCCGGAGTTAGTGCGAGCTTTGTTAGCAACTGACAAACAGGTGAATATTGAAACTTCTGGCGCTTATTGGCAGAATGTTTCGCCGTTGGCTTGGATTACTCTTTCTCCTAAAGAACACGTCAATCCTAAATATCCGGTGCAAGAGATTTTCTGGACGAGAGCTAATGAAATTAAGTTGGTGGTTAGCACTGGTGAAGAACTTGATTTTTACAGTAAGTATTTGGTTGATAATGTGAATATTCCTGTATATTTGCAGCCGGAATGGGGAACGCACGATCGGGGTATTCCGATTATTTTGGAGTTGCTGAAACAGCATCCGAGTTACAGGCTATCTTTACAAACTCACAAGTTTATTGGTGTTCAATAAACATCAAAAAATTCTGTAGGGGCGGGTTCACCAACAATCTATGAAACCAATAAATAATCTCATAAACCCGCCCCATCCCCACCCTTATTCACATCAACATTTTACTGAATAAATCAATGGTACATTTTTATTGTTAGTTGGTGGGGGCGGGTTTACAATATTATTCATTTTTATCATAAATGGTTGGTTAACCCGCCCCTACAAGCCATGAATTTTGTCATGATTTATGCCATTTTTTTAAGGATTACAGATTTGTACGATCGCCTTTTCTTCAGGATGGTTGGCAATATAATTGCTCAGCCATTGGCAACTCAGCTTCATCAAACTATCTACATCTAGTTCCAAATTCCAGATCCTTAAAGTAGCATCATAGCTGGCAGAAACTAGAGTTTTGCCGTCGGGACTGATGTTAACATCGTTAACTCGATCGCGATGTCCCTCAAAAACTTGTAGCGGCACAGCTTCCGAGGCGGTTTTGCCGTCTGCGACATTCCACAGTTTAATTGTGCGATCGAAACTTGCAGATGCTAAAGTTTTCCCATCGGGACTGAAACTAATGCTTCTTACCCAAGTTCCGTGTCCTTGAATAGTTCTCAGTTCGGTGCCTGTTTCTGCATTCCACAATTTAATCGTGCTGTCAGCGCAAGCAGATGCTAAAATTTTGCCGTCGGGACTGAAACGGATGCTGGTAATTCCGCTTTTATGCGCTTGCTGAATGCTTCTTGGGGGAGATTCTAAGTTGTTTAAATCCCAGAATAATATCGTGCGATCGTTCCCCGCAGATGCTAAAGTTTTGCCGTCTGGGCTGAATCTGACGCTTCTAACTATTTCCAGATGTCCGGTGAGAGTTTTGATTTCGGTGCCGCTTTCTAGGTTCCACAATTTAACAGTTTTATCGCTCGCTGATGATGCTAAAATTTTACCGTCGGGACTGAAAACAACGCTGTTAATTCCCCTCTGATGTCCTGAAAGAGTTTTGATTTCGGTGCCGCTTTCTAGGTTCCACAATTTAATAGTTTTATCCACTCCGGCGGATGCTAAAATTTTGCCATCGGGGGCGAAACTGACGCTGGTGACAGCACCTTGATGTCCTAAAAAAGTTTTGATTTCGCTACCGTTTTGTGCATTCCACAATTTCACAGTGCGATCGCCACTACCGGAAGCAATTGTTTTGCCATCGGGGGAGAAACTCGCAGTGAAAACCTCGCTGCGGTGGCTTTCCAGAGCTTTCGGTTCGATGCCTGCGAGGTGCCAAAGTCGTACAGTGCGATCGGTACCTGCTGTTGCCAAAGTGCGGCCGTCGGGACTGAAACTAAGCCCTGTAACCCTGCCGGTGTGTCCTTTGAGCGTTTGCGGCTCGATGTCTCCCAACCGCGATAAATTCCACAATTTGACGATTCCGTCGTCGTTAGCGGTAGCCAGAGTTGGGCTGTGGCTGCCAGGAGGGCTGAATCTGACGATCCAGACTTCCCTGCTGTGGGCTTGCAGCGTTTTGAGGAGAGTCAGGTTTTGGACATCCCACAGCTTGACTAAACCGTCTTCGCCAGCGGATGCTAGGGTTTTGCCATCGTTGGAAAAACTGACACTTCTGACAGCGTTGGTATGGCCTGTCAGCGTGGCAATTTCCGTTCCGTCTGCGGGATTCCAGAGTTTGACAGTGCGATCTCTTCCCGAAGATGCGATCGTCAATCCGTCGGGCGAAAAAGTGACGTTTGTTGCCCATCCCCTATGTCCTGTAAAGGTTTGAAGCAAAGTTCCGTCTGCCGGATTCCAGAGTTTGACAGTGCCGTCAGAGCCCGAAGATGCGATCGTCAATCCATCGGGAGCAAAACAGACTGCTCTCACCCAGCCCTTATGTCCTGTAAGGGTTCTGATTTCTGTGCCGTTGGCGAGGTTCCAGATTTTAATCGTAGCATCGTCGCTAGCAGAGGCGATCGTCTTGCCATCGGGTGAGAAACTGACAGTCCAAATGTTATCGCCGTGTCCGGTGAGGGTTCTGAGCAATGTGCCGTCTGGGTTCCAGAGTTTGATGGTATCGTCTTCGCTAGCCGATGCGAGGATTTTGCCATCGGGAGAGAAAACGACGCTTCTGACGCCTGCTTGGTGTCCGATGAGTCGATCGCGCTCTCGGATGCTGTAAATTGCTTGTTGGAGGGCGATCGATACTTGCGTTTTAGTTTCGGATTTTGCCGGACTAAATGCCTCTAATTTTTTAAGTTTATCTGCTGCTTGCAGTGCTTCGATCAGTGCTGGGAAAGGATTTGAGGCTAAAGTTGTTTTTGACGACACACTTTCGAGGATAATTTTTGTTTCTGCGAGGGAGCGATCGGCCTTGACTACTTGCAATTGTACGGCGATCGCCGCCGCTAAAGATAGCGCTAAAATTGTCGAGCCGATCGCAATTATTTTTCGAGCTTGTTTTTTGGCTTTTGTTAATTCCAATTTGGCTGTTTTTTGAGCAAAAGTCAATGTTTCATTTGCTTGTGCCAAAATCTGACTTTCTTCAGCTTGCAGTATCAAAGCCAATTCAACTTCGCGCTTTTCCAAATCTTGAGATGCTGCTAAAAAGCGGTAATCCAGATGGCTCAAATTTTTATCGATCGACCATTCTAGAGCCTCTTGCAGCGCATTTCCCCGCAGCAGCCGCGAATTATCCTCAAAATTAGCAGCAGCCCAAGCATTAAAAGTTTCCGCATAAGGCCGCAGCTTGCTCAACTGTTTTTCTACCCATTCCAGATTGAAAATTTCGGCATAAATGCGGTTGTAAACTTTTAATTTTCCCTGCTGTTGCACCACTAAACCTGACAGCCGCAATTCTGTTTGTTCGGGACTGCCATCGGCAAGAACCCCCCCCAGCCCCCCCTTGGTAAGGGGGGGAGCAAGAACCGAATTTAGTTCACCCTTGCTCAGGGGAGATAGAGCGTCAGGAAGCCCCCCCTTAGCAAGGGGGGATTGGGGGGGGTTCATGGATTCCAAAATTTGCTGGTAAAGCCCCAATAACTGTCCGGCTTTTTGCTGATTTCTTAACAGGCGATCGCGAATTGTCTTCAAATGTTCAGGTTCATCTTGGGATTCCCAATTTTCAATAATCCGCGACTTCACCACCTGTTCAACCGATGGGATTGTTCCTTTTGCTGATGCTTCAATCATCAGTTGGCACAGCTTTTGTGTCAGAAAGGGTTGTCCACCTGTCCAGTCTAGAATTTGTGCGATCGCTTCTTGGGGATTGCTCACCTTTCCCGTCAAGCCATCGGTTAACGGTTGGACTTCGTGGAGTTGGAAGCCGTTGATAGAAATTGCCTTGCCAATATTAAAAGGAGTTTGGGTTTTATCCGCAATCAAATCCGAAGGAGTCGCCACTCCCAACAAAGCAAATGTGAGACGCTGATATTTGGGCTGATCGACTCGTCGGTTATAGAAAAACCGAATTAAAGCAAAAAAATCATCCAGGGAAAAACTCTGACTCAAAACAGTGTCAACTTCATCAACAAAAATCACAATATTTTGTTCAATCTCTTCTAAGAAAACTTCCTCAATAAACAAATTCAAACGCTGCACAGGTGACAATAATTCCCGCTGCTCTTTCCACCAAATCCGCCATTGAAATTTCTTACCAAGCTGATAACTGCTTACCAGAGATTGGACAAGTCCGGCATACCACTTTTCTGCCGTTACATCTTCCTTGCCAATTCCGGTTAGGTCAATAAAAGCACAGACAAACCCTTCGGCTTGCAGTCTTTGCATCGTCCGCACCCGCAAGCTTGATTTGCCCATCTGCCGCGAGTTCAGCACGTAACAAAACTGACCGGCTTTCAAACCTTCGTAAAAGTCTGAGTCTGCTTGTCGCATTACATAGCTGGAGGCATCAATTGGAAGACTACCGCCTACGTGATATTCATAATTAGCTGGATACTCTCTCATAATTGCCTGCATCAAAATCTTGGTTTGATTATATGATAACTGCCTTACAATTACCCATTACCCATTACCCATTACCAGTGTCTTGTAACTAGCAACTTGAGTTATTTACAGATTTGGCTAAATTTTCTAGCCTCTTCGGGATGAGAAGCAAAGTAATCTTCCAACCACAAGCAACCTTGCCTGATAAAATGATCTAAATCAAATTCTAAGTTCCACAACTTGATAGTATTGTCAAGCCCACTAGAAGCCAGTGTTTTGCCATCTGGACTAAACATCACGCTGGTAACGCGGCCAAGGTGTCCTTCTAAAGTTGATCTTTCCAGACCATTTTCTACATTCCATATCCTCACTGTACCATCATCGCTAGAGGAAGCTAAAGTCTTGCCATCTGGACTAAAAATGATATTGCTTATATCAGATAAATGTCCTTCTAGGGTGAACAATAATCGGCCATTTTCTGCATTCCATAGTTTGACTCTACTGTCCGAACCACCAGAAGCAAAAAATTTACCATTTGGGCTAAAGCTAATGGTAGCTACCCAACTGCCATGGGCAGGAAAAGCCTGCGTTAAAGTAGCTGTTTTTAAATTTAATAGCATTATATTACCGTCATAACAAGCCACCACTAAAGCTTTTCCATCGGGACTAAAACTTGAATCGGCTACACGACAGCGAGGTTCTTTAAAGGTTTTCAGCAACCTACCATCTGCTATATTCCAAAATTTTACCGTACTATCAAAACTGCCAGAAACTAAAGTCTTCCCATCTGGACTAAACAGAACTCTCCTTACCCAAGCCCTATGACCGTTGAGAGTTTTTAGTAATCTACCATCTCGCACATTCCACAACTTAACTGTTTTGTCAACACTGCCGGAAGCTAATATATTACCGTCGGGACTAAAACTAACACTTAGCACCGGACCTTGATGACCGTTGAGAGTTTGGAGTAAAGTACCATTTTTCCTATTCCATAACTTTATTTTAAAGTCGTCGCTGCCGGAAGCTAACATATTACCATCGGGACTAAAACTTACAGTTTGAACATTAGCACTATTTCCTTTAATCGTTTGCGGTTCCCTAACATCTAAATTCCAGAGCTTGATTGTACTATCAAAACTTCCAGAAACCAGAGTTTTGCCATCGGGACTAAAACCGATACTTATAATTATCCCGCGATGTCCTTTGAGAAGTTGTGGTTCGATTTTATTATCGTTTATATCCTCTAAATTCCACAACTTGACTTTACTATCGGAACTGATAGTGGCTAGAGTTTTGCCATCTGGGCTAAAAATTGCACTCCAGGCAGCCCTGCGATGCGTTGGGAGGTTTTGCAGTAAAGTTCCATCTGCTACATTCCACAGTTTCACTATGCCGTCTTCATCGGTAGAAGCTAAGGTTTTACCGTCGGGACTAAAACTGACACTTCTGGTATTACTTTTATGATCTTTCAGAGTATTTATGAGGGTTCCATCGTGAATATTCCACAGCCTCACGGTTGTATCAAAACTCGCAGAAGCGAGAGTTTGATTATCTGGACTAAAACTAATATGGGTAACGACACCGGTATGTGCTTTCAGAGTTTTTAATAACGTAGCATCTGCTGTTTTCCACAACTTGATAGTCCCATCAGAGCTACAGGAAGCAAAAAATTGACCATCAGGACTAAAACTAACAGTTCTCACCCAGCTACGATGAGCGTTAATAGTTTTAATTAAAGTGCTGCGCCCTACATCCCACAACTTGACAGTACCATCTTCACTGCCAGAAGCCAAAATCTTGCCTTGAGGATGAAAACTCACACTCGTAACTCTAGCAGTATGTCCTGTCAGGGTTGATATTAATGTAGCTGGTTTAGCATTCCACAGTTTTACCGTACCATCCTCGCTAGCAGAAGCAAAAATTTTGCCATCGGGACTGAAAGTTACACTTCTGATAGCGCCACGATGACCGATCGCGCGATCGCGTTCTCTAACATGATAAATTGCCTGTTGTAGCCCCCTCGTTACTTTAATCTGTGTATCATTGCTGGCTGATTTTTCTAAATTTTTCATCTGTTGTGCTGCTTGTAACGCTTTCAGCAGTGCTTCAAAAGGATCGGAAACCAAAGCTGCTTTAGAGAATGAAGTTTGCAAGACTACTTGTTGTTCTGCGACTTCCTGTTGAGCTTTATTTACTTGTAATTGAATCAAAATTGCTGCGATTACAGAAATTCCCAAAACTATAGAACCGATAGTAACAATGCGGATAGATCTGCGTTTGGATTGAGTTAAGTCCACCTTTGCTTGTTGTTGAGCCAAGACTAAAATTTTATTCGCATTCGCTAATATCTGGCTTTCTTCTTCTTTAACAGCTAAAGCCTGTTGAACCTCTCGCTTATCTAAATCCTGGCTAGCTGCTAAAAAGCGATAATCCAGAGGGCTTAAACTTTGATGTTTTCCCCATTCCAAAGCTTCTTGCAGCGCATTTCCCCGTAGTAGCCGCGAATTATCCTCAAAATTAGCAGCAGCCCAAGCATTAAAAGTTTCCGCATAAGGCCGCAGCTTTCCTAACTGTTTTTCTACCCATTCTAGATTGAAAACTTCGGCATAAATTCGGTTGTAAACTTTTAATTTACCTGCATGATTAACCACCAAACCAGACAGCCGGAGTTCAGTTTGTTCCCGACTGCCATCAGCAATCACCCCCCCCAGCCCCCCCTTGCTAAGGGGGGGAGTAAGAGTGGCATTTAGCTCTTCGTTGCTAATAGAAGATTCCTTAGTATTTAGCCCCCCCTTAGCAAGGGGGGGTTGGGGGGGTTTTATGGTGATTGCTTCCTTGCTAAGGGGAGATGCACCAGCATTTAGCCCCCCCTTAGCAAGGGGGGGTTGGGGGGGGTTTCCGGTTATTTCCTCCTTGCTAAGGGAAGATTCACCAGCATTTAGCCCCCCCTTGCTAAGGGGGGGTTGGGGGGGAGTTCCGGTGATTGCTTCCTGACTCAGGGAAGATTCCTCAGCATTTAGCCCCCCCTTAGCAAGGGGGGGTTGGGGGGGGTTTCCGGATTGCAAAATTTGCTGGTAAAGCCCCAATAACTGCCCTGCTTTTTGCTGATTTCTCAAAATGCGATCGCGAATAGTTTTCAAATGTTCAGGCTCATCCTGGGATTCCCAATTCTCCACAATCCGCAACTGCACCACCTGTTCAACCGATCGCGAATTGCCCAATGCTGATTCCTCAAGCACCAACTTGCACAGCTTTTGCGTGAGAAAAGGTTGTCCGCCCGTCCAATCTAGAATTTTGGCGATCGCACTTTCAGCATTACCAACCTGCCCGTACCAACCATCAATCAAAGGCTGCACTTCATCAATCTTGAAACCGCCTAAATTTATCGCCTTACCAATATTAAAAGGAGTTTGAGTTTTATCAGCAATCAAATCCGCAGGCGTCGCCACCCCCAACAGCGCAAAAGTCAAACGCTGGTATAGAGGCTTGTCAACTCTTTGATTGTAAAACCAGCGAATCAGAGCAAAAAACTCATCCGTAGAAAAGTTCATGCTCAACACGCGATCGATCTCGTCAACAAAAATAACTATATTTTCTGAAAATTCAACTAAAACAACTTCTTCAATAAACAGACTAAACCGCTGGAGTGGTGAGAACAAATCCCGGCGTTCGCGCCACCAACTCCGCCAATTAACTTGATTTCCTAGCTGACAGCTACTGACCAAAGAATTAACAATACCAGCATACCACTTTTCGGGAGTTACATCTTCTTTCCCAATCCCAGTTAAATCGATAAAAGCGCAAACAGTACCATCAGCTTGCAATCTTTGCATTGCCCGCACCCGCAAACTAGACTTACCCATTTGCCGCGAATTCAAAACGTAACAAAACTCACCCGCTTTCAAACTTTCGTAAAAGTCCAAGTCTGCTTGCCGCGTCACGTAACTAGACGCATCTGCTGGAAGACTCCCGCCAATCTGATATTCATAACTCACTGGAAATTCTTTCATAATTGCTTGCACCCAAATCTAGATTAGATTGTACGATCGCAAACCTGATTATGTAGAGATTTGCCAAACAACCTGACTTTCACTGATTTTTAGGACATACAAATCGGGGGTCAGAAACCGGGTTTTTTACGATAATCCTTCGTCGCAGCCGACAGATTAGGTAAAAACCCGGTTTCTTTGGTCTGATGCCTGAGTCCTGATTTTTATGGTGCTTTGTCAGGCTGCACCTGATTTTTCCCTATAAATTCAGATATTCAAGCTATCGATCGACTCTTATAATACCTGATTTTATCTCCATTGCAGTTCAAGAGTTTTAGCAACAAACTGATAACAGGAAGCGAAAAGGGCAGCAAAAAAATATAAATAGCAACCATTCCTTCCTCAACAAATCAATTAATTTGAAATACAAAGGAGCAACTGAAATGGATATCAAAGGTACCAAATTCAATGACAACAATACTGTCAACGGCAACGGTAAGTTGCACAAATCATTAGTGGGAACCGATTCGGAATGGCAGCAAAGTCCGAACGGGCCAGTATTAACGCTTGGCAATGATGTAATCCACGGCCTGGAAGGCAATGATATCATTTACGGTCGTGGAGGGAGCGATCGCTTATACGGCGACAGCGGTAACGATAACATCTACGGCGGTGATGGCAGCAACAGCGGCAACAACGTCACTAACAACGACAGCTTGTACGGTGGCAGTGGCAACGACAACCTGTACGGCGAGGCTGGCAACGATCAATTATTCGGCGGTAGTAACAACGACAAATTGTACGGCGGCACTGGCAACGATCAATTGTACGGTGAATCTGGAAACGACTTTTTAAGTGGTGGAAATGGCAACGATGTGATCCGAGGTGGCGAAGGTAAGGACACAATTAATGGCGGTATTGGTAACGACAACCTGGGCGGCGGTAAAGGTAATGACTCGGTGAGTGGAGGTAGCGGTGACGATCTGATTACGGGTGTTGCTTCCGCGCCACCAATTAACAGCGACCCCGGTTTAGGAGAGATTGATATCCTGACAGGAGGTTCGGGAAGCGATCGCTTCTCTCTTGGAGATCAATTTGCAGCTTACTACGACGACCAAGGAACACGTGATTTCGCCGTAATTACCGATTTCACACAACTGGATAACATCGTGCTTAACGGCAAATTAAACGATTATTCTGTAGTCCAAAATCAAGCTAATGTTGTTCCGGGATTGGGACTTGTTCAGGGTACGGGGATTTTCAGAAATGGCGCTAACGGCACCAAGGATTTGATTGGTATCGTGCAGAATATAGTTGGTTTAAACCTGAATAGTTCTGTGTTTAAATTTGTTGACAACGATGTTAATTTTTCACTATAATCTGAGCGCAAAAGCCGGGAATAATGCCCGTTTTTTCTAGGACTTTCATTTCAATGTCTGGCGAAGTTTTGTATCAATTACCCAACAATAAGGAGTAATCAAAATGGCGATTGCACCAATTCTTAAAGCAGACAATTACAGCACTAAAAAGGCTGGCATCATTGACATCGACATCAATATTGAGGATTCTGAAAAGGCTGGCATCATTGATATCGACATCAATATTGGCGATGCCCAAACAGTTGATGTCATTGACCGCGACAGCGATGATTCTGGAAGTGTCGATTTGATTGAAAATGACAGCGATGATTCTGGAACTGTTGATTTGATTGACCGCGACAGCGATGATTCTGGAACTGTTGATTTGATTGAAAATGACAGCGATGATTCTGGAAGTGTCGATTTGATTGACCGTGACAGCGATGATTCTGGAAGTGT
>NZ_JAUBUN010000032.1:60812-91558 GCF_036702665.1 Microcoleus sp. Aus8_D2
TGACAGCGATGATTCTGGAAGTGTCGATTTGATTGAAAATGACAGCGATGATTCTGGAACTGTTGATTTGATTGAAAATGACAGCGATGATTCTGGAAGTGTCGATTTGATTGAAAATGACAGCGATGATTCTGGAACTGTTGATTTGATTGAAAATGACAGCGATGATTCTGGAAGTGTCGATTTGATTGAAAATGACAGCGATGATTCTGGAACTGTTGATTTGATTGAAAATGACAGCGATGATTCTGGAACTGTTGATTTGATTGAAAATGACAGCGATGATTCTGGAAGTGTCGATTTGATTGAAAATGACAGCGATGATTCTGGAACTGTTGATTTGATTGACCGTGACAGCGATGATTCTGGAACTGTTGATTTGATTGACCGTGACAGAAATGTTGACGAAAATGAAGCTACTCGCAACCTAAATCCTGTCGAAATTGTTCGCAATCTTGACAGTGTTGGCCCGGTTGCTACCGCTAATGGCACTAACTTCAATGACAACGGTATCGACAAACCAAAGCTAGTTGGAACTAATGGAGATGATTCAATCTTTGGCTATGCAGGAAACGACATATTGTCTGGTCTTGGTGGAAATGACTATTTAGATGGTGGGTTTAACAACGACGTTCTCGATGGTGGCCCTGGTAATGACACTTTATATGGTGGCGCTGGCTACGATTATCTAGTTGGCGGCCCTGGTAACGATCGGCTGATTGGCGGTACTTTAGACGATGCTTTACTTGGCGGTACTGGCAACGACATTCTATACGGCGGAAGCGGTAACGATCAACTTACTGGTTTCGGCTTTGGGCAAAATGAATTCGACATTCTCACAGGTGACATTGGAAAGGACACCTTCGTGTTGGGTGACGTAAATAGCGTTTACTACCTCGGAAAGGGCTACGCCACAATTACGGACTTTAGTTTAGCTCAAACCGATAAAATCCAAATCAAAGGCCTTATCAAAGATGGTTACTCGCTTAAGCTTAACAACTGGGGAGGTGGCAATGCCCAAGACACTGGAATCTTCTACAAGGGTGATTTGATTGGTGTTGTGCAAGACCAAAATATTACCAATCTCAACCCAAATCAGGTGTTCATCACCGCTAGCTAATTAATTGCCTAATTGAGACAGCGCGATCGCCCTTTCAGTCTACAAAGAACTGAGGGCGATCGCTTTTTCTTTTATTGACCCGATCTGCTGGATACTCTCGCATCGGACGCCAGCACCCAAATCTAGACTTGATTGTACGATAACCGCTCTGACTGTCTAGAGGTTGGGTAGAAAACCTGATTTTTGCCTATTTTTGGGGGGCTTGGTCAGAGCGCACCTGATTTTTTCCGATAAAATATCGGTCTAAAAGTAATTTTAGCTAATGTAAATGCCTGATTTTATTCCCCTGGCATATCTGATTATTTAGGGTGAGACTAATGTACATGAAGTGAATTGAATCAAGGCAATAGTAAGCAGAGATTCAAGACTTCTGTTCAATCAATTTAAACACCAAGGAGTATTGAAATGGCAAACATCACCAACATCGTATTCAGTGCAACGAAGGCTACGAACACCAGGAATAGTTGGCGGCTAATGGTGCAGTACGATTGCCAAATTAATGATAAAGAGTTGAAGCTTGACTTCGACTACGAAGACTGGTTCGAGGTGTTGGAGGACGATACTTTCAATGATGACAAGCTGACCGGGAAAGTCGGTATCTCCGTGTTCGATCCCTCCACTAATCTCACCAAGCGGACGCTCGCAGCTATCATCGACGGCGATAAGTTAAACACCGAGCTTGGAAAAGAGGAACTCTACGTTAAGGTTTACCTGAAGAACGATACTCTAGACCTTATATATTCACCGAAAAGGAGCGGCAACTTGTCTCTAAAGCCATAAACCAGACTGAGAAAACAGTCGCCTAACACGGGGTTGCCAAATCAGCCAGGATTGATGCCAATCGCCTGAGTGCGACAGAGGCAACCCCTAAACATCGTTAGATTACCTGAGTTGGTATAGGACATCAAGACAGCGCGATCGCCCTTTCAGTCTACAAAGAACTGAGGGCGATCGCTTTTTCTTTTATTGACCCGATCTGCTGGATACTCTCGCATCGGACGCCAGCACCCAAATCTAGACTAGATTATACAAAAACCGCTCTGACTGTCTAGAATTTGACTAAAAAACCTGATTTTTTCCTATTTAATCCCCTGGCACATCTCATTATTTTGCGAAACAATGATTGATATCAAGCAAGTTGTCAGGAATTAATTCTATGCAGAAACGTAACTTATCAACTCGTCCACTTTTTGCCTTGGGCGTTCTGGCTTCCAGTGTTTTTCTAGCTTCTACTTTATCTACGTTGACCAGTATTTTCGTATCCACACCAACAGCACTGGCAAACAATGCCGAAGGCAACTATTCGTTTCCGGGTCGTGCAGAGGATCTCAAATCGGGTGAATACTGGTCTGTCTCTAAGAAAATTCATTCCGAATCAGGTGCTCAAAAGCTTGGCTACGATATGGGTGTTATTCGCTTTGATGCTGGTAGCAAGCACTGGACTGCTAACAAGGTTGATACTAATGGAAGCGAGAACGCACATCGCTTAATCTACGGTAAACCAGTTTACGCAGTTGCTGATGGTGAAGTAGTTAAGTGTTGGCGCAACGCACCGGAAAACCCGCGTCCTGGTGAGAGTCATCCTGGTCGCGCATCCAACCCTAAGACGATAGGAGGCGGTGGCAATGCTCTGTGGGTCGATGTTGGTAATGGAGAAACCATTTTATACGCCCACTTTAAACCAGGAACAATCCCTACCTCTGTTTGTCCAATTTCAAAGCAGTTCATGACTGATGCGAGCAACGACTCGGAGGCTACGCTGTCTCCTGGTAATCGTCCCAAGTTAAAACGAGGGCAGTTCATCGGAGAGGCTGGAAACTCTGGCGCGTCAAGCGGGCCCCACTTGCACATTCATAAGAGCAAAGGCAATACTCCTCTACCCCTATCTTTTGAGAGTGCCTGGACAAAAAGCACTCAAAAGCAGGAAGATTCAGTCCAAGATTGGACGCGCTTGACTAATGCACCATTGCCAGCCGGTCCGATCGCCATTTTGCCTAACTATTCCAAAAGCTTGGCAGAGATTGCCAGACACGGTGTACCTGCAAGCGCTTATCAATTCACCTTCGATCGGATTACGGGATCTGGGTATCGTCCTGCATGGATCGACGGCTATAACGTTAATGGCAAGACGTACTTCAACACTGTCTTCCGTCCGGCTGACACCACCCCGTGGGTGGCAAAGTATGGGTTGACTGCCTCACAGTATCAAACAGAGTTCAACCAACGAATCCCACAAGGCTTTGTACCGGAGCAAGTCGAGAGCTACCTCGACGGAAACAATATCCGCTATGCTGCCATTTTCGTCAAGAAAGGTGGCCCTGCTTTTAAGGCAGATCGCGGAAAGACAGCAGAGGAGCATCAGAAGCTCTTCGACTCTTATACGAAGGAAGGCTTTATTCCAGTCAATATCTCAGTAGTTTCAGTCGGTGGACAGCGGTACTACACGACTCTGTATGAGAAGGTCAATGTTGGAAGCTTCGAGGCACGGTCTTTTTTGACTGTGAGCGAGTACCAGTCTGAGTCTGACCAGAATAAGGCAGCGGGGCGGCAGCTTGTTTACCTCAATGCCTACACCCACGGGGGTGGTGTGCGCTTCTCAGCAATTTGGCAGTCGGGGGTGTCCGGGGCTTTTGTTGCCCGTCACGGATTGAGCGGTTCAGAGTATCAAGCCGAATGGAATAAGTTGAGCAACCAGGATTACCTGACCCCTTTGGTAACAGGCTACGAAGACGGCAATAGTGCCAACTTCGCAGCGGTCTGGAGAAAGTAGTAATCTCTGTTAAATTCTGAACTTAGCTCCTAGAGGAAATTAAGACAGCGCGATCGCTCTTCCAGTCTCCAAGGAACTGAGGGCGATCGCTTCTACTTCAAATTTTGAACCAACCAAGTTCTAAGGATTAAATTCCATGTGCAAACATCAATTATCCGTTAGTTCCTTAATTGCTGTCAGCCTAATTGCAACCAGTTCCTTGCTACCCTTAGCACCCGCCTTGACAGAGACTTCTGATTTGAAAGAAGTAAATAATATCCCCATCACAGGTTCTGGCGACCCCCAACTTGAACCAATTTTACAATCCCTCACCGAGTTTATGCGTCATCGTTGCGTTGGGGCGGCTGTACTGGGTGTTTCTGTCAAAGGGAAACCTGTAGGTGTTTGGGGTTTGGGGCGCATGAATGGCAGATCTACAAATAACTGGGATGCCGCCTGCGGCGACGATATGAATGCCCCTCTCGCTCCTGTCGTACCACCAAATACGCCGATGCGAATTGGTAGTATTTCTAAACCCGTAACTTTTGCAATGGTACGTTGGGCGTTAAAAAAAGTCGCCAAAGATAAAGCCGATCTGGAATTAACAGACGAGCAAATTGAAGGGTTGAAATTATTTGACCCGCAACACTATCCGCCCCTAATTCCTGGTACAAATAAACCTTACCCCGTCGCAATAATTCCTAAAGATGTGTATGAAGTCTTTTCGGGAAAAGTCAAATACTCCGTAGCCATAAAAGACGGCTTTAAGTATGGCGGTAACAAGGAAAAAGAAAAACTTTGTGCCGATTTAACATCAGGGTACGCAGATCGACAATGGCAGTCAGTCACTCTCGGTCATTTTTTATCTCATCGGGCTGGACTTCAAAGGAGCGGGCTAAATCTCGAAAACGACATAGTTCCTAATTTTCCTATTATCCGCAAACTGACAACAAAAGCTGATTTCCAAAATCAAGAAAATCTACTCAGCCAACAGTGGGAAAGCCAAACTATCAATTCAGCAAAAAGCAAACTTGGCTTAAATTTCGACAAAAATGGCTACTTCATTCCTGAAATCATGCTATCAGAAACTATGATGGTATTGGCAGGGCGCTGCTTGCGGTATCCTCTAGGAAAGTATAGCTATTCCAATACTAGCCCAGCCTTTCCTACTATTATTTTGAAAGAACTAATGGCATCTGGCAAGTACGGAGCGGATTTATTAGGTAAGCCAGAAAGTCACAAAGGTTCGGCTTTACAGGTATTTTTCCAAACTCAACTAGGCGTAACGACTACAGCTACAGAAGGGGTATTGATTACACCTGGGGTACAAAATTTTCCGGGCGATCGCGAACCGAAAAAACGTCATTGGAATGGCAAAAATTACTATGGAACTAAATGGGATGTAAAGCGCCCCCACTGCTTATGGACAGGACAATTCTGTGATTTTACTAGCTGGATAGACAAAAAACCTGGCACTATTAATTGGTCATGGAATTTGCAGCAAGTGCCGTTTCCTTATAGTGGCTCAGGGCTCATAAATCCTGGTACGGGTTCTCTCGCCGTAGAACCAAAAGCTTTTCTGAAGTTTATGTCGGAATATTGGGTAGGAGGTTATGATTCTAACCCCTATATCGGTGAAAAGCGCAATAACACATGGACTCGATATACTGGACACACGGGAGCCTATGACGGCGCTTATGCTTGGGCAATTCATCTAGGGGGTAGTAATAATCCTAAAAATTGGAAATTACCGCCACGAGATCCACAAGGAGGCATCCTGGATGTCTTTGACAAAGAGAAATTACAAACTTACCAAACTTCTCTTCCAGATGGTGTAGATATCTTCGTTGCTGTTAACCAGCGGGCAGATAGAAAATGCGTTGAAGCCGATCGAGTCAATACCAAAGAGAAAGGTTACAACTGTGGTGATGCCTATGGTTTGTTGAATAAATTTATTCTCTACGGTGCTTCGCGGGTGAATTGGGTGCAGGTTAACACCATCGATGATATCAGTAATTAAGTTCCTGGCAGCAGTCCGGCAGGGGTTTAAACCCCTGCCGATGGAGCGAAAGTCCTCTCAAAGAGGACTGAATAGTTTTTATTCGTTTACTCGTTAGGAATGAAAATTAAATAACTTAAGCGATTTCCTTATTTTCCTTGTTACCAGGCTCTGCCTGGTAACGCAGATCTTGAGGCTCTGCCTCATTTTACCTCGCAGCTTATAGCAAAAAGGATCGTAGGAGGTGTTTAAGTTATTAAGTTTTCGTTCCTTAGCAGGATATGCCTCGAATTTACCCTTTGCAGGTGAGGCAGAGACTGGAAGAGCGATCGCGAAAATTCAACTGTTATTTGGTTAAGTTATCTCAACTGTAAATTATCAAGGAGATCGCAAAATGCACTCGCAAACTACCTACTTTAGATTCTCTCTCCTGTTATCATGTATCCTTTTTCTAGGTATTGCACCTTTTACTTGGATTGCATCCTTGTTTGTACCCGGTCTTTGGAATCAAGGGATTGGAATTTCTTCCATATTTGTTGTGGCACTACTCAATTTAGCTATTACTACTGGGTGCGTTTTTTACTATAGGGTATCTATCAATTCTCGCGGCATAAAATGTACTACTTTTTGGGGCAAGCTTCATTTTGTAGAATGGTCAACCATTCGTGGCGCAAGGTTTTATAGTGGATTTTTGACATCAGGATTAAAGTTTATCTTGATATCGACAACCAAAGTATCACAAGATTTATGGTTGCCCTTATTGCTCAACGATCTGTCTCATTTTGAACAGTTGGTTTCAAAATATGCGGGTACAAGTAACCCACTTGTGAAGCGGTTAAAGGAACGAAATACCATTGCTTATTTGTTAAAGGAAGCAGAAGCTAAAATTAAATTTGCGTGGGAAGCAGGAATAGTTTACGGTACTATAAATCTGATATTTGTATTTTTATCCTTAGCAGGATACGACTTGACTGGTTTCGGTTTAATGAACGCATCAGCACTTCTAGATGTTTGTCTGATTTTTTGTCTATCATTTGGGATTTATAAAAAAAGCAGAGTTGCTGCTGTAATTATGCTGGTTTATTTTCTCTTAAGTAAAGCTTGGATTGCAATCGGACTAAAAATATTTCCAGGAGTTATATCATGGTTTTTTCTCATCTTATTCTTAGGAGGTGTCCAAGGTACTTTTACGTATCGCAAACTGTCAAAATCTTAGTTGACGGTATACTGATATCATGTTCGATCGATCGACCATAATATCCTGGCCGGGGCGGGTTTTTGAGATTGTCAATTATTGGCGGGTATTGTTGGTGAACCCGCCCCTACGGAAATCGCGATCGATATCACTCAGGTGTTTACCTGTTTTTTTGAAAAAAACTGCATCTATCAGCAAAATTATTAGCTTCTTGAGGATGAGTTGCAAAATAATCTCTTAACCACAGACATCCCTTGGCGATTAAACTATCTAAATCGCGGTCTAAATTCCACAGCTTTACCGTACCATCAGCACTAGCAGAAGCTAAAGTTTTGCCATCGGGACTAAAACTGAGACTCATCATTCTGCCGCTATGTCCTTTGAGCGTTTGGATTTCGGTTCCCGATTCAATATTCCACAGCTTTACTATGCCTTCTCCAGCAGAAGCTAAAGTTTTACCATCGGGACTAAATGTAACGCTTCTGACCCAACTTCCATCTCCTTCCAGAGTTTTTCGTAAAGTCTTATCAGCGACATTCCACAACTTAATGCTACCGTCAGCGCTAGTAGTTGCTAGCATCTTGTTATCTGGACTAAAACTAAGACTTGTCACCCAACCCCCGTGGTTTCCACTCAAGAGTTGATTGCCATTTTCTACATTCCACATCTTTACGGTGTTATCAGCACTACCAGAAGCAAGCAGCTTCCCGTCTGGACTGAAACTAACAGTCAAAATATTGCCGCGATCGCCTTTTAATGTTCTGAGTAAAATGCCATTCTCCGCATTCCATAATTTCACCGTGCGATCGCTACCACCAGATGCGATAATCTTGCCATTGGGACTATAACTAACGCTCTTAATTTTGTTGCCATTATCTGGAAAACTTTTCAGCAACATCCCACTTTCCACATTCCACAACTTCAACGTACCGTCATCGCTAGCAGAAACCAGAATCTGGCCATCAGGGCTAAAACTAATACTCCAAACATGGCTGCTATGACCTTTGAGAGTCAAAATTTCCTTGCCATTTTCGACATTCCACAACTTGACTGTATAATCAGCACTCGCAGATGCCAAAATTTTACCATTCGGACTAAAACTGATACTCAAAACAGCTTTACGATGGTTTGCTAAAGTTGAAAATCGAGCTGTTTCTAAAGCCCACAATTTGATGATGTTGTCGTTACCACCGGAAGCGAGAATTTTGCCATCTGGGCTGAAACTAACGCTCATTACCCTGGCATTATGACCGCTGAAAGTTTGTAGTTGAATCCCCTCTAAATTTTCGACATTCCACAGTTTCACCAAACCATTTTCACTGGAGGATGCCAGAGTTTTGCCATCAGGACTAAAATGAACATCCCAAAGTACTCCCCCATGTCTGAAGGCTTTGATTAACTTGCCATCTTCTAGATTCCATAACTTGATTGTACCGTCTTCACCGACAGAGGCGAGAATTTTGCCGTTGGGACTAAAATCGGCACTTCTAACAAGGGGGCGATTGTGTTTGAGGGTTTTTAATAAAGTTCCATCGGGGACATTCCACAACTTTACCGTACCATCCTGACTGGTAGAAACGAGAATCTTACTATCGGGACTAAATTTAACGGATGTTGCCCAACCGTTATGGGCTTTGATACTTTTTAATTCAGTTCGCTCTAAGGCATTCCACAACTTCACAGTGCCGTCAGAACTAGAGGAAGCCAGCATCTTACCATCAGGGCTAAAACTCACACTTCTCACCCAATCTTTATGGGCTTTAATTGTTTTGATTAACTCGCCCGTTTCTACATACCAAAGTTTGAGTGTGCCGTCATCGCTGGCAGATGCAAGCATCTTGCTATCGGGACTAAAACTAACGCTCCAAAGATTACCTTGATGACCAGAAAGAGTTTGTCTCAGTTTTCCATTTTGGACGTTCCACAACTTTACTGTAAAGTCCTCGCTCGCAGAAGCAATAGTTTTACCATCTGGGCTAAAAATGACTTTTCTAACATTAGCTGCATGACCTTGGATTTGATTAATTTCTCTAACGTTATAAACGGCTTGCTGTAGCGCCACGATCGCCTGTTCTTTTAAATCATTTTTGACCGCTCCATATTTTTCTAATTCCTGGAGTTTTTGTGTTGCCTTTAGTGCTGCTATGAGTGCTTCAAATGGGTTTAATTCAAAGGTTGTTTTTGACGTAAAAACGTGCAACTCTACTTCTTTATGGAGCAGCGATCGCTCGGTTTTTGATAATTGTACTTGGATCGCCACTGCTGCGATTAAAGATATTGCCGAAATTCCTGAACCAATGCCAATAATTCTTTGGGCTGTGCGTTTGGCTTTGGTTAATTTAGCGGTTGCTTGTTGTTGTGCTGTGGTTAAAGTATCGTTGGCTTGAGCTAAGATATTACCTTGTTCTTCTTTAACGGTTAAAGCTTGTTGAACTTCTCGTTTATCTAAATCTTGACTAGCCACTAAAAAACGATAATCGAGCGGACTTAAACTTTGATTATTTGACCAATAAAGTGCATCTTGTAAGGCTTGCCCTCGTAAAAGTCGCGATTCATCTTGATAATTGGAAGCTACCCAAGCATTAAAAGCCTGGGAGTAAGGACGGAGCTTTTCTAATTGTTTCTCTACCCACTCCCAATTAAAAACTTGTTCGTAAATCCGGTTGTAAACTTTTAATTTTCCCTGCTGTTGCACGACTAAACCTGATAGTCGCAATTCTGTTTGTTCGGGACTGCCATCGGCAAGAATCCCCAGGGGTAGGCACGGGGGCACTCCCTCCGCTAAACGCTGGGCCCCTACAAAACCGTGGTTTTCCTGAAATGGCTGTAGGGGCAATCCCCCCGCGATCGCCCTCTCGTTAATGGGTTGGGGGGGGTTCATGGATTCCAAAATTTGCTGGTAAAGCCCCAGTAACTGTCCGGCTTTTTGCTGATTTCTCAACAGTCGATCGCGAATAGTTTTCAAATGCTCCGGCTCATCCTGAGATTCCCAATTCTCAATAACTCGCAACCTTACCAACCCCTCAAATCCCTCTGTGCCTCTGTGGTTAACTTTATTTAACTCATTTTCCAACACCAACTTGCACAGCTTTTGCGTCAAAAAAGGTTGTCCCCCCGTCCAGTCTAGTATTTGGGCGATCGCACTTTCAGGATTGCCCACCAACCCTTGCCAACCGTCAATTAAAGGCTGCACTTCATCAAGTTTAAAACCGTCTAAATTTATCGCCTTACCAATATTAAAAGGAGTTTGAGTTTTATCGGCAATCAAATCTGAAGGTGTTGCCACTCCTAGTAGCGCAAAAGTCAGTTTGCGGTAGAGAGGATTGTCAACTCTTCGATTGTAAAACCAACGGATTAGAGCGAAAAACTCATCCGCAGAAAAGTTCATGCTCAACACTCGATCTATCTCATCAATAAAAATAACTATATTTTGGGAAATCTCAACTAAAATAACTTCTTCAATAAACAAACTAAACCGCTGGAGAGGCGATAATAAGTCACGGCGATCGCGCCACCAATTCCGCCAATTAATTTTATTGCTTAGCTGGCAGCTACTTACCAAAGAATTAATCATTCCAGCATACCATTTTTCGGGAGTGACATCTTCCTTACCAATCCCAGTTAAATCGATACAAGCGCAAACAGTACCTTCAGCTTGCAGCCGGCGCATCGCCCGCACCCGCAAACTAGATTTACCCATTTGGCGTGAATTTAAAACATAACAAAACTCACCGGCTTTCAAATTTTTGTAAAAGTCCGAGTCTGCTTGCCGCGTCACGTAACTCGACGCATCTGCTGGGAGACTGCCGCCAATCTGATATTCATTGCTAACTGGAGATTCTTTCATGATTGCTTACACCCAAATCTAGATTAGATTGTACGATCGCTACCGTGATGGTCTAGAGGCTGGGCAAAAAACCTGACTTTTTCCTATATAGATTTTTATGGGAGATGATTGAGCCTGATTTATTCCTATAAATTAGGAGATTCAAAAGATTTATCAGTCGATATAAAACCTGATTTTATCCCCATTGTTATTCTCATTTTTTGAAAAGAAACTTGTAAGTAAAGCAAGCTTTTCTGATTCAAAACCTGCTCGGTTCCCATATTAAGGAGATACTACCAGGCAAGAAAAGTGAGTAAGTCAATAAGTAGATCCCTCATGGACAACATCAATATGCCAGAAGTCACAGAGCAAAACCAAGGAAAACCTCAACCTAAGCTGACACCAGTGGAGCGGTTCGAGAAGCAGGTGACAAAAAACCCAGTTGAAAACCCGCTTGTGCCGGCGATTATGCACAGTATCGAGCGCTATCTTCAGGGCACTACTGACCTAGACCGCATAGATCGTATTGTTCAGAACGCCTTCAAAAGCCACCCATCCATCAACCAGGAGATGCTGCAAACTGCACTCAGCAACTGGAAGGCGATTCCTGAGCGCACAAATAATATAGTCACGCCTGCTGAACTGCGCGACTTGCCTTCGGAGAGGAAGCTTCCTCTGGACGGTTTACGTGCTGCCCTTGACCGGGTTACCCTGGATAGTCCCTCTACTTTAACGATTGAAGAAGACCATAAGCGCAAGGGATTACCTTACATTCAAGCTGTCTTCGGTTCTTCGTCTGCGGCACTCCCCGCCGAAGGGATGCACCTTCTCGAGCGCGGAAAAACTTTCACGCTCGAAGGCGCGAATATCCCAGATGACATTGAGAAGATCGAGATTCACTTCCTCCAACCTGGAGAAGAGGATACTGCGACAGCCCCGGAGGTTGTTGCCACAGTTTCTGCGCTGAGGGCAATCAAGAGTGGAACAAGCACCACGGTTGTGGCTCAGATGCCTGATAACATCGACTTTGGCAACTACAAACTTCAAGTCGAGGTGATAGGTCGAGGCAAGAGTAACCCGATGTGGGCTGGCGTTGGCGACTTCAAAGGAATTCCAGATCCACAAATCACCAGAATCAGCCCTAATGCTGTATACCCTGGCGGTCAAGCAACTATCTCTGGCTCCCGTTTGCCCAAAGATGCCATTATGGGCTGGGAATCCCTCGAAGATCTAGGAATCAAGTATACCAACAAGCCTACTCAATACGTGAGCGGCTCGCAGTTAAAGCTGACTGTACCCCAAGGTATCTTGCCAGGTAAATATCGAATCGCCGTTGTAGCAAAAGGTTCGACAGTACCAAGTAACTGGGTGAACATCACCGTGCTTGCTCCTCACTACCGGGTGGAGTTCAGGAAGCTGAAGTGCCTAGACGAGTCTTTCAGAGGGATTAACGAAAAAACCTTGGGTGATGACGAGATTGTGACCGTTTGGGGAATCAACGCTGACCCTAATTATACTTGGATAAAACGCACGAAGGAACCATACGAAAATTTTTCCGATGGAGTAGAGCAAGCCTACAAACCCGAGCATCAGTGGATTTTCCCCCCCACCTTCAAAGAACCCTACGTACCCAAGGCACAGGCAATTAAGCGGTATCTAGTGGTAAATACCACCCTGTGGGAATGGGATGATGATAGTGCTAAGGCATGGGCTACGGCACTTGACGTTGTGGGAGATGTAGTTACAGGCATTCTTGAGGAGCTTGGGTATGGCGTCATTGGTCAGATTGTAAACTTTGTCCTGGATGCCATTGCCAAGATCATCAATTTGTTTGGCGGAAAACCTGACTGGTTGGGCATCAAGGAGTTGGCGTGGACTGCCGTCGATTTGCAAAAGCTGACAGCCAACAAGCAATCCGTATCGGGTGAGCTTGACTTCATTAACAGCGACGCAGATGGAAGCTACAGGGTCAGCTATAAAGTGTACCGGGAGAACCCTTCTGACTAACCACTTGGAGGTGAGTGGCAGCAGCTACTCGCCTCCTTGGTTACGTCTTCACACCGCCAAATAATACCAATTCACTAAAAGCTCAATACATATCTGGAGTCGGGAAAAATTACCGCCACGAGATCGACAAGGACGCATTTTGGATGGAGACAGACTTACCAAACTTCTCTTCCACAGGACTTACGCAAATGGCACATATGGTAGGGTGCGTCAGAACCTGAAACCCTCGATAATCGTTGTAAAAGTTCGTCGATCCGCACCCTACAAGTCGATTTGAGTGTGACAGTTACGTCAGCCATATTCCAGATGGTGTTGATATCTTCCTTGCTGTTAACCAGTGGGCAGATAGAAAATGCGTTGAAGCCGATCGAGTCAATACCAAAGACAAAGGTTATAACACACGACAGAAATACTCGCGGTACAAATTGCAGCGCGGTATCACATAATTGTTTTGCCGCCGCACCAGTCCCATGCTGTGCAATTTGTAAATTTGCATCGAATCTAATTCCACCGGTTCGGCAGAATTAACAACTTTTTTCAAAGCTGAAGCTAATTCGGGATTTTGTTGGAGAATTTCTAAATGCCTCCGCAAGTGATTGCTGTAAATTCCAGATTCTGATGCGGCATTTTCTAATAGCTGAGTTAATGAGATTTTGCCACAACTCACCTCATACATTGCCAATCTTACTAAATAAGGATGTCCGCCGATCGCACTTATCAACTCTCGCAACTCGACATCACCCCAATCCAAGCCGTGAACCCCAGCTAAATCGTGGATTTGCTGGCTGTCAAACTCCAGCAATTCCACGGGGACTCCCGCATTAAACGGAGATTGGTTCATATCCAAAGGAATATAAACTTCCGTAGAATGCGCCATTACCAACCGCAGATTTTTCCAAATATCCGAAATTTTGGCTTTTTCGTGCCAGCTTCGCAGCATCCCCAGAAAGTCCTCAACTACTTCTGTGTGGGGAAATATGCGATCGACTTCATCCAATCCCAACACTAGAGGAGTTGCTGTTTGGGCCAGCAAATACTCTTCAAAGTATACCGTACAGTTATCGTTGCTGCCTAAAATATCGGTATCCCAATACTCGTTTAATTTGTTTTCTAACTTTAACTGTCGGCTGACCATCAAACACAACCAGCGCAGAAATTTATCGAGATTTGTTAAGATTCCTCGATCGGCCGCGCTCAAATCTAAATAAACTGCATGATAATTTTCCCGGACAGCCCGATCTAAAATCCGGGTCATCAGTGAAGTTTTACCCATCATCTCCGGTGCTTTAATCCGAATCAGAGAACCGGGTTTGACAACGGTTTCATAGCAAAGAGCATCAATGTTGAAACGCTCTATATAAAAAGGTGAATCTAAGGCTACTGAACCTTCGGGAAACTGCAAATTTGCCGCCGTCGGTAATGTTGGCAAGGGCGGATTTGCGTGAAGAGATGGAGTTGGTTCTGCTTCATAAGCTCTCCTCAAAGCTTCTTTAAAGTTTTTCTTGGTAATTCTTTCTCCCAAGGCTTCTGAAAGCTTGTGCCACAATTTGTTACCGACATCTTTGTTGAGGTATTCAGCGCTGTAGCCGTAAGCCTTGGCGATTTCATCGTAACTTTTGCCTTCCCAAGAACCTTGGAGGACTTTCATTTCGATGTCGCTGAGATATTTGCCGGTGTTTTGAGCAAAAATGCGATCGGCTGATTCTTTGGTTTTGCTCCAAGATAATTCTAATTCTGAGTTCATGGGCTCGGCCGGTGAGTACGTATATACGTATGTATGCAGACTCTTGCAAGAGAGGAGTTGTTCCTCTATCGGGAAATCACCCTGACTTTTCCCTATTTTAACTGATTTCACCTGAGTTGTTACTGTAAATCCTGGTTGAAATACCTGATTTTATTCCCCTGGTCGGTTTTATGCTTAGAAAATAAGCTGGTTTTGAAGCAAGTTGATTGGCGATCGCCCGTAAGCCTTGCTTGCACCTATTGGATCGCACTAAGCAAAGCTGCACCTCGCAAACACCAGGGTAAAAGGATAAAATTTATGGCTGCTACCATTACCGTCAATAGCACAGATGACTCCAATCTTAGAAATGCCACCCTCACTCTCAGAGAGGCAATTCTGGTTGCTAATGGCACTCTCAATTTTGCTGCTTTGACAGCGACAGAACAAGCACAAATTAACGGCACTGTCGGTACTGGTGCCGATCGCGACACAATCGCCTTTAACATCGGGGCGATCGGTTCTCAGCAATTAATTCAGCCTGCATCCGCACTGCCACAAATTTCCGATCGAGTTGTCATCGATGGCTGGAGTCAAGGCGGCGCGGGCTATAACGGTTTGCCGCTGGTGGAAATCAGCGGCCCGGGAATTTCGATTGTCGGACTTGATATCACTGCTGGAAACAGTATCGTGCGAGGTTTAGCCATCAACAAATTTGACTTGGCAGGTATCCGCTTGCAAAGCAATGGCAGCAACGAGATCGCCAGCAACCACATCGGTACCGATCTTACGGGTACGATCGCTAAAGGCAACCGCAGGGGGATCTGGATAGATGGCGTTCCAGATAATCGGATCGAGAACAACTTAATCTCTGGCAACAACAATTTTAATAGCGGGCTTGGCATCGAGATTTCCGGCATCGCTGCGCGCAACAACCAAGTAATCCGCAACCGTATTGGCACTGATGTTACTGGTACTGCTGCGATCGGCAACAACGCTGGCATCAGCATCCGCAATGCGCCTGAAAACTTGATTCAGGACAACCTGATTTCTGGCAATGTGGGCATCGGTAGCGGAATTTCGATTAACGGCCCAACTGCCAATCAAAATCGAGTTGTCGGCAACCTCATCGGCACTGATATCACCGGTAATGTAGCGCTAGGAAACAGTACCTATGGCATCTCTATTGGCAGCGCTTCTAACAATATTATCGGTGGAAGGACGCCTCAAGAACGCAATATCATTTCTGGCAGTCAAACTGCGGGTATTTTTTTTGCATATGGGCCTGCAATTTTAGGCGAACCTTCAGGCGGTGTACCTGCGACAAACCGAGTTGTCGGCAACTATATCGGCACAAATATCAGCGGTACTGCCGCTTTGGGAAATCCGATCGGCGTCGTTATCGCTGCTGGCGAAAGCAACATCATCGGCGGGACGACACCGCAAGAACGCAATGTCATTTCCGGCAATCAAATGGGCGTCTATTTCCTTGGCGACCAGACAACTAACAACCGCGTTATCGGCAATTATATCGGCACGCAAGCTGACGGCAGCACTCCTTTACCCAATACTTTGTACAGCAACGTCGTAGCTTTAAAGGCTGGTGTGAATAACCGCATCGGCGGCACCGCAGCAGGGGAAGGAAATACGATCGCATTTAGCGGTAGCAACGGCATTCAAGTGACTGGTGGCAACGGTTTGGCAATTTTAGGCAATTCCATCTTTTCTAATAATGGTTTAGGCATCGATCTCGATAACGATGCCGATGGCTTAACTAGCGACGGCGTTACCCCAAACGACTTGGGAGACGGGGATACAGGCGGAAACGGTTTGCAAAATTTCCCGGTGTTAACTTCTGCAACTGCTAGCGGTGGCAACATTACGATTAGCGGCACTCTCAACAGCATTGCCAATACAACTTTCCGCGTCGAATTTTTTGACAATACTGTTTTAGATCCCAGCGGTAACGGCGAAGGACAAACTTACCTCAACTTTGTTAATGTCACGACTGATGCTGCTGGCAATGCTAATTTTACATCGCCGCCGTTAACTGCAACAGGGGCGATCGTCACTACTGCGACTAACTTAACGACTAACGAGACTTCCGAATTTTCTCAACCTTCTCCCGGCTTATTGCAATTGAGCAATCCCGCTTACACGGTGAATGAAAACGGTACAGTTGTAGGTGCAGCGATTACTGTCGATCGCATTGCTGGTAACAAAGGTGCTGTTGGCGCAACGCTGACGCTGACGGATGGTACTGCTGTTGCTGCTGACTACACCAATACGCCGATCGCGATTAACTTTGCCGCGGGCGATACGACACCAAAAATTGTGACTATTCCGATCGCAGATGACGCGATCGATGAAGCTGACGAAACGGTTAATTTATCTCTGACTAATCCCACGGGAAATGCTACGGTGGGCGATCGATATAACAATGCAGTTTTGACGATCGCAGATAATGACTCTAATCCCACTCCGACACCAACTCCGACACCAATTCCGACACCAACTCCGACGACAGAAACGCCAACTCCCACACCAACTCCCATAGAAACGCCAACTCCAACACCAACACCAACTCCCACACCAATTCCCATAGAAACGCCAACGCCAACTCCAACTCCAACTCCAATTCCAATAGAAACGCCAACTCCAACGCCAACTCCCACTCCAATTCCAATAGAAACGCCAACGCCAACTCCCACTCCAATTCCGACACCAATTCCGACAGAAACACCAACACCAACTCCAATTCCAATTCCAACTCCAATTCCAACTCCAATTCCAACTCCAATTCCAACCGAAATTCCGACACCAACGCCAATTTCGACACCAACTCGGACAGCAACACCAATTCCCACGCCAACTCCGACAGAAATTCCGACAGAAATTGCCACACCTACTCCAACTCCGATCGAAATTCCCATACCCACTCCAACTCCGACAGAAATTCCGACAGAAATTCCCACACCAACATCAATTCCGACAGAAATTCCGACAGTAGATTGCCCGTGTAATTCTCTATCCATTCCGAATCTCAACCAACCCAATTCTGTAGAAAACAACTCGATCTCAGGCGGAACAGAAGATGATTGGCTGTGTGGCAGCAAGAATCAAGACATTATAATTGGCAATGAAGGAACAGATACATTATTGGGAAATCTGGGAGAAGATTCGCTAGATGGGGGCCCAGGAAACGATTTCCTATTGGGAGGTAAGAATCGAGATTTAATTTTAGGCAGTGAAGGCAACGATACTCTATTGGGAAATTTAGGTGATGATACAGCCTGCGGCGGCGGTGGCAACGATTACTTGCGAGGCGATGAAAATAACGACTTACTTGATGGCTGTGAAGGAAATGATACGATTTTGGGAGGAAAAAACAATGATACTATGTTTGGAGGAGCGGGAGACGACATTTTAAGTGGCGATTTGGGAGATGATGTTTTAATTGGAGGAAGTGGGAGCGATCGTTTTCTGCTTTGGGCAGATTCAGGCATCGATATCATTCTAGATTTTGAACCGCGAAAAGATGCGATCGCCCTTAGTAAAGGTTTGACTTCCTCTCAACTGTCAATTGCTCAAGCCAACAGCGATACCTTCATCCGCTTGACAGCAACAGGTCAAATTTTAGCCACTCTCAATAACCTATCTGTTGCTCAAATCAATTTTGCAGACTTGAACGCACCTAATTCATTCGTCTGAGATATTGCACCATTATCAACAACCTGTAGGGGCGGGTTCGCCAACAGCCTCAAAGGTAGCAGACAGGTTAAATAAACCCGCCCTGCCCCACGGAAAATCCCCAATTAACATTATCTGCGGATAGCAGCGCAGGATTTTCGCAAAAAACCCGGTTTCTGACCACCCGTGCGTAAGTCCTAGGCGGGTTTAACGCAATTGTTGATGTTATATCATGTCCGGTCGATTACCATAACAAAAACGGTTCGTAGTACGGACTTAAGTCCGCATCTTTCAAGGACTAAAGTCCTTACTACAAACCTGACTTATCGCAGTGAATCCACCGGACATGACACCAATGCAACCTGACTTTTCCCAATTCTAATATTTAACTTCCTGATTTATTCCTATTAATTTTTGCCAAACACAATTTTTTAATCATTTAAATTACCTGATTTAATTCCCATTGTCGGTTGCTTTACTAGGGGAGAAACTAAATACATCAAGCAAGTTAGTTGAGTCGTTCTCACCCTTGCACTAATTTTAAAACTACAAGGATCAACCAAAATGTCATCAGTTATCAAAGGCACTGACTTCAACGACAACAACACTGTTAACGGCGACGGTAAACTCCACAAATCCCTAGTAGGAGATGATTGGACAATCGACGGTCAAGGGCAAATTCAGATTTCAAATGATACAATCTACGGCTATAAAGGCGATGATATCTTGTCAGGTCGCGGCGGAGATGACATCCTCTACGGTGGCTTCGGTGGCGATAAGCTAGATGGCGGCGCCGGTAATGATAAATTATACGGCGAAGCTGGCGAGGATTTCCTGTATGGAGGTGGTGGCAAAGATACACTGTCTGGCGGCCTTCATAACGATTATTTATTCGGAGGAAGCGGCAAAGATTATCTGATCGGCGGCGACGGTAACGATTATCTTGACGGTGCTAATTTTTCGGGTGCTGGTAACGGTATCGGCGGTGGTACTGAATCCGATTCTCTCGCCGGCGGCACGGGTGCGGACACATTTGTACTCGGCAATGTTGATAATGTTTACTATCTCGGCACTGGCTATGCTACGATTACGGATTTTACGTTAGGTACTGATAAAATCCAAATTAAAGGCAATCTAGCAGACGGCTATTCCTTGAAAGCTGGCGATTGGAACGGCAACAATGTTCAAGATACTGGTATCTTCTACAAGGACAATTTGATTGGGGTTGTGCGCGACAAAAACTTAACTAATGTTAACCAGAATCAAGTATTTTTGTCCGCGCCTCCCATCCCTCAATAGTCTTAACTTTCGCGACCAAAGGGCGGGCAACTGAGTTCCGCCCTATATTTTTAAACAGGAGTTTTTTATCATGAAACTTGCCGAAAGCCAACACAAAGTCAACCGACTTTTCTACACAACTTTGACCTTAATTGCAGCTAGCTTATTAGGAATTTTGGGAAAGCTTTCCGAGTCCAACAACAACATAGCTTTAGCGGAAGAAACCATCCCCGTTAGCGGTAGTGGCGACGCGCAACTCCAGCCGATTTTGCAATCCCTAACCGAATTTATGCGCTACCGCTGCGTCGGTGCTGCTGTCCTCGGTGTTTCTGTCAAAGGTAAGCCCGTGGGTGTTTGGGGCTTGGGGCGCATGAAAGGCCGATCGACCTTTAACTCAAATCCGGCTTGCGGTGACGACACGCAGGCTCCTCTAAGTGCGATCGTACCCGCAGATACCCCCATGCGGATGGGCAGTATCAGCAAGCCTGTTACCTTTGCCATGGTGCGCTGGGCGCTCAAACAGACGGCGCGCGATCGCACAAATTTAGAACTGACTGACGACCAAATTGAAGGGATGAAATTGTTCGATCCAGAGCATTATCCGCCGCTAATTCCTGGTTTGAACAAACAATATCCAGTAGCGATTATTCCGCAAAACTTGCACGCCGTATTTTCGGGAAAAGTCAAATTTCCAGTTGCCGTGAAAGACAAAAACTGTGCCAATCTCAACAAGGGATTTGCAGACAAACAGTGGCAAAACGTCACCCTCGGACATTTATTATCCCATCGATCGGGACTTCAGCGGAGCGCGCCCAGATACAGTGAAGATATCACCGCAAATTTGCCAGTGCTGCGCAATCTGAAAACCCCAGCCGATTTTAAATCCCAAGAACAGCTACTTGTCAATGAATGGGGGAACAAATCTGTCAGTTCCGCTAAAAATCAACTCGGCATCTCTGCTAACGCAGGCTATTTTTTGCCTAGTGCTACTTTAGAAGAAACTCTGATGGTTTTGGCTGGGCGATGCCTTCAGTATCCTCTCGGTCTATATCATTATTCCAATACCAGTCCGGCATTTCCTACGATTATTTTGCAGCAGTTGGTAGCTTCCGGCAGATATGCTGCTAAAACGGGTAAACTAGAAACTCATCAAGGCTCTGCTTTGGAGGTTTTCTTCAAAACCGAGTTGGGAATTCCTACTACGGCTACAAAGGGAATTTTCATGAGCCAAGGAGTAGAAGATTTTGGCGATCGCGAACCGGAAAAACGTCACTGGAACGGGCAAACTTACTATGGGAAGGGATGGGATTTGAAGCGACCGCACTGCATTTGGAAGGGGAGCTTTTGCGACTTCTCTAGCTGGATAACTCCGAAGCCGGGGACGATAAATTGGTCTTGGAATTTAAGCCAAGTTCCTTTTGCCCGCAGAAGCACAGATTTGAGTCCCGGCACTGGTTCGCTAGCTGCGGAAGCGGGAGTTTTTCTGCAATTTATGTCACAATATTGGGTGGGCGGTTATGAAAATAATCCGCGCATCGGGGAAAAGCGCAATAATGTTTGGAATCGATATACCGCTCACAACGGAGCGCTTGATGGTACTGAGGCTTGGGCAATTCAGTTAGGGGGAAATAATAATCCGAAAGAGTGGAAATTGCCGCCTGTGGACGATAAAGGTCGCATCCTTGATGATTTTGCAAATTTGAAGATGTATGCGGGCGTGTTGCCGGATGGAGTAGATATTTTTGTGGCGGTGAATCAGAGGGCGGATCAGAAATGTGTTAATGCTAAAGGTTACAATTGTGGGGATGCTTACGGACTTTTGAATAATTTTATTTTGTACGGTGTTTCTCGGGTAAATTGGAATATGGTTGCACCCATTGGTGTCAACTTAAGACTAAAACCATTGAAAAATCTCGTTTATAGCCGAGGCCCGATCCCCCTAAATCCCCCTTCTTAAGGGGGACGAAAGAGAAGAATCCTGTCCCCCCCTTAAGAAGGGGGGCTAGGGGGGATCGAGACCTCATGGTCAAACAGCAGTCTGTGACTACCTTTGACCTTAAGTTGACACCAATGGGTTGCACCGAGTGCTGTTGCAAAATAAAAGTTATTGCGCTGTTAGGTGGGCCTTTGGGACTCTACACTTTAACGGCGGCTACAAATATTCTTTGATTAACCGCAGAGAATGCTCTTGAGAACGGTTTGTAGTGAGGACTTTAGTCCGCAAAATCATAGGACTAAAGTCCTCACTACAAACCAGTTTTTATATTGTATTTGCCGATAGATAACTGTTTAATAATATAAATACAGGCAACAGAGCGGGACGGCACCCCAAGAAATGCTTGGAAAAATTGAGAAACTCCCATTTTTTATCTATTTTATCTCAGGTTTAAATTGAGCAGTGTATGCTAAAATTAAAAGAGCAATTTTTCAGGTGAGAATAATTATGCAGTCAACTAGCGAAAGCCTCATGGGAAAAGTTACAACAACGCTAGCGATTCAAAATCTGATAGATCAGGCTGATGCCGAACGAGGCATGATTCCAATAGAGCAAATCAGGTCTGTTACTCTAGAAAATGTTTTAGTGGATACGGGCGCGACAACTTTGTGTTTGCCAAAAGATGTCATTGCTAGACTAGGTTTGAGAATCCTTAAGCAAGTAGTTGTTGAGACCGCAACTGGCATTAGCGAGGCAAGGATTTTTCAAGATGCTAAAATTTCTCTGTGCGGCCGCGAAGGGACGTTTGAGTGTTTGGAATTGCCAGAGGGAAAAACTCCGCTTTTAGGCGTGATTCCGATGGAAGCGCTGGGAATTGAAGTAGATTTGAAAAATCAAAGTTTGAAGGTTTTGCCTGACGGGCCGACGGAAACTTATTTGACAATTCTTTGATGTTAATCTCAAGGTCGGGGAAGTAAACATTATGCAGTCTACTGTGCAAACAGCAGCGGGCATTAAAACTGAACCCTCAACTGTCAACTGTCAACTGTTTAAGATTCTTTGATATTCTTGAGTTTGGATGCCAGCTATTCCAAAGGCAGCGCTAAGATGGTTAAGCACTGTTTTGCACTACTCTCATGTCCCAACGCGCCAAAACCTCACACAGCCAGCCAAGTGCATCCCACAACGGGCATCAGGTGACGAGTTCTAACTCCAACAGCCAAAATACAATTCGGATTCGCGGTGCGAGACAGCACAACCTTAAGAATATCGATCTGGAACTGCCGCGCGATCGACTGATCGTGTTTACTGGTGTCTCCGGTTCTGGTAAGTCTTCCCTGGCTTTCGATACAATTTTTGCCGAGGGACAGCGCCGCTACGTGGAGTCTCTCAGCGCCTACGCGCGCCAGTTTTTGGGACAGTTGGATAAGCCGGATGTGGATGCAATCGAGGGGTTGAGTCCGGCTATTTCGATCGACCAAAAGTCAACTTCTCACAACCCGCGATCGACTGTCGGCACTGTTACAGAAATTTACGATTATCTTAGATTGCTCTACGGCAGAGCTGGCGAACCGCACTGTCCGATTTGCGATCGCTGCATTGCGCCGCAGACAATTGATGAAATGTGCGATCGAGTTATGGCACTTCCAGACGGTACTCGCTTTCACCTTCTGGCGCCAGTTGTGCGCGGAAAAAAAGGCACTCACCGCAAATTATTGTCGAGTTTAGCTTCCGAAGGATTTATTCGGGTGAAAGTTAACGGAGAAATTTTAGAACTGTCGGAAAATATCGAATTAGATAAAAATCATACGCACAATATCGAGATAGTTGTTGACAGGTTAGTTAAAAAACCCGGTTTAGAAGAACGTTTAGTGGATTCTCTCTCGACTTGTTTGCGGCATTCTGAGGGAATTGCGATCGTAGAAGAGTTACCGGCTGACGAAAATTCTGAACCAGCCAATGGGCCGATCGTATTTTCGGAAAATTTTGCTTGTCCCGAACACGGCGCGGTGATGGAAGAACTTTCGCCCCGCTTATTTTCGTTTAATTCGCCCTACGGCGCTTGTCCAAACTGCCACGGTTTGGGGAGTTTGCGGACTTTTGCGCCGGAGTTGGTGATTCCCGATGAGAAAGCGCCTCTTTATTGTGCGATCGCCCCTTGGTCAGACAAAGACAATTCTTATTATCTCTCTTTGCTGTGCAGTGTTGCTGATGCTTGCGGATTTGCGATCGACACTCCTTGGTTCCGCTTGAGGCCCGAACACCAGCGAGTGATTTTGTATGGAAATGAGTCAAAACAAACCGCAGAAAGTAAGAAGCGAGATAGCAACGCCACCGATTTGAGGAGAGATTTTAAAGGTGTAATTTCCATGTTGCAGCGCCAGTACGACGATACTGGTTCTGATTTGATCAAACAGAAGCTGGAACAGTATCGAGTCGATCGCTCTTGCGACGTGTGTCAGGGTAAGCGGTTGAAGCCAGAGGCGCTGTCGGTACGGCTGGGACAGTACGGAATTGTGGATTTGACGGGGATTTCGATTCGCGACTGTCGGGAACGAGTCAATAATTTGGGATTGAGCGATCGGCAATTTCAAATATCCGATTTAGCCCTGAGAGAAATCAAAGCAAGACTCCAATTTTTGCTCGATGTCGGATTGGATTACCTGACATTAGACCGCGCAGCCATGACACTTTCCGGCGGAGAAGCCCAGCGAATTCGCCTCGCCACTCAAATCGGTTCTGGTTTGACCGGCGTCCTCTACGTTTTGGACGAACCCAGCATCGGACTGCACCAAAGAGACAATTTTAGGCTGCTGCAAACCTTAACAAAGTTGCGCGATTTAGGCAATACTTTGATTGTGGTAGAACACGATGAAGAAACCATGCGCGCGGCAGACCACATTGTGGATATCGGCCCCGGCGCCGGCGTTCACGGCGGCAAGATTATCTCGCAAGGAAGCTTGGAAAACTTGCTGGCGGCCGAAGAATCCTTGACTGGTGCTTATTTGTCGGGAAAACGAGTAATTGAAACTCCTAACGAAAGGAGAAAAGGCAACGGCAAAGCTCTCTCGATCAAAAATGCGACGCGCAACAATTTAAAAAATGTTGATGTGGAATTTCCGCTGGGAAAACTCGTCTGCGTGACAGGGGTTTCCGGTTCTGGTAAATCAACTTTAATCAATGAATTGCTGTACCCGTCACTGCAACACTATCTCACCAAAAAAGTTCCTTTTCCGACGGATATGGAAGCCCTAAAAACCAAGGGCGAACGCTCTCTTGAGGATGTGGTTGATAAGGTAATTGTCATCGATCAATCTCCCATCGGCCGCACTCCGCGTTCTAATCCTGCTACTTACACGGGAGTCTTTGATGTGATTCGGGATTTATTTTGCGAAACCATTGAAGCGAAGGCAAGAGGTTACAAAGCGGGGCAGTTTTCTTTTAACGTGAAAGGGGGAAGGTGCGAAGCTTGCGGTGGCCAAGGGGTGAACGTGATTTCGATGAATTTTCTGCCGGATGTTTACGTGCAGTGCGAGGTTTGTAAGGGTGCGCGGTACAACAGGGAAACGCTGCAAGTGAAGTATAAAGGCAAGTCGATTTCTGATGTTTTGAACATGACTGTCGAGGAAGCTTGGGAGATGTTTAAAAATATTCCCAGGGCGGGCGTCAGATTGGAAACTTTGGTTGATGTGGGATTGGGTTACATTCAGTTGGGACAGCCGGCGCCGACGCTTTCTGGGGGCGAAGCGCAGCGGGTGAAGCTAGCAACGGAACTGTCGCGGCGCGCTACTGGGAAGACGTTGTATTTGATTGATGAACCCACGACTGGTTTGTCGTTTTATGACGTTCACCATTTGTTAAACGTGCTGCAAAGATTGGTGGATAAGGGGAATTCAATTTTGGTGATCGAACACAATTTGGATGTGATTCGGTGCTGCGATTGGGCGATCGATTTGGGCCCGGAAGGGGGAGATAAGGGCGGCGAAATTATTGTGGCGGGGACGCCGGAGGAGGTGGCGGCAAATCCTCGTTCTTATACTGGGAAGTATTTGAAGGCTGTTTTAGAGCAGCATCCTTTGGGGGAGGCTGTAGCTGTGAGTTAACTGGTTCGTAGTGAGGAATGCGAGTCCGCATCAAAATCAGAGGACTCGCATTCCGAACGATCAAACTTTTAACGATTAACTATCTTGAATAGTGGGAGACATTGCCATATTTTGTGCTTGTTTTTGCATGAATTCAATGTCCGATCGCAACCAAGTACGGGGCCCCCTGCATTGATGAGCAATTAACAGCCCCCACAGTCCTTTTTTCGTTAAAATTGGCACGGCTAAATTCGCGCGAACCTTCAGGCTGCGCAGAAACTCTCGGTGACATTGATGAATTGGTTCTGTTTCAATATCTGAAATTGCTCTGACTCTGCCGGCTTGGTACAAAGCAGCGTATTCGTCGTTAAAACACTCGTCTGGGCCAGTGGAACCTAAGATTGAGAGTTCGATCGCACTTAGCATCTCGCAAGTCACTCTACCGTGCCACTGCCTGTAAAAATAATACAGCACCGCGCGATCGCTCTGCAACACTTCTCGAATGTCGTAGAGGGATTTTTCAATTAATACGTCGCGCTTGAGACGATCTGTCAATCGGTTAACAATGTGTTGCAGGCGATCGCCAGACATGGTATTAACTCCTTCAATTCTTAGTGTACTGGCAAGCTCTGAATTATTTAACTTGCTCCCTCACAAATCCTTAAATTCTGGCGGTTCTCGGTGATCGCCCGATCTGAAATGAGTGATTTTGGGCTTGACAGTTGTCGGGACGCGAGTAACATTATACTAATATTTTGACTGAGATAGCAATCATTTCGAGAAGAACCACAAGCCTCTGGCCTGTTCCACACAGGAAGAACCACAGGCGAGCGGTCATTCCCAAGTCTTCAATCTCCAATCTCAAATGGTATAACTGCTAGGATATCTCTGTAGCTAGAGGAAACATCAAATATGTCTGTGCTAGAAGCTGCTTGGACACACGAATTTATCGCTACAAACGGCATCAAACTCCACTATGTGACTCAAGGCTCTGGGCCGCTGATGCTGATGCTGCACGGATTTCCTGAGTTTTGGTATTCTTGGCGCCATCAAATCCCGGAATTTGCATCAGATTATAAAGTTGTTGCTGTGGATCTCAGGGGTTACAATAACAGCGACAAACCCAAGGATAAATCTGCTTATGTGATGGCAGAATTTGTACAAGATATCAAGGGAATTATTCAAGGCTTTGGATACAAAAGCTGCGTCTTAGTTGCCCACGACTGGGGAGGTGCGATCGCCTGGAGTTTTGCTTATGCTTATCCTGAGATGGTGGATAAATTAATTGTGATGAATATACCGCATCCGGCAAAGTTTGCTGAAGGGTTGCGCACTCCCCAACAATTGCTGAAAAGTTGGTACATCTTTTTGTTTCAGTTGCCATTTTTGCCGGAATTTTTAATTAAGTTGGGCGACTATCGGGCGATCGATCGCGCTTTGCAAGGCATGGCAGTTGACAAAAGCAGCTTTACCCCCTCCGATATCCAAGCTTACAAAGATGCGGCTGCCAAACCGGGTGCTCTGACTGCTACTATCAATTATTACCGGAATATTGCTCGCGGATTTCTCGATCGCCCGAATTGGGATGTCCTGGAAGTTCCGACGCTGATGATTTGGGGCGAAAATGATAGGGCTCTCGGCAAAGAGTTAACCTACGGCACCGCAGATTACGTGCGGGACTTTCAGATTCAGTACATTCCCAATTGCAGCCACTGGGTGAACCAGGAACAGCCGCAGTTAGTGAATCGCTACATGAGAGATTTTTTAGCACGCAAGTTCATTTAATTTGTGTTGCGGGCGAGCGGGCGATCGCATTTGAATATCAATTAGAGGAAAATATTATCAATAACTTTGTGTCAACTCTTGACTCTCAAGAACCGCTGTCAACTCTCTACTCAACTCTGTGGCGTCTGATAGGAGTGGGGAACAATCGCCCGGAGCGCGTTAGCTTTTGCGAGACGGAAAGCTTGCAGCATGGGTTTGCCCAAAGATCTACTTGCACCCAAGATTCTCAAAATGCGATCGTCCGCTGGAATGGTCGGACATTGCGTGAAAAATATCAATTCTCGAAAAAAATGTATCTGAAACGATATAATTTTTGACATTCCCAACCTAAAAAATTGAGAGGGAACCAATCCAATTTTCGCAGTCAGTTTTTATGACACCAGACATATCAGAAATCCAGCCGCAAAGAAATCACCGCATAATTGTCTTGGCGCTGATTTGTCTGACGCTGCTGGGACTGGCATTACGCCTTTATGTGGCGTGGCGCACCAACCAAACTCTACCCGATACCCCCGCCCGTCTGACGGGCGACGAACCGGGCTATGAACGTTTCGCATACGATCTGCTGAACGGTTATTTTTTTGAAAGACCAGGCCGGACGCCAGTTTATCCCTTTTTTGTGGCTGGATGCTATGCAATTTTTGGTCGCTCTCCCGCATCTGTAGTTTACGTACAAGCTTTTTTGGGGGCGACAATCATACCGCTAACTTTTATCCTGGCACGGCGTTTTACTGGTGCTCAGAGTTCCTTAGTAGCGGCTGGATTAATGGCGATAGATCCCTCCCTCATTTTTCATGTCAGGCGCCTGCAAACAGAGATTTTATACACGCCTTTAATACTTTTAACCGTGCTGGGTTTGCTGTGGGCATTGGAACAGCCGCAGTGGCAAAGTTTTTCATTAGCAGGTGCGCTGTTGGCAATTACGAATCTTTGTCGGCCGACAGCGATGTTGCTTCCAGCAATTGTGCCACTATTGATGCCGCGCGAATGGCATTTTAAGCGCAAGATTGCTTTGTTTGTTGCTTATTTGGGCGCAATTATCATCATTACTGCACCTTGGACTTACCACAATTATCGAACTCACAAGACTTTTTTGATTTACAGTGTTTCTGTGGGTGCACTGTGGCAAGGAAGTCCAGAGTTTTATCATTTGGCTTATGAAAAACTACCAAAACGCCATATGGTTCAGATTTGGGAGGAAGAACTCAATCCGGCTCGGAATGGGGGACACAATGCTTTTACAATTGAGGGCGATCGCTATTTTACCAAACGGGCGATCGCTTCAATCCTCCGCGAGCCTGCTGTCTATCTCTGGTATTGTTTGCAAAAGGCAGTTTTTTTCTGGTTGGGAAACCCTGTAAGCGACTGGCCCGATCATGCTATGTTTAATGTGGGTGTAATGCGGCGATTCTTTTCGCTACAACAGATTGTCTGTATTTTGGCGGTGCGAATTTTGCCTATAATTGCTGCTTTGAGCATGATAGTTTTGCGGGAGCGCTGGCGGGAGTTTTTGCCACTGCTGGCAGTCTGCGGCTATTTTACTTTGATTCATGCACTCACTTATGCAGAAGTTCGCTACAGCGAGCCACTGCACCCGATTTTGGCGATCGTAATTGCTACGGCGGCGGGGAAACTTCAGCGTCGGTTGAAGTTAATTAGTCAGTAGGTATTAGGCAGTTTGTCAGTAACCCAGTGTTATCCAAAACTATAATTCGGATTTTTACGATCGCAATTTTCATCGCCCTCAGTCTTGAATTGTAAAGCGCCAGGGCAATTTTTTATCAAAACATCGAAACAATTAAAATTTCCGGCAATGCTGCAGGTGAGATCGCTGGCTACATCGGTGCAGTCTAGGGCAATATCAATTTCGACATCAAAGATTTGCAAGATTAGGGAATTAAGGCGTTGCTGATTTACAGTATGAAAAGCTAAATATGCAAGTCATAGAAACCAGTATCCACAAAGGTTATTGATTTTTAACTTATTTTTTTCAGCCCCTGATTAAGCAACACCGTAATTAATACATACCGCATTTACGGGGGTATGTCTCCATGGGAATCTGAAGATGATGATGGTAAATACGGCTGGTCGAAAATATCCCAAATTCAGACAAATCTAAATATAATTAATGGGGCGCACTGGGATCGGATTATGACTGATCCGCCCCAGGGTAGCGATTATTGGTGGTCGGGAGAACCAGGCACAGTTTGGCAAGGTAATGCCAAAACTATTTTTAATAGTCTCAAACAAGCAAATATTCGCCCGGTTGTGAGTACTCGGAATGTTGATAATGGCTGGCATCCGAGTGGGGATCTGCAACTGAATCCGCCGCGCACAGGAGAAGATTGAAACGAGTGGTGGGAACAGGTTTTTGCTACGGTTTATTGGCTGAATGTTCGCAATGATTACCGCGTTGATGATTGGGAAATTCACAACGAATCGGATAATCGCGATTAGGGTTGGGGCGGGACTAGGACTGACTATTTTGAGTTGGTTAAGGTGGCAAAAGATGCGATAGACTTTGTTTATAAAACTTATTTGCCCGATCGCACTTACCGCATCCACGGCCCGAAAACCGTGGCAGCAATTGGCCGGCTAGTGCTTTGCAGGAAATACCGAATTATTTGAATACCGTCAATGTCCACAACTACGATGCAGATATTTCTAACTACACCCGCAAAGTGCGCTGCTGGATGAACGGTACTGTCCGCGCTAACTCGCAGGTTTGGGTGGGAGAATGGGGAAGTTACGAGATTAGCTACGGCGATTTATCTTTAGCTTTAAGTTTGATTAAAAATTTGATCCGAGGTTCCCAACCGGGGGATAATTATATTTACGGCAGTCACATATTCTGTTTGTACGACTGGGGAAAGCCGGGACTGGCGTTCGGTTTGCTGGGGGATGGAGGAAAACGGCGCGCGAGCTACTATGCTTTGCGGATGGGAATTCGGGCGTTGCAGGGCGGTAGAGCTAGCTTTTTTCCGATCGCTAACAGTTCCGATTTGATGGCAGTTGCAACTCTCGATTCCAGTAAGAATGTTTACTTGCTGGCTGTCAACGACCGAGCAAAATCTTATACTGTTCGTGCCGATATTTCGGCTTTGATCGAAGCTGGTAATGGGACGGTGTGGGAGTTTAGTTTGAGGTTAATGGATGAGGTTGTTAGCAGCTTGACGCTCAAGGGTGGTAGTGCGACTTTTTTGGTGCCGGGGAACAGTGCTATTCTCATCAAGTTCGATCGCCCGAATTGAATGTCAAATCCTCTGGGTAAATTGGTAGCGTTTGACATCCACCCCGCCGTAAAACGGACGGGGATTCCATCTACTTCAACAAATAAAAAATTGATAACTGTCGAAATT
>NZ_JAUBUN010000033.1:0-38286 GCF_036702665.1 Microcoleus sp. Aus8_D2
ATCAGTCATCAGTCATCAGTCATCAGTCATCAGTCATCAGTCATCAGTCATCAGTCATCAGTCATCAGTCATCAGTCCTGCCGTCATCAGTCCTGCCGTCATCAGTCATCAGTCATCAGTCATCAGTCATCAGTCATCAGTCCTGCCGTCAGGCTTTACTTATCTATGAGAGAAGTCAGAAGTTATCGACTGCGTGGGTAAAGGCTTATTAATAATCTTCCCACCCTCAGGCGCGGTTGCTATATAATATCAGAAGTTATGCCAAGGTAACGATAAATCAACGGTGGCGATTGTGCAGCAGGAAAAATGCAATTTGGTGTATGCTAGAGACAGAGTTAAAACTGTTAACTGGCAGAATCAAATGTCCTCAATTGCCAATCAACTGCGTTACGGTTTTGTCTCGATTGTTGTGGCAAGCGTATTGATGGCGGGAAGTACGTTAGCTTACCTCAGCTTTCGGGGACAAATAGAACAGACAAAACAGCTTCAGTACGAGCGATCGCAAGCTGCGGCCGCCCAAATTAGCGCTGATCTGGATAACTTGCAGCGCCAACTCAATTACTTGTCAGAATTGCGCGGATTAACAGAATTTAATAGTGAAACTCAGCGCAGCATTATCGAAGGATTAGTCAACAGCAACAGCGCCTACGAAGTGGTGGGAATTTTTAACAGTAAAGGTCAAATCGTACAGGCGATGTCGCCTTACGAACCCTTCTCTACCTCTAGCTTGACTTTAGCAGGTATTTCGGGAGATGCACCTGTATTTTGGGAGACATTTGGACAGGCTCAAAATTATGTGAGTCCAGTAGATGTCGATATGAAGACCAAGGTTAATGTTGTTAATTTAGCGGTGCCTATTCGCGACAGTAAAAATCAAATTGCTGGAGTATTATTTGCCAGAGTTAGTCTAAATTTTTTAATTCAAATTGCCGCCAGATCGCAAGTGGGAAAAACAGGATACAGCTATGTTATCGACAACCGCTCGGTGCTGATTTCGGAAACAGGAAACAAGATTAATCCGTATTTACTCCCAGATTTGAAAGGGCGATCGTTTGTGGGAGAGTTATCCAAATTAGCTTTAGCTTCGGGGGTGCAATCTCCGCTCGTTTATCGAGGCTGGCGCGGGGAAGAAGTCATGGGCACGGGTGCGATCGTCCGCAGGGTACAGTGGATGGTGGTTGTAGAGCTACCTACAGCCGAAGCTTACGCTCCAGTGCGATCGTTCATATACGTCATGGGTGCAGTTACCACCGCCAGCGCCCTCGCCGCCGTGGGCTTGGGAGTCGGTTTTGCGCGATCGATTACAAATCCTTTAAAATCCCTAACATCCGCAGCTACTCAAATGAGTAGCGGAATGTTGGAAACTCGGGTAAATATTGCCGCATCTAACGAACTAGGAAAATTAGCCAATGCTTTCAACAGCATGGCCAGTCAATTGCAAGTATCTTTCACAAAAATAGAGCATCAAAATGCCAATTTGCAGCGACTTGACAAACTCAAAGACGAATTTTTGGCGAACACTTCTCACGAACTCCGCACCCCGCTTAACGGCATTATCGGTTTAACCGAATCTTTGATCGACGGTGCTACAGGACAATTGCCAGAACCGACCATTGCCAATCTAGCAATTATTGCATCTAGTGGCAGAAGACTGTCCAATCTCATCAACGATATTCTCGATTTCTCCAAGCTGAGATACAAAAATATTGAACTGCAAATCCAGCCTGTGGGCATCAGAGAAATTGTCGAGATCGTGGTGACTCTTTCTCAACCTCTAATTGGTACAAAAAACTTGCAGTTGATTAATTCAGTCACTGCCGACATTCCCCTGGTGGATGCCGATGAAAATCGAGTGCAACAAATACTTTATAACTTAATCGGAAATGCAATTAAGTTCACCGAACATGGTACTATTGAAATTGCCGCCAATGCTATTAGCTTGGAGGCGCCGCAGTGGCACGAAAAAGAAAGTTCAGTAACCAACCAGCTTCAATCTTTAATTGTCAGGTCAAAACTGCAAATTACGGTATCAGATACCGGAATTGGCCTGGCTGAAGATAAATTAGAACTAATTTTTGAATCCTTTGAACAAGCCGACGGTTCCACTGCTAGAGAATACGGAGGAACTGGTTTAGGTTTGGCAGTTACAAAGCAGTTAGTTGAGCTGCACGGCGGCGAAATTCACGTATCTTCAGAACTCGGTATAGGTTCGCAGTTTACCTTTAGTTTGCCAATTTCTCTAAATCAGTATGTCGATTACAAGCAGTTGCCAGCAACGGCTCGACAGTCTTTAGTTTCACAAAGCGACGAGCGCAAGTTAATAACTAATGAAACTGCCCTACCAATTTTTAATAATAAGAGTTCGAGAGATTATAAACAACGCCAAGAAAACAAGAAGTTGAAAATCTTGATTGTAGATGACGAACCTGTAAATATTCAGGTATTAACTAACAATTTACTTCTCGAAAACTATGCGATCGCCGAAGCTAGCAGCGGTAGAGAAGCTTTAGCTCTTCTAGACAGAGGCTACCAGCCAGATCTAATCTTACTAGATATCATGATGCCACGGATGACTGGTTACGAGGTTTGCGATAAAATCCGGGAGAAATTCACGGCGAGCGAATTGCCAATCGTGATGCTAACTGCCAAAAATCAAGTATCTGACTTAGTGCAAGGTTTCAATGCAGGAGCCAATGATTTTTTAACTAAACCGTTTCTTAAAAATGAATTGCTAGCCCGAATCAAAACTCACATCCGTCTGACAAAAATCAATGCAGCTTACGGTAGATTTGTCCCCCACGACTTTCTGCGATTTTTGGGACACGAAAGTATTGTTGATGTTCAACTAGGCGATCAAATTCAGAAAGAAATGACAGTTTTATTTTCTGATATTCGCTCCTTTACGACTATCTCCGAAGCTATGACTCCCCAAGAAAATTTTAATTTTATCAACAGCTACCTAAGTCGAGTCAGTCCGGTAATTCGCGCTCACCAAGGTTTCATTGATAAATATATTGGCGATGCGATTATGGCACTATTTCCTGAGTCGGCAGATGATGCTGTTCGCGCGGCAGTGGAAATGCAAAAACAAGTTATTCTTTTCAACGATCGCCGACAAACAAGGGATTACGCACCGATTACGATCGGTATCGGTTTACACGCGGGTACTTTAATGCTGGGTACGATTGGCGAGCAAGAACGGATGGAAAGTACAGTGATTGCTGATGCGGTGAATCTCGCGTCTCGTTTGGAAGGATTGACTAAGGTTTACGGCGCGGGAATTCTGGTAACAGAATCAATTTTAGAGCGTTTGGGCGATCGAGAAAAACATCTGTGCCGATTTGTCGATCGAGTCACAGTCAAAGGAAAAAAAACTGCCGTGTCGGTGTTTGAAATTTTTGATGCAGAAACAGAACAAAGCATTCAGCTCAAACAGGAAACTGCTGCTGCATTTCAAAAAGGTCTGGATCTTTATTTCGAGCAAAATTTTACTAAATCGCAAAAAATATTCAAGAAGATTTGCGAAACCAATCCTCAAGATAAGTTAGCAGCAATCTACTGGGAGCGCTCTCTGAAGAATCGAATGTATGGAGTCCCAGAAGGATGGTCGGGAATAGAATTTTTGGATGAAAAGTAGTAAAAGTAAGATCGAGCTGACGGCAGAAATTTTTACCATAAAAAATCGGTTTAAAGCCCGCCCGCCCGATCGGGAGAAATTAAAATGAGACTATTCATTACTCCAATCCTCGGACTTAAGGGTAGAGGTCGTTGTCAACTGTCAACTGTCAACTGTCAACTGAATGAAGTGTTTATCGAGTTTTCTGGAGTTGGTCTCAGTCATAATATATTCAGACCGAAGCCTGAAGACCCAAAATGGGCAATTTTTCCGATAATTCGCTGTTGAGTTCGCTAGTTGTGACTTCACAATCGAATATAATGCGGAAAGCTATGCGAAAAAGAACCTGGTTTCTCTAAAAAATCTCAGGTTGGACAGCTATTCAGGAAGCAACCCAGAATCAGGCTGTTCTTGCGTAAGTTATGTTGGAGTACAAAAGGATTTACAATACTTAACAGCGGTGTAGCTTCGCTCCGAGTATCAACTGTGTTTTTTAATCTCAATTAATGTTATGTCAACTTTTTCTCTCAAGCGCTTAGCTGCTAAACTTTCAGGAAAAACAACGCTGCAAACTGTACTCATAGTCCCGTTTGTTTTGCAAGTATTTGCAGCGGTGGGAATTGTGGGATATTTATCATTTAAGAACTCTCAAACAGCCGTGAACGATCTTGCAGATCAGTTGATGGGAGAGGTGAGCAATCGCATTGAGCAAAATTTGAAAACTTATCTGCAAACTCCGCACCAAATCAATCAAAGCAAGCTGGATGCAGTGAAACTGGGTTTTGTGAACATGAAAGACTTGTCAGCTTGGGAAAAGTATCTGTGGCGGCAAGTGCAATTATATCCTTATATCAATTTTACGTCGATCGCCAATCGCAATGGAGAATACCGCACTGGCGAAAAGATGTCGGATGGGACTTTATTGATTAACGCCTCGGGCCCGTCTACCAAATTTAATTTTTATTCTTACAATACTAATTATCCGGGCGATCGCACCAAACTAGCAGCCACCATCAAAAACTTCGATATCAGACAGAATCCGTTATACAAAGATGCGTCTCTAGCAGGCAAACCCACTTGGAGTTCAGTTGATGTCTCCTTGCTAGAACCCACACTGATAGTCAGCGCGCTGCAACCAGTTTACAACAACCAGAAACAGCTAGACGGAGTATTAATTACTGCTTTGCGTCTGGACAGTATCGGTCAATTTTTAAACAGCCTCAAAATAGGCAAATCCGGTCAAACATTTATTATCGAAAGAAAGGGAACGCTGCTGGCAACTTCCACGCCCGAAAAACCTTTCCGCAGCAAAAACGGTAAAAAACAACAGTTTAAAGTCAAAGAAAGCAGCGATATCGTAACGCAGAGTACAGCTAAATACTTAGAAAGTCACTTTCAAGATTTGCAGCAAATTACCAAATCGCAACAACTCAATTTTGAAATAAACGGCAAGCAGCAATTTTTAAAAGTCCTGCCATTCCAAGACGGCAAAGGTTTAGACTGGCTGATTGTCGTTGTCGTTCCAGAAGCAGACTTTATGGAACAAATTAATGCCGGCAACCGAACTACAGTGCTGCTATGTCTTGCAGCTTTGGGCATAGCAATTGTGCTAGGAATTCTCACTTCTCGCTGGATTACCAAACCAATTTTAAAATTAAAAGATGCAGCAATAGCTTTGTCAGAAGGACAATTTGACAGAACTGTCAAGCTCGATCGATCCGACGAGTTGGGCGTACTTGCCGCTGCTTTTAACAGCATGGCAGCACAACTGCAAGCATCTTTTACTGCCTTAGAAACTAAAAATACCGAATTGCAGCGACTGGACAAACTTAAAGACGAATTCTTGGCCAACACTTCTCACGAACTCCGCACTCCGCTCAACGGCATTATTGGGATTGCAGAATCTTTGATAGACGGTGCTACCGGACAACTGCCAGAAACAACAAATTTTAACTTAGCTTTGATTTCATCGTCTGGAAAAAGATTGGCTTCTTTAATTAACGATATTCTGGACTTTTCTCAGCTCAAGAACAAAACTATAGAATTGCAAATTAAGTCCGTCGCTCTCCGAGAAAGAGTCTTTGTGATTCTCACATTGTCTCAGCCATTAGTAGGCACAAAAAAATTGCAATTGATTAACTCAGTCGCTCCCGAATTGCCACCAATAGCAGCCGACGAGAATCGATTGGAGCAAATACTTTACAACTTAATCGGCAATGCGATTAAATTTACTGACAGCGGCACCGTTGAAATTTCAGCAAACTTGGTAACAAGCAACGAACAATCATCGCCTAATTCCCAATTAGCCATTACTGTATCCGACACTGGGATTGGCATCCCCGAAGATAAATTAGAGCAAATTTTTGAATCCTTTGAACAAGCTGACGGTTCCACAGCTAGAGAATATGGCGGCACGGGTTTAGGGTTAGCTGTTGCCAAGCAATTAGTGGAATTGCACGGAGGTAAAATTTCGGTATCTTCAACTGTAGGCGTCGGTTCCCAATTCACCTTTACTTTGCCCGTATCTGAGAGTCAGCCGGAATTTAGCACCAGACAGCCACATTTAACCGAGGGCGATTCCCTACGGGATAGCTCCGCTTCACACATTTTAATGACTCCTGAATTCGCCGCCCAATCATTTCCAATAAATTCTCCAGTATCAGCCAATAGCGAGTTGCTAGAAAGTGAAAAACTAAAAGTTTTGGTAGTCGATGATGAACCCATTAATATTCAGGTCATCATCAACTGTCTTGCTTTAGAAAACTATGCGATCGCTCAAGCGATAAACGGGAGAGAAGCTTTAAATCTAATTGAATCAGGATTTAAGCCAGACTTAATTTTACTCGATGTAATGATGCCGCAGATGACTGGTTATGAAGTGTGTCGAGAAGTCCGCAAAAAATACTCGCCTTTAGAAGTGCCGATTCTGATGCTGACGGCAAAAAATCAAACTAGCGACTTGCTAGAAGCTTTTAACTTAGAAGCGAATGATTATATAACTAAACCTTTTATCAAAAAGGAATTGTTGGCCAGAATTAAGACGCAAATTAGCCTGGCAAAACTGAATTCAGCCTACGGCAGGTTTGTGCCGCACGATTTTTTAAACTTGCTGGAAAAACCGAGTATTATTGAAGTAAAATTAGGCGACAATCAGGAAAAGGATATGACTGTGCTGTTTGCTGATATTCGCTCTTTTACGGTGATTTCAGAACAGATGACACCGGCAGAAAATTTTGCATTCCTTAATAGTTACTTGGGAAGTGTTAGCCCTGCGATCAGGAAAAATAAGGGGTTTATTGACAAATATATTGGCGATGCAGTCATGGCTTTGTTTCCTACATCTCCATCAGATGGTGTGCGAGCAGCAATTGATATGCAAAAAGAATTGAATATCTACAACGACGATCGCGAAAAAAACGGCTTGTTTCGGCTCGCGATCGGCATTGGTTTGCACGCGGGTCCTTTGATGTTGGGTACAATTGGCGAGCGAGAACGGATGGAAAGTACCGTGATTGCTGATGCGGTGAATCTCGCGTCTCGTTTGGAAGGATTGACTAAGCTTTACGGCGCGGGAATTCTCGTTAGCGGTGAAATTATCGATCGCCTGGACGATCCAGAAACATATAACTACAGATTTGTCGATCGAGTAACGGTGAAAGGAAAGACAACTGCTGTGTCGGTGTTTGAAATTTACGATACAGAAACAGAGAAGAGCATTCTCCTCAAGCAGCAAACTGCGGAGATTTTTCAAGAAGCTCTCAATTTTTACTACCACAAAAAATTTGTTCCCGCCCAAAAAGTATTTGAGAATATTTTACAAATCAATCCTGACGATCAGGTAGCAACGCTGTATTTCAAACGCTCTCGCAAGTATCGAATGTATGGGGTGCCGGAGGGGTGGTCTGGAGTGGAAGATTGGGCGGAGAAATAGGCGGCTTTTTGAAGGAAGAATGAAGAACGAAGAACGCATGGGGAAAGAAAGTGCAAGGAAAAACGTCCTCAGCGTCGGACACGGTTGCTATAAAAGATAGGGCGCGCATTGCACGCCCTACTCTGTTTATATGGTAGTACAAACTTTAAAATATAGTTGTACAAACGCCTAATTTATTCCAAGTTTTCGGGCCGACAATGCCATCAGCAGCGATTTTTTGTTTCTGTTGAAAACTGATGACTGCTTGTTGGGTTTTGGCGCCGAACGATCCATCAGTATTTAGGGAAGCTCCGCTGACATTTAAAAGTCGTTGGAGGTAGCGGACATCCTCATTTTGGGTGACGGCATCGTTGCGTTGGAGTAGGGGAAAATAACGGCAGGAAGGTAATTCGATGCGAGTTGCGCTTGTGGTTTGCATGGTTTGATTCTCCATTTATTGTTTGCAAGTTTTGATCGACAGAGAAGTGCGGGAAAATGTTGGTGATTTAACACCCACCTGTTTCGCAGGCGCCTAATTGACTCCAGGTTCTCGGGCCAACAATGCCATCAACCATCATCTTATTTTTCGTTTGAAAGTTGATGACTGCTTGTTCGGTTTTGGCGCCGAAGAATCCATCAGTTGCTACGGGATATCCTTTTTTAACTAAGGATTGTTGGAGATAGCGAACGTCTTTATTGGAAGTGCTGCTATTATTGCGTTGCAGTGTGGGCAAGGAAGAGCACATAGGTAATTGAGCTTTGGTTTCGTTGGTGGTTTGCATGGTTTTATTGGGGATTGGTGGTTGGCAAGTTGTTTGGAAAGCAGAGAAGTGCGGGCAAATGTTGGCAGTGATTTAACAAGGAGGTTCGATAACGCAAGCGCCTAATTTATTCCAAGTTTGCTGGCCAACAATGCCATCAACAGTAATCTTATTTTTCTTTTGAAAGTTGATGACTGCTTGTTCGGTTTTGGCACCGAAGAATCCATCATTTGCTACGGGATATCCTTTTTTAACTAAGGATTGTTGGAGATAGCGAACGTCTTTATTGGCGGCAGGGCTGCTATCATCTCGTTGCAGTGTGGGCAAGGAAGAGCACATAGGTAATTGAGCTTGAGTTGCGTTTGTGGTTTGCATGGTTTTATTGGGGATTAGTGGTTGGCAAGTTGTTTGGAAAGCAGAGAAGTGCGGGCAAATGTTGGCAGTGATTTAACAAGGAGGTTCGATAACGCAAGCGCCTAATTTATTCCAAGTTTGCTGGCCAACAATGCCATCAACAGTAATCTTATTTTTCTTTTGAAAGTTGATGACTGCTTGTTCGGTTTTGGCGCCGAAGAATCCATCAGTTGCTACGGGATATCCTTTTTTAACTAAGGATTGTTGGAGATAGCGAACGTCTTTATTGGAAGTGCTGCTATTATTGCGTTGCAGTGTGGGCAAGGAAGAGCACATAGGTAATTGAGCTTTGGTTTCGTTGGTGGTTTGCATGGTTTTATTGGGGATTGGTGGTTGGCAAGTTGTTTGAACTTGCTATTCCCTAGTTGTAGCTGTGGTGGAAAGTGCTTTAACAGTCACTTTTTTTAGTGACGCTTGTTTGAGGTAGCTCAGATGAGTGACAGAAGAAAGGAGGTTTGGCAACGGATTTAACGGATTTAATGGATTTAAGGGAGGTGAGTTGAGGGTAGATGGCAGAAGAAGAAGGGAAGAAGCAAGAGGCCAGAGGACGGACTTAATACCTCTTCTAAAAATTAGTGCAACATCTAAATTAGAAGCGAGTATCTGTAGAAAAACGGCTGAGGCTTAGTCCGGTAGGCTGAGGTGAATGCAAAATAATTTGTCTACTATTGAGAATTGTAGCAAGACATGAATGAACTTCCTATAATTCAATACGGTTCACTCGCAGATGGTCATTGCGAGGCACGAAGCAATCGCAATGTCTATTTTTCATCGGTTTTCTCTCTTGGAATCTCTTAAGTGAACCGTATTGTCCTATAATTAGACCTTCTTGGACGCAAAACCTAATTATCTAGGGTGCTTATGGGCGCACCTTATACCATTTTAAAAAAAGCTTGCTACAAGAGAATTGTTGGGTTCGTTTCGTCCACCCAATGTGTAAGGTGCGTCGCTATGATATCTGGCGTGAAATGCGAGCAATTGTTCGTAGCGACGCACCCTACAACTACTTACCCTATCGGTAGCGTGTCAAAGCGCTGTTTGCGGTCAGGACTGATAAGGAATGAAAATTTAATAACTTAAACACTTCCTAAAGTCCTCTCTCTCCTATAAGCGGCGAGGTAAAAGGAGGCAGAGCCTCCGGATCTGCATTACCAGGAAGAGCCTGGTAACAAGCAAAGATAATGCTTGGTTATTTATAAAATATTTTATGTTGCCGACAAGACTATCGTTTTTTTGTTAAAATTAGCTTGACAATCGCCGAGCGCAATTATTTTTTTAATCACATATTCAAACACGAAAATCCCCAACTCTTAAGAGCTGGGGATTTTCTGGATATTGCGATTGACATTATGTCATCGCTGTCAGTACAGTTGAACAGACGTGCTGAATAAACAACCTATTCTTTTTCTGAAGGTGAAGGAGCTAGGAGACCGGAGATGGCGCCGATCGCATTACTGCCAATCACAACAAAAAGCGGAGGGATTTCTTTACCCATGACAGAGAGTGTCATGCCAAAAGTAAGTGAAATCATAATCGAGCCTGCTAAGCTGCCAACAATTAGGCGGTAACAAAAGTTATCAGATTTATACATCATGATTAATTCAAGTGTGAATGATGGTTGACGGCCAAGATTGATATTTAGGTTGCCAAACATAATCTAAATTGGCGATTTTGTGCGATAAAATTTTGAGGCGCTGCTATCAATATTCGAGCGTTATCACGCTCATATGCCGTTGTGACAAACTTCTAACAGTGGTGCGGGAAATCAGCCCGCTGAATGCTCTATCAGTAGTAGCCCTATTAGCTCTGCTACCATTCAACCGTCGCTGAAGTTAGCGGACATTTTCATTTTGGGTAACGGCATAGTTGCAGGTGGTAAGTAACAATAACGGCGGGAAGGTCATTTAATGTGAATTGCGTTTGTGCGAAGCATAGTTTTTTGATTTGACCTTGGTTGTTTGCGGGTTGTTGAACTTGCTATTCCCCAGTTGTAGCTGTGGGTGAAAGTGCTTTAACAGTCGCTTTTTCTAGTGACGCTTGTCCGAGGTAGCTCAGATGAGTGACAGAAGAAAGGAAGTTCGGCAACGGATTTTTTAACGGATTTAACGGATTTAACGGAGGGTTGAGGGTTGAGGCTTGAGGGTTGAGGAGGGACTTAATTAGATATTCCTGGAGGCAGAACCTAATTATGTAAAGTCCCAGGAAATAATTGTGCAGCACAGATTATTAGCATGAGCTACAATGCTTTCTATCGGGGAACTTGCCGCATTTGGCTCGGTGAAGCGCGATCGCATCACCGATCCGGGCTAGCTAATTTCGACCCAATTAGCGGCAATTAGCTGGAACTAATTATTAATTGCGCTCAAATGAAAGAATCGGCCAATTTGTGCGGCAGCTCTGAGAAGTGAGGCGATTTACCATGTTCTTGAAAAATATCAGCAGATCGATCGCAAAATTGTACAGCAGCGTACCCCTGCGTTTAGCGCTGACAGTGCCATTTGTCTTGCAAACTGTCGCCGCAGTCAGCCTAGTAGGATATTTGTCTTTCATCAACGGACAAAAAGCTGTTCAAGAATTGGTTAATAGCTTGCAGGGCGAAATTAGCGATCGCATCCAAGAGCACCTCACACATTACTTGGAAAAACCTCACACCATCGCCCGACTCAATGCAGCTACAGCTCAACTCGGCAAGCTGCATCCAGCAGATTTGCCAGCAACACAGCGCTACTTTTGGCAGCAGATGCAAATATTCTCCTCCGTGCGAGAAATCTATTTAGGCAGTAAGGAGGGTCAATTTATCGGAGTTAGGCGAGAACCATCAGGACAATTAGTTATCAGAATCACAGAAAACTTTCCTCAGCGTTCTTGCTATGCTTTAGATGCCGAAGGCAATCCAACTAATTTATTGAGTTTTGAACCAAAATACGACCTGCGAACTCGCCCCTGGTATATCAGTGCAACGGCAGCCAACAAATTAGTTTGGACTGAAATTTATACATTTTTTCAGGGCGATTTGGGAATCACAGCGGCTCAGCCTTTTTATGACGATCGAGGTGAGTTTGTTGGAGTAATGGCAGTTGATATTATTCTGAGCGAGATTGGGGACTTTCTGGGAAACATGAAAATTAGCCGCTCGGGTCAAACTTTCATTATGGAGCGATCGGGCGCTTTAGTGGGCAGTTCGACAGACGAAAAACCCTACACCGTGGGCCCAGACGGCAAAGCTCGACGATTGCTGGCAATTGATAGTAAAAATCTTTTAACTAACGCCGCAGCCAAACACATTATTAATAATTTAAATTTAAGCTTCTTCGATCTGCCCCAAAAACTAGAATTTCACCTCAAAAATCATCGGCATTTTGTGCAGATATTGCCGTACAAAGACCAGATAGGAATCGATTGGTTAGTAGTGATAGTGATTCCAGAAAACGATTTTATGGAGGAAATTAATGCCAACACTGCTAGCACTCTTTTACTCTGCATCGCCGCGCTAATTCTAGCAATAATTATTGGCGGTTTGACAGCTCGCTCTGTGGCCAAGCCAATTCTCCGGTTAAACGCAGCAGCCAAAGATATCGCCCGAGGAGAAGGGGATCAAACACTAGAGTTCGATCGCGCCGACGAAGTAGGCGAACTCGCCAAATCCTTCACCAGCATGGTATCTCAACTGCAAACTTCCTTCGCCGCCCTAGAAAAAAAGAATCAAGAATTGCAGCAACTCGACAAACTCAAAGACGAATTTTTAGCCAACACCTCCCACGAATTCCGAACTCCCCTCAACGGGATGATTGGCATTGCCGAATCAATGATTGATGGCGCCACCGGAACTTTATCAGAAATTCAGCAACAAAACCTCTCAATGATAGCCAGCAGCGGCAGACGACTCAACGAACTTGTTGATAATATTCTCGACTTTGCTCAACTCAAAAATCACAAACTAGAATTGCAGCTTCGCAGCGTAGAAATCAAGTCGATTGTCGAAGTTGTACTCACTGTAAGCAAATATTTAACCAGCACAAAAAACTTGCAGTTACTTAACAATATTCCCGCGGATTTGCCCTTGGTGTTGGCTGACGAAAACCGCCTACAACAAATACTTTATAACTTAATTGGAAATGCGATTAAATTTACCGAAAGTGGCACTGTTGAAATATCAGCAGAAATTGTAGATACCTACGGTGAAACATCCCTCCCAGTGCCCGAATCAAATCGCCTAGAGTCAAACCCGGATTTTCAAATAGCTGTCACAGTTGCCGATACAGGAATAGGCATTCCGGGCGATCGGCTCGATCGCATTTTTGAGCCATTTGAACAAGGCGACGGTTCCACAGTCAGGCAATACGGAGGAACAGGTTTAGGTTTAACACTATCCAAACAATTTGTCGAACTCCACGGCGGTCAAATATACGCAACATCCCAAGTCGGCCTCGGTTCCCGCTTCACCTTTACCCTGCCTTTTTCTACCGAACAAATTCATCCTAGCGAAGCAGTAATAAATTCGCTGCCAGCAACACAAACGAATGGTTCAACATCAAAAAATAACAGATGTAAAACTTATTTATCCTGCAATTTAAATTTTTATAAACCCGCTCCGAATCCAGTAGCTCAAGCCACTGCGCTATTAGAAGTCAAAAAATTTAAACTTTTGATAGTTGACGACGATCCGATTAACCTGCAAGTTTTAAACAATCACCTTTCTCTGGAAAATTACAGCGTAATTCAGGCACCGGGCGGCGAACAAGCCTTATCAATACTGGAAAGCGGACAGCATTTTGACTTAATCATTCTCGACATCATGATGCCCAGAATGTCTGGTTATGAAGTCTGCGCCAAACTCAGGGAAAAATATCCCTCTCACGAGTTGCCAGTAGTCATGTTGACGGCTAAAAATCAAGTTTCAGATTTAATCATAGGATTTCAATTCGGCGCCAACGACTATTTAACCAAACCCTTCTCGAAAGACGAACTTTTAACCAGAATTAAGTCTCACATCAACTTATCGCAAACTAACGGCGCCTACGGGCGATTTTTCCCCGATGCTTTCTTAGACTTTCTGAAAAAAGAGAGCATTGTGGATATTCAATTAGGAAATCACGTCAGCAAACAAATGGCAGTTATGTTTAGCGATATTCGCTCGTTTACTGCCCTTTCCGAAACCATGACTCCGCAGCAAAACTTTGATTTTGTGAACGCTTACCTGCGAGAAGTTAGTCCGAAAATTAGAGAACACCACGGCTTTATTGTCAAGTATTTAGGAGATGGGATGATGGCTGTTTTTCCCAACGGTGCTGACGATGCACTCAAAGGTGGAATCGCGAAACTGCAACAAGTTCACGAATATAATGTCGATCGCGAAAACAGCGGATATCAACCGATTCAAGTCGGCGTAGGAGTGCATTTCGGTCAAATGATGGTGGGGATAGTCGGGGAAGCGGCGAGAATGCAGGGAGATGCTTTTTCCGATCATGTGAATTTAGCCTCTCGTTTGGAAAGTCTCACCAAATTATATGGAGTATCGTTAATAATTTCCGATAAAGTTTTGGATAATTTGACTCATCCCGAACAGTATCAAATCCGTTTTTTAGACAGAGTAATTGTCAAAGGGAAACAGCAGCCAATTTCCATTTATGAAGTCCTCGACGGAGAAACAGAGTTAGTCAGGGAAATGAAGTTACAAACTCAGCAGGATTTTGCACGGGGTTTAGAACATTATCGCCGCCACGAATTTAAGGCAGCTAAAATTTGTTTTTATCAAGTTTTAGCCGTTAATCCCGACGACAAAACGGCTGCACTGTATTTAGAGCGACTCAACTATTTGATAGAAAAGGGCGTCCCGGAAAATTGGTCTGGGGTTTGGACTTTAACTCAGAAGTGATTTGGTAGTATCGGTAGATAGTAGATTTGCGGCTTTCAAACAACTTGAGAATTGAGTCAACGACAATTTCTGTAACTATCGGGTTAAAGTCGGTAATAAAGTCATCGGCGTCCAGATTTTGCTTAAAAAATTCCTTAGCTCGATCGCACTGATAGCGCATTTCGTCAAAGCCCACAATTTTGACCACAAATGTCGCTAGCGGGGAGTTTTCCAAATCGGCATTAGAACTGCTTTTAGCCCGCCCGTTTTCTAATAAATTTAATACTTCCGCTTCTAAACCAATTTTAGGTTTGTAAGGTTTCTCTATTTCTGGAAAAAAGCTTTCTAGGCGCACGCTTCCAACAGCTCTATCCGGGAGTTCTCCCATTATCATCGCCAGAGAAACATCGAGTCCCAAACCCGAAGAAAGAGCTTCCAGCAGGGCGATAGCAGCCAGTTTGCAGCCCAAATAAAGCTTCGCAATTTCCAGATTGTACTTAGCAGTAGTTTCCCAGCGCTGATAAGTGCGATCGTCTGGATATCCCTCAAACTGCCGGAAAATCACCTCTGGCTTGAGATAACTCAGAAAACCCTCCATCTTCAGCAAAGCAACTCGGTAGTCGCGCACCGTGTAAAAACCGCAGCAGGTGAGGTTGTGATTGGTTTCCGGCAATAAATTCCAGGTATTTGCCAAGAAGTGGGCGGAACTCTGGTGAGAAAAACTGATCACATCCCGGTTAGAAATTCGCACAGCTTTTTTCACAGTTTCCCGCATTTGCTCGTCAGTCAAACTGAGGTTAAACAGGCTATTTATTGCTTGCAAGCGGTCATAAAGGCGCTGACTTACCGTTATTCCCCCATCGGCGGAGCGAAACGGAATTGTTGCTTCTATGCAGGCTGAAATTTGAAGCAATTGCTCGCGTTTGAGAAATGGTTCGAGAGATTTTGCTGCCACCAAAGCGCTGAGAAATTCGTTTTGTCCCCCGAAGGGATTGAGCACTTCTCCCGGTACAAAACCGAATACGAGCATTACCATCTCGAAGGTAGCATCTGCTGACAGTTCAGATTGCTCCCGAATCTGTAGCTGTTTGTTAACTTCTTTTGTCACAGGAGTGATGTAGTAGCTGACGTTAAAGTTTATGCTGCGATCGACTTGCACGTAGACGATATCGTGAAATAAAGCTGCCAAAACCTCGATCGCATCTTCATTTCCCCCGACATCAAAAATATGTTCGGGAGTGTGAAAAAACCGCCAGGGCCCCGTCATCGGCTGAACTATCAGTTCGGCAATCCGAGCGAGTTCGCTTGGTTCGACTTCTACTTTTAGGCGATCGATCGCCCAAATCAGCCTTTCTAAGCACTGTAAGTATGCCTGTTTGCTATCCATCACAGTCTTTTCCAATAACATTACTGTCACGCCAGCCATCCTCTTGTTTGTTTTATTTTTTCGTAAATGCGCCCGGTTTTTTTTTTATTTGTGATTTTTTTTTGAAGACTTTAGCTGGAATTTAGGAGGCAAATACTTACTTAAAATCAACTTAATTTCCGGTAGCTGACCTCCCCTGTTTCCCCAATCTAATTAACACAAAGTATGACAAGTAAATTACATAAATTGCTAGACCTGTCAGACCCAACAATCCCAAAAATTGAGGGTTGGCCTTAGCGTGAAACATCTCTTTATACAGCCAAGGCGGGTCAAACCAAACGCGGCAAAAAGGTTCGTCAATTACTTGAATTTGAGATTTAAAGGCACAGGTTAAGAAGGGAATTTGAGCGATCGCGCCCAAACCGCTGTAAACAGTAATCGCCCACCGCCAAGCTGTAAAGGCCAGCTTCAAAGGCGACTGCGGGCGATCGGCAATTTCGTCGTTTAAATCCTCCCAAAACCACAGACAAGCAGGAATCAAGGCCCTCCCCATGACAGAGGACACAAAGCTCACAGGCAGCGCAGCCATCATCAGGTAAAGTGTAATTGCCAACAAACTCGCCACTCGCCAATAAATCATCAACAAACGGGCGATCGCGTCTGATGAAGCAAAAACAGCCCAAATCAGCACTACCAGCGGGATCGAAACGGTTAATAACACAGACAACCGGTAATCCATCCAGACTAGCGGTTGAAACCAAGGCCCGGTGGCTGCCAATAAAAGACTCAACATCTTTGGGAAAATATACTCACTTATTTGTGACAAATTTTACTACAAAAATGCTGAAAAAGATAAGACGGCGGTTGAAACCGCGTCAGCGTCAAACTTTCGTCCGCTTTCGGGCCGACGGTCGAAAACAACTTAATTTTAAGCGTCGGTTCTTCAACCCGCTCCCGTCGGGTGAGAGTCTGTGTAGACGCGGTTTCAACCGCCCGGTCTTCTTCAACCCGCTCTCTAGTAGGTGAGAGTCTCGTGTAGACGCGGTTTCAACCGCCCGGTCTTCTTCAACCCGCTATACAAGGGGGTGAGAGTCTGTTTAGACGCGGTTTCAACCGCCCGGTCTTCTTAATAAATCGATGAAAGAATCCCGCGCCAAAAGTTAGATTTCGGCGCGGGAGCGAAGGTATAGAGCTAAATTGCTCGTTTATTCGTCTCGTTTATTCGTCGTAGATGCGGCACTCAGCAGCGTCAGGATTGTCGTCGCAATATTTTTCAAAAGAATTTTTTGGTTTGACTTGCTTTTGGTGGGAAGCTTCAGCTTGCAGTTCTTCAACTGCGTCCCACGCCGCCGCACATTCCCCTGAAGTTGCGCCCTTCAAGTCACAGACGGTACGAGCGCTTTCTAGTTCTTCTTCAATTTTTTCTTCGATGTTGCCTGCGGGTGTTGTTGTCATAAAGTTGTTGACTAAGAAAGGTTTTCTTTTTGGATGTTAGCTGGTGTTGGATTTGCAGTTTCAGTCTGGCGACCCCAGCTAATACTAGCTTGAGATGTGCTGTTGCAGCTCCGATAGAACCGATCCATAACTGCGGTTGGAAGCCGTCTCTACTTCCTGCTTGACTTTAGCCTGTTGGCGGATTCTAGTCCACAGGCATCAATGCAGGTCGAGCCGACCTTACTTTTGATAAAAACATTACACGAGGTTGGTGTGTCAAACTGTATTGAGCTTTATTTTTTAAGATTTAGCTGAACACGATATTTAACACTCAACGGATTTATGGGACACTCATGTTAACTTATGTTAACACAAGAACCGCCTTGGAGGGAAATCGATCGCCCCAGAAAACCGTCCCGCCAGCGGCCAGTTCCGGTTAGCCTAAGGTATAGAGATAGTTTTATAAAGAAGTTCGCCTTATGGACAAGCAAAACCAAATGCAATGGGTCAGCGCCTTATCAACCCGTCCGTCTTTGGAATCAGCGCTGAAAGAAGTTGTAGAACAAGCCGATCGCCAATTAGAATGCCCGGCAGATTTAGCGCTGATATTTATCTCATCTGCCTTTGCTAGCGAGTATTCTCGGCTGATGCCTTTACTGCGAGAACTGCTGCCCGTGCCCGCGATTCTGGGCTGCGGCGGGGGAGGAGTCATCGGCACGAACCGGGGAGGGATCACCGAAGAAGTGGAGGGTTCTCCAGCCGTCAGCCTGAGTCTGGCCCGCTTACCTGGAGTGAATGTCAGAACATTTCACATCGGTGCAGAAGAACTGCCGGACTTAGACAGTCCCCCAGATACTTGGGTGGATCTCTTGGGCGTGCCGGCCCAGGAAGAACCGCAGTTCATCATCTTGGCAGACCCATTTTCGGCAAAAATTAACGATTTGCTGCAAGGGCTAGATTATGCCTATCCGGGTGCGCCGAAGGTAGGAGGACTCGCAGGCGGGGACGGTTCCAGAGGCGCGGCGCTGTTTTGCGACTATCAGCTTTACCGAGAAGGGACGGTGGGAGTTGCTTTGAGCGGGAATATAGTTTTGGAAACGATCGTCGCGCAAGGCTGTAGGCCGATCGGGCATCCCTATCGGGTGACGGAAGGAGAGCGCAATATTTTGCTGAAACTCGAAGAACAAACCGATGATACCGGTAGGGGCCGGGGCATCGAGCGATCGCCCTTAGAGGCCCTGCGAGAGTTAGTTCAGACTTTGAGCGAAGCAGACCGAGAATTAGCCCAGCACTCGTTATTTGTCGGCTTAGTCAGCGATGAATTCAAGATGACATTAGAGCCGGGAGATTTTTTAATCCGCAATCTGTTGGGAGTAGATCCGAAAGTGGGGGCAATTGCGATCGGCGATCGAGTCCGTCCCGGACAGCGCATCCAATTCCACCTGCGGGACGCGCGCACCTCCGCCGAAGACCTAGAAATGCTGCTCGATCGGCATCAGCGGGCGGCCGAGGACAGGGGTACATCCAGCGCCGGCGCCTTGATGTTCTCTTGTCTGGGGCGCGGTGAAGGGCTTTACGGTCAATCGAACTTTGACTCGCGACTGTTCGGCAAATACCTCAAAAACATCCCCCTGAGCGGCTTTTTCTGCAACGGCGAAATCGGCCCCGTCGGCGGCAGCACATTTCTGCACGGTTACACATCCGTATTCGGGATTTGCCGCCAAAATTCCTAATCTTGTTGTCAGTTGACAGTTGACAGTTGACAGTTGTCAGTTGACAGTTGTCAGTTGTCAGTTGTCAGTTGTCAGTTGTCAGTTGTCAGTTGTCAGTTGTCAGCTTGCCCGATCGCTTGCCGAAGGGTTGACAGTTTGCCCGAAGAGCGCAAGAGAAGGGTTGACAGTTGTCATACCATTTTTTTAAAGAAATGATAGAGATTGAGAACGACCAGAAATATGTAATTCTGGCTTTAAGTTCTTAAGTAAGTCTTTCAGAACTTTAAAAAAATGGTATCAGTTGTCAGTTGACCGACTAATGCCCAATGCCCAATGCCCAATGCCCAATTCCCCATGCCCCATGCCCCATGCCCCATGCCCCATGCCCCATGCCCCATGCCCCATGCCCCATGCCCCATGCCCCATGCCCAAAAACTAAAAACTAAAAACTAAAAACTAAAAGCGGCAGGTGACTGCCGCTTTTAGCTTTAACTAGAACTCTGGAAACCTTAGAAACTAAAGGTTGTCCGCAGGACTCCTACCCAGATATCGTCATTGCGTTTGTTATGTTCCGGATTCAGAATCACGTAAACGCCCGGTGTCACCGAAATAAAGTCATTAACTTGGAAGCGATAAAAACCCTCTAAGTGATAAGAGGTGTCGCGGTCTCTGGTGACATCGCTCTTAGTAACTTTTGGCGGTACGCCGGCGATAAAACCGAGCAGGTTCCCAGGCTTACCAAAATCTGGCAGCGCCAAGAAAACAGCACCATTCTGAACAGTAGCGTCATTGCTGGCGCCGCGTTCTTGGTGAGCCTTGGTGTAACCGTACCAACCGCCAAGCTGGAAGCGACGGCTGGGTTTGAAGTTAACTTGCACCCCATAGTTATCTGATGTAGTCGATGCTTGACCGAAGGGCCGGTTAGCTAAAGAACTGCCCGTATTGCCCATGATTGCAACATCGCCACCCCGATTGTATTTGTGGTTGTAGGTAACACCAACATCAAATGCTTGGCCCAGATTTAAGTTGAGCTGACCCAAAGCGCTGAAAGAACCGTCGGCAACGCCCCGGCCATTGGCTGGGTTGGGAGCGTCGCCGTCGGAAGCAAGATAGGCTGCTGTGGCTCTCAGAGGGCCGAAGTTGTATTTGAGCGCAGCACCTGCTCCTTCGGGGCCGCGGAACACTGCGGGGTTGTAACGTCCAAACGCGGAAACAGCACCGTTGCCAGTCGATTCAAATGGAGAAGTCAGCTCCGCAACGTCATCGAGCCTCAGTCCTTTCGGGCCGAAGTAGACTGTAGCGTTGCCTGCGGGGAAGCGATACCACAATTGATCGAGGGAGAATTGGCTGCCGTCTTCGCCGGTGATGGCGAGGCGAGCCATGTTCGTATTAGTGGCAGTGGCTGCACCGTAGTTGGGGATGTTTCTAGCTTGCAAGCGGGTTCTGAGCAAGTCTCGACCGGTGAAGCTGGTGTTGAAGTTCAACCGCACCCGGTAGCCGAGGGTTGTGGCAGTTTTGTCGTCGTGCAGGCCGACACCATTTCCGAAGGTGTCGCTGGCGAGAAAAATGGCTTCTCCTGCCAGTTTGGTTGTGGTGGAAAACTGGTTGGCTTCGAGTTCTGCGGTGCGAGCTTCCAGGCCGTCTACTCGTCCGCGCAGGGTAGCGAGTTCGGCTGCAAATTCTTCTTGCAGGCGTTGCAGGATGGCTAAGTCGTCTTTGGTGACGAAGGTCGATGTTGCCGAGCTAATTTGCTTGGTTACTTGGTCTAAGCAAGCGTTGACGCCGGCTGCAAATTCGTAGCGAGTCAGGGCGCGGTTGCCGCGGTAGGTGCCGTCGGGATAGCCTACGATACAACCGTAGCGTTCGACTAGGGATTGCAGAGCTTGGAATGCCCAGTCTGTCGGCCGCACGTCGGAGAGCTGAGAGACCGATGTCACCTGGGACATGGCTCCGGATGGTTCGGCCGGCAGCTCTTGGGGTGCTGCTGGGACGATCGGGCCGCCCATGCCGGCGGGTGCTGTCTGAGCAATTTCTACCTTAGTAGCTGGAGTGCTGGCGACTGCTGGCACTTCAATTTTTGCAGCGGTTGCTGTGGGGCTGCTGGGCGCTGCCAAGTCTGATGCTTGGGGCGATGGTTCGGCTGTGTTGGCAGCAGCTAGGGGCTCAGTCGCTGCCGCTGTGGTGGCGGGGGCGATTGGGGCTGCTGCATTGATGTCGATCGCTGCTGTTGGCAGTGCTGCGGCGCTGGTGTCTGGTTCGATTGCTGCCAGTTTTTCGGCGTCTGCGGAGTTGGCGATCGGGGTTTCGGCCGCCGGAGCGCTGCTGTTTAAAGCCAGCTTTTCTGGGGCAGCAGGGGCTGCTGCAACTGGTTCTGCAACTGCTTCTGCAACTGCTTCTGCAACTGCTTCTGCAACTGATGCTGCAATAATTTTTGACTCAGATGGCTTCGCTGTGGCTAGCTGGTTGGCTTCAGCGGTTGCGGTCGCTTCAGCGGCGATCGCAGTGGCACTGACGACTGATGATAGCCCCAGAATTGCCGGGGATACTAGAAGTAAATTCCAAAAAGTTCTGTTCATTTTCCTCACACCTTCACACTCTATTCAACTCGATCGGCAATTCCCAACTGATAATTTTTGTGGTTGCTTGCCTGTTGACAATAACTGCCAGAATAGAACCTATCCATAACTGTTGATTCACAGTAGGCGTGTCTAGTTGCTGCTTGAACCTAGAGGGCTGGCCCCTTGTACGGCTCAGGCCTCAATTCAGGTCAAGCCCACATTACACTACGGTTGATTATACCATCACCTGCTAATTTCATCTCAAAGGTCGCCATACTTGCTGGAGTTGCTTTCTCCGAAAGGGCGATCGACCACTGGTTGTACGGCTTCGGCCACAATCTGCCTCAAACTGACAAATACTGATAGTCCTCGCTGATGCCTGAGTTAACAGACAGTTATAGGTAAGATTTTTGCTGATTGCCGCATCCCTTATACAGCTTTCGATCCTATTATGTCAAGCTTTTTAACCTAACTTTAAACCTCGTGGCCAGGAAGGGGCTATTTTCCCGCCTGGAGTGGGGAACGGAAGCGTAAAGGCTGGTAGATGTAGCCCTTCCGGGCAAAATTTCAGGCTTGACCAATTTGGGTTTTCTGATGCCCCCAGCCGCCGGGACTTGCGAGGGCGATCGGCATTTTTGAGACTGCTCGTCGGCTGGTTTAATTTGCCAGTATTTTAACACAATTTTTGGGTGGTCTGACAGCGGCAGCCGACTGAATGTCTGCGAGCTGAAATTAGAGTTTTGTCTGCGAGCTGCGAAGGCGTTTCAGGGCCAGTTATTTTTTGGGCACAGCCCATGTCTCTCAAAGCACCTTTTGTCTGTGATTTATGCTACTGCCAAATTCTCCGTTTAGCCTGCGCATTCCCGGACGCATCAATCGGGTTTGAGCGACGAAAATACTTACCCCTATGGCTTTTACCCTGGTTGAAAAACCCGGTTTATGAGAGTAAGGAGTGCATCCAGGGCTGTGCTAATTTGCTCACAGCACAAGTAAATGCCGCAAGTTATGGCAGGGCGATCGAACAACCTGTAGATTTGGCAATCCAGTCAACCTCGATCTGGTATGTTACATTGAGGCGCAGCATCTATATTTTTTGACACGATCTATGACTTTGATGAAAAGCAAACTGCGGTTTTTAGTACTTGTTTTATTGATATTAGGAGTGTTTTTTCGCTTCGCCAACATCGACAAAAAGTTTTATTGGTACGATGAAGTATTTACTTCCCTGCGGATTTCGGGATACACGCAAACAGAAGTGCTGCATGAAATAAGCAGCGTTCAGTTAGTAGCGGCAAAAGATTTGATGAAATATCAGCGCTCCAATCCGACCAAAAATTTGGGCGATACTGTTAAAAGTTTGGCAATTGAAGAACCTCAACTGCCGCCGCTGTATTTTCTGGCAGTCAAGTATTGGGCAAAACTATTCGGTGATTCTCCTTTCTCGACGAGAAGTTTCTCAGTTTGGATGAGTTTGTTAGTGTTTCCTTGCCTGTACTGGCTGTGCCGAGAATTGTTTGCAGCGCCGGAAGTGGCGTGGATAGCGGTGGGATTGCTAGCAGTTTCTCCCTTGCACGTGCTTTACGCTCAAGAAGCGCGTCCTTACAGTTTGTGGCAGGCGATGATTTTACTTTCTTGTGCGTCTCTGCTGCGAGCAATGCGGGTTCAAACTAAGCTGAGTTGGAGCATTTACGCAGTAGCAAATATTTTGGGAATTTACACTCACTTGTTTAGCCTGTTAGTTGCCTTAGGACACGGAATTTATGTAGGGATAATGCAAGGTTTTAGGTTGAATAACAAGGTAGTTAATTACCTGATAGCAAGTGCCATGTCTTTACTAGCATTTGTGCCGTGGATGGTAATTTTGATGGCAAATAAAAGGGCAGCCTCAGGGGCGACAAATTGGGCAGGTCTAGAAATTACCTGGCGCTCTTTAATTAGTAATTGGATCGGAAATATAGGTCGCATTTTTTGGGATTTTGGGCTAACTTCTCAGGCGACATCAATATATTTGATTGCGTTGATGGCAGCTAGTTTAATTTTATTTGCCATCGTAGGGTATGCAGTTTATTTTCTGTGTTCTCAGACAAGCAAACAGGTTTGGCTGTTTGTGGTGACGTTGATGGCGGTGACAGCACTGGCAGTGATGCTGCCGGATGTTATATTGGGAGGAATCCGATCGACTAAACCCCGCTACCTATTTCCGACTTATTTGGGGATGCAAATAGCTGTTGCTTACCTGTTAGCGACTCAAATTAGCGGGCTGGGCGTGCCTTGCTGGAAACGGCAGGTGTGGAAAGTTCTGACAGTTGTACTGCTAACGGGCTCTGTGCTGTCGAATGCTGTTAGTTCTCAAGCCGAGACTTGGTGGACTAAGGAATTGGGCCGGGAAAATCCCGCAATTGCTCGCAGGATCGATCGCGCCCCAAGGCCACTGGTTGTCAGTGATATCTCGGAAGTCAGTCTGGGAAATATACTGTCAATGAGTCATTTGTTAGAACCGAAAGTGATGCTGCAATTGGTGTTGCTGGACCCGATCGCGCGCAGTCAAGCTCAGTTGCTTGACACACCAACTATACCCAAGATTCCCAGCGGTTTTAGCGATGTTTTTGTCTACGGGCGATCGCAGAAGTTTAGTGCTAAGCTAGCGAAAATGCAGAACTCGAAAATAGAGCTGCTGGAAAAACCAAAAACCCTAAGCCTGTGGGTGGGAAAGTTAGTAAAAGAGTGAGGAGTTATGGAAGATTTTGGTATTATTATTGCCTGCTGCGACCAGGATTATCTGTTTGCTAAGGGTTGCTGTGCTAGCATTAGATATTTCCTGGGAGATGTGCCGATTTGTTTGTTGATTGACGGTACGTTTTCTGTGAGTGCTTTAGAAAAGTCCTATGGGGTGCGAGTTATCGATCGCACAACGGTTTCCCAAGAGGTTCTCAGGAAAAGAAGTTTTGGTTGGGGGAAAACTAAAATGATTGCTTTCTGGGAAAGTCCTTGGTCAAATTTTATGGTTTTGGATGCCGATACGATCGTCTGGGGCGATGTTCTCAAGTTGGCTAATTTTCAGGATTTTGATTTTACTGTAGACCAACCTTGTCAGGAAAATTCGGATGCCGATATTTCCAAGTTTTTCTTTGATATTCCGGGTGTTGAGAAGTATTACCCCAGTTTTAGTTGGTCGAAATTTCGAGCAAATTATTTCTGCACTGGTACTTTTTTTGCTAAACGCGGTGTTTTTAGCTTGGAAGAATACATAGAAATTTTAGATTTTACGGAGTCACATCCGGGGATTTTTAAGTACGGAGAAATGGGGTTTTTGAACTTTATGATTTTCCGGGCGGCGCAAGAAAATCGGCTGCGGGTGCAGAATGTGGATATGCAGTTGTTGGTGCCGGATTTTGACCAGGATTGGGTGAGAAAGCGGTTTCCGATGGAGTCAAGCGGGCCTGCGGGCGATCGCCCTGAGGCGACTGTGATTCACTGGTGCGGGCCGAAACCGACTTTATCGACATCTAAAGTTTACTCGGAACCGATGAATTTTTGCCGCCGCAAGTGTCAGGAGGATGCTTGGAACCGCACGGGTTTGGCTGCGGAGATGTCGCTGCAAGTTGAGGATTTGCAGCGATCGATCTACGTGTACAAGAATAAGTTTAAGAAGAAGTTTCGGCAGTTAGTGCGATCGACCTGAAAAAATACCACAATTAAGTTTGTAGTAAGGAATGCGAGTCCTTATATTATGTCCGGTAGATTACCTACAATAAAATTAGTTTGTAGTGAGGATTTTAGTCCTAGGGTAAGAAGGACTCGCATTCCTCACTACGAACCAATTTTATTATGGTTGTCGATCTGAATATTATTCATTGATCGAGAGATCGACAACTCACTCATCCAGGGGCAAAGTTGGCCCGGCTGGGGGTAAAACTTGGCGGTGAACGCTGACTTTGTGACTTTCCCGCTGAGTTTGCATTTCCACGGCGATCGCCTCAAATTCGACTTCCATGCAGCCGTAGGGAATCTCTAACTCGATACTTGCTCGCATATTTCCTAACCCGGTAGCTGTAAATTCGGTGATCCAGCGCGGCCCGTCGAGAATTAGGTAGGTTTGCCGATCGAATACCCAAACTTTTACATAAATCCGGGGCATTAATTCCGGTAGTTGCACTTTCACTGTTACAGCCTGGCCCGCGAGGATTTCGGCGCGCGGCAATTCCAAGATTGGCATCGGTACTAACTCGTCTTCTGGTAAAACGTAGGGAGTTGGGGGAGCTGCTTCTGCTTCGACTTTTGTGGTTTTTTGAGCAACTTGTTTCGGCTGCGGGGGTTCGTCAAAAACCACAAATTCTCTGGCTTCCGGGCCGGTTGGTTGGGGTTCGGAAATGGTTTCGCTGGTTGCGGGCTGCTGCTGGGTGGGGCTGCTTTCTTCCACGACGGCGATCGCCTCGCTGCTATTTGGCGCGGCTTTTGGAGTTGGCGACAGGGTGGTTGCTTTCAGCCATTCGGGCGATTCGCCGGTGCTGGCTAGGGAACTCAGCCTCGACCAAAATCTATTTTCGACTTTTAAGGTTTGAAATGCCTGTTTTGAGGGTGCTGGCGGACTTTCTGGGGCTGTTGTTTCTGGTTCGGGGCTGTTTTCTGGTTTTTGGTCGATCGCCCGAACTTCGGTCTTTTCTGTGGCTGTTGGCTGGTCTAAAGGTTTGGCTGGTTGGTCGATCGCCCCTGCGGCTGTTTTAGGGGAATTGGAAATTTCAGAGAGCAATTGCGATCGGCTGCTGTCGGGCGGTTTGTTACCGAATGCCGGCAATTCTAGACCGCCCGCACTTGGGGTCTGACGGGCACTCAGTTGAGGGGGTAGGGGCTCGTTGGTTGGGGATTCACTGGTTGGGGCGTCGGCGGGGGATGGAGGCTCTAAGGATTTTTCTACTAGCTTGAAAAAGGATAGATTTGTGGCGCTCCGAGGCGGTTTTGCTGCGGTTGGAGAGGGTTCTGCTTGATGCTTTTCTTCGATGAAATTTTCTTTAATTGCCTCTAGCAAATGTTCTAAACGCGCTGTAATTGTGAATAGTTTGGTGGCTAGGGTAACGCCGCCGCTGCTGAGTATTGCTTCTCCTAGAATTAGGCGGCTTTTGCACTCCTTTGGGATGTAGGTGACGCAGGCAAAGATGCAGGGGGGAGCTTGTTCTGGCATCGGCTGCTGGATTTGGGCGAGTATTTTTGAGGTTTGGGGATCGCGCAGGTAGATTTGTATTTGTGCTGAACCGATGAGTTTTTGCAGTTCTAGAGTTTGGGATTCGGGGATGAGAGTTGCTGTTTTTCTGGTGGTTTGGGGCGGTTGGGGAATGTCGATTTTGCCGGAAATGATTAAGGGGCGGCCGAGTTGAGTCACGAAGGTTTCTCGATCGAGTACAAGTTCGAGTTCGAGTTTGACTGGGGCTTTGGGCGGCTGAGGGGTTTGGGGAAGGGGGAATTGGTAGATTTTGGTCGGCTGCGGTGCTGGGATGGCTGCTGGGGGTTGGGTTGGTGCGGGCAGATCGACTGGGGAAGCGTTTTCTGAGGCCGGGCGATCGACTGGGGAAGCGTTTTCTGAGTCTGAGGATGAGGTGGCGGCTTCGGAGGAGTCGATCGGCGGTAGGGGTTCGGAGGTTTCCGATTCTGCGGGTAATACTTCCAACTGCACGCCGTACTGCCAAGGTTTTGCGGGTGTTGATTTGGGATCGGGCAAGCAGGAGAGTTCCCAGATTCCGGGCTTAAGACGGGTGTAGGGAATGATCACGACTAATCCTTCGGGATTGGTGCGGGCCGATCGGCTTTGGACTTTCCGCTGTGGGGCCACTTCGTCGAAGGATGTATGGGTGATGCGAATTTCGATGTCGGTGTTGGGGTGCTGAATGCGCGCCACGACGCGATATTTGCCTTCTAGAATTTCCACGTCGGGGGTTTCTAGGGGCAACCAGGCGCGATCGCCTTCTTTCTGTAGTAAAAATTCTAATTTTTTCATGTTTGTTTCCCCTTGAATGCTCCCGCTTGATTGGTCACAAGTTGGTGGTGGTTGGTTGAGCGACAGCTACAGATCTTGGATTACTTTATGTTGTACAGCCTATCACCAGTGTCGGTCAAGAGGCTCGATCGCGCGATACCTGTAGAGCCGCCAGACTTATGCCTTGCCGTTTCCCTACAGGTATCGCTGATGGCGATCGATCTTACCAAAGATATCGCGATTCGGCAGAGTCTCACGCCGGACACGGCAATGCGGTTTCCCTACAGATGCTTGCATGATAGAACTGACCCAAAAGCCTGTTTCTTTCCCCATGAGACCTCTTGCACTCATTCCCAAAGTATCTGGAAATCCATCTGCGTTGCATCGTCGGTTGCATCTGCCTGACATCTGCGGTTTCTGTATCAATAAAGGATTTATGCAATTGCTCCCAACTTGTAAAACAGGCATTTTTTCGGTTTTTACCCAACTTGTAAAACAGGCATTTTTTCGGTTTTTACCCAACTTGTAAAACAGGCATTTTTTCGGCTTTTACCCAACTTGTAAAACAGGCATTTTTTCGGCTTTTACCAAATTGTAAAACAGGCATTTTTTCGGCTTTTACCAAATTGTAAAACAGGCATTTTTTCGGCTTTTACCAAATTGTGGAACAGGCATTTTTCCTGTTTTTACCAAATTGTGGAACAGGCATTTTTCCTGTTTTTACCCACTTGTGGAACAGGCATCTTGCCTGTTTTTACCCAATTGTGGAACAGGCATCTTGCCGGTTTTTACAAAATTGTGGAATAGGCATCTTGCCTGTTTCTCCCCAATTGTGGAACAGGGATATTGCCTGTTTCTCCCCCCCACCTACCAAGGACTGCCGATCATACTAAAAGCTGCCCAATAATAAGGATGCGATAAATCTTTGCTGTCGAGTTTCGGGATAGATGGAGGTAACGGAGTTTCGCCCCTAGAACTCCGAAGTTGACCATTTTCTATAGTGACTTTACCTTTGATCGCAGCAATTTGTGCTTGCCTGAGAGCTTCAGCTTTAATGATAGGAGGATCTTTAGGCTTGCTGACTTTCAACTGCTGGTAAAACTCAGTCATCAGCGCCAGAGTCCCCGCATCGCTGACATACCACAAACTGGCGAGGGCAGATTTGGCTCCCGATTGCAGCGCTAAACCAGCAAATCCGAGTTCTGCTTCTCTGTCTCCCAACGCGGTTCGACAGGCGCTCAATACTAACAGTTCCAGCGGCGGATTTTTCCATTTCAAATCTCTCATTTGATCGAGTGTGAGTTGGGTGTCCCAAAATTGAATGTAGGAATTATTTGGGGTTCCCGGGCGGAATTCCGCGTGAGTCGCGAGGTGGATGATGCCGTATCTTTGTTGCAAGCGCTGGGATTGCAAGTTTACTATGGTGAAATCTTCGTTGACAAAGGATTGACCGGGCCACTGTCGGACGATCGCACTTAATTCTAACGGCACTGCCGGTAGCGGTTGTTTGTTCGCCGTTTCCGAGAAAATTGATGCTCCCATTGCTAAGACTTGGGAGTTTCTGAGGTCAGCATAATTGATCTCTGTGAGCTTGAATGCCGGAATGCGGGCGAGGCTGTATTTTTGGATCAGAAATTGCTTTCCGTCGTGCATTGCTGCTAGAGGTACGGTTCGCAAACCTTCGCCGAGGCAGAACAGCAAGGTGTCAATTTTGGCTTTTTGCAAATCTGTTTCTAGGGGTGCAATTATCCATTGATAAAGTTGTTGGGCTGGTTCGAGATAGCTGGTGGTGTTGATTTTTTGGGGGTTGGTGATTTCGGTGCTGAATTCTTGGACTACTCGCAGCAAGTTCTCTTTTTTGGCTAGCGGGACGCTGCGGTTAACTGGCGGGCGATCGGGCAATATTAAGATTAATTCTAGTTGGTCGCTGCGCGGGATGGCGTAAATTAAAGCTGATTTTTTCTTGGTTGGAACTGCTAAGCGGGAAAGTGTTTTTGATATTTCTTGGGCGGTTTTATCCCGGGCTGCAAAGTCTTGTTCCAAGTATTTTTGATAGTCTTCTTCCCAGTCTTTTTCGATTCTGTTGACGGCTTCGGTGAGGTTTCCGCGATCGAGAATATCTCTCATTTCTTGCCCTTGAAGCCCGCCGGGATCTGCGTTTTGAGCAATTGTAGGGAGGTTTGCGGTGATCTGGCAAAAAAATATTGCTGTCAAACAGTAAAAAATAGCTGTTTTAAGTTTTTTCAGAGTCGCGTGTTTTTGGCGGTGCTGCTGGGATTGGTGGTGCATGGTTTTGGGGCCCTTGACGGCGCAGTTAGCGACAGCAGTTGGCAAAAATTTGGATGTGGGTGCGAATCTTTGACTGTCACGACTTACGCCTCATCAACCCGGTTTCTGTGAGAAATCTTGGTTTGATAGCGAAGTATCTAGGAAGAAACCGGGTTTCTGACCCGCCTGCGAATTTTTGACTGTGCTGGCGATCGTCGCCCGATTATAGCATTCAACACAAAGCCCAAACATCTGCCGTAGGGTGCGCCGCCAGCACCGCCGAGCCCCCGCGCACCAACAGAGCCCCGCGCCAAGAAATTCGCACTTTATGTAAAGTTTTGTAAATTATGCAGAAGTTTTGCATAAAAATCGCAGATTCCCACAGATAGGCAAATAGAAGGCATTGCAGGGGATGTGCCCGCTCCGAGAGCGGGCGCACCAGTCGCTCTCGGAGCATTCGCTGAACTCCGGCGGCCTGCATAGCTGGTTGGAGACTATTTTTCTGAGTAACCTTGGAACAAGAGATGCCTACTAAGGATGAGATTGACGATCGGCTCAAACAGCTAGCCATAGCTGCCAAAAATCACCAGCCTAAAACTTTAGGGCGACAGAAAGCTGTGACTAGATTAGTGATGGAAATTGAAAAATATAAAATCATTAACTGTCCGCAGAATACGAAATTTTCCTATGCAATTTATCAGGAAATTTGTGCTGAAGCCAAACAGGAACTGATGTTTCGCATCTCCAGGGAAATTCACAACTATCGACCTGAAAAAAAGGTCAGTCAGTGGGTAAACTTCTTGATAGTTAAATGTTTTCAGGAAACCACCCCTAAAGTTATAGGGAGAAAAGATTTACCAACTGTATACTACGGAGATATGGAGCTAGTTTTCAATCAAATGGAAAAGCAGCAAGCCGAATATGAATCTTGTCCAATCGGAGCAGCTCTGATCGAGATGATTGAAGAAGATCCGGGCGATTTTTTTCAAAACGAAGTGATGAGAAGACACCCCCACGTCAACTTTAAATTGTTGCTGGTTAAGAGAGTGATAGAAGATGCAAGTTTGCAGCAGATATCCGAAGAGTTAGGAGTAAGTGTATCTAGTCTGAGCAGTTTTTACCAGAGGTCTTTGGAGAAATTCACGCCCAGATTCAGAGAATACTTATAGGACATTCAACACCCAAAAACAGAGATGAATCATGAATAACACAGAAGTTGATTTAGTTTTGACAATGCCGATCGCCCCAGCAGCGCGCCGCAGCGCTCAAACCCTTTCGCAGCAACAAAGTGACCCCAAAAAAGCCAAGCGGGTTTATCTGAATGCTTTAGCCGTGCACGCAGTCGATTTATATTTTCAGTGTATGGAAATAGACACGGATTTGGCGGCCAGCAATATTTGGAATCCTGTCATTCAGAAATTCATGGATATTGCGGATTTGGATGTCAAAGGTATTGGGAAGCTGGAATGCCGTTGGGTAGTGGAGGGTGAAGAGGATGTCTCGATTCCGGCAGAAGTGCGATCGGACAGAATCGGTTATATTGCTGTAGAGATAAGTCAATCTCTCGAAGAGGTGAAGTTGCTGGGATTTGTCAAAAATGGCGCTCGAGAAAAAATTCCACTGAGCGAGTTGAAGTCGATCGACAACCTGCTAGAATACTTAGACGAGCTCAAGCCTGTAAATCTCAGTCAGTGGTTGCACAATATTGTCGATAGCAGTTGGCACACAGCACAAACGCTGTTCGAGTCAAAACCAGAATTGCAGTTTGCTTTCCGAAGCCCCCAAGTTGTAGAAAAAAGTGCTTCAGCAGATGTGCAGGTAGCAGTCAAGCGAGGCAAATTACTCAGCTTAGAGTGGGGAAAAGAGCAAGTAGCTTTATTTGTGGAATTGATGACAACAGATGAACCGGATATCGATATTTCGGTAGAGGTTTATCCCACCAATGGTCAAACTAACTTGCCGAACGATTTGCAGTTGATGGTGTTGGATGATGAAGGTGAACCTCTGATGCAAGCTAGAGCAAATAAGACGGAAAATTTGCTATTTGAGTTAAGCGGAGAACCGGGAGAGCATTTTAGCGTCAAGTTGGCTTTGGGCGATTTTAGCGTAACTGAAAATTTTTTGATCTAATTGTCAATTATCAAAAGGGGGTGTGAATTATGGATAAGTTAATTGTTGTGAAATTAGATGGAAATTGCGAAGAAGGTTTTCGGTGTACCCTAACAATTGGGAAAAACAATCAATTTCCCTCTACGGACTTTACGGAAAGTAAAAGATTGCCTGCAAATCCGGAAATAGCCGCTTTTGAAGAAGAACATTGGCTGGAAAAATATCGAGCTATGGGAACAAATTCCCGGCACCACCAGCAAAATTTAGTGCATTTAATTTACCCTTTTTTGCACAAAGACACAAAAAAAAATACCGCTGTGAAATCGGCGGCGGCTAAAGGATTGTCTTTTCGTCGGATTAAACCTAAAAGAATTAACGCCAGAAGTCCTGTGAATGATTGCAAAGAATCTGGGAAAAAACTTGCGTTGATGCTGAATGATTGGCTGAAGTCTCCTGAATTTGCCAAGGTAGATAGACTAATTGGCGATAATTTAAATCCAGATGAAGAAGCAAGGGTGGTGATTTGTACAGATGACAAGCACTTGCACAAGCTGCCTTGGAATCAGTGGGATTTGTTTGAAAGATTTCCGAAGGCAGAACCTTCGCTGAGTAAATTAAACTATGTAACACTAGAAAATCCTGGACAACCTATCCGCAAGTCTAAGGTGAGGATTTTAGCAATTCTGGGAAACAGTGCTGGAATTGATATCACGCAAGATAAGAAAATTTTGGAGAATTTGTCTCCGAATGCTGATGTGAAGTTTCTAGTGGAACGAAAACAGGACGAAATTAACGACGAACTTTGGGAACAATCTTGGGATATTATATTTTTTGCGGGACACGGGGAAACTGAGGACGATATTGGAAAAATATATATCAATCAAACTGATTTTTTAACAATTAATGAGTTATGGTCGGGATTGAGGAAAGCGGTAAAAAATGGTTTGCAACTGGCAATTTTTAACTGTTGCGATGGGTTGGGTTTGGCTCGGAATTTAGATGATTTTCAGATGATTCCGCAAATGATTTTAATGCGGGAGTTTGTGCCGGATTTTGTGGCTCAAGAATTTTTAAAGTGTTTTCTTAAAGAGTTTGTGGATGGCAAGTCTTTGTATGCCGCAGCGGGGGAAGCACGGCGGCGGTTGGAGACTTGGGAAAAGGATTTTCCTTGTGCTAGTTGGTTGCCTGTAATTTGGCAGCATCCGGCAGCGAAGCCTGCGGTTTGGAACGATTTTTTGCTGGCCCCCGATTCGCCTGCTGTGGAGCCGGATTTAACTCCGCTTCCTACGCCTCCGAAAAGACCGCCGGTTAAGGGTTTTTCGCGCTTGAAGTCGGTGATTTTGGCAAGTGCGGGCTGTACCCTGGCTGTGATGGGAACGCGCTTTCTGGGGGTGATGGAGCCGTTGGAACTGTCAATGCTCGATCGCCTAATGAGACAGCGCCAACCGGAATTAATCGATAATCGGTTGCTGGTGGTGGAAGTGACAGACAAGGATGTTGAAAAGTACAAGTTTCCTCAAACTGATGCTATTTTAGCAGAGGCGATCGCCAAATTACAGCAATTTCAACCTTTAACAATTGGTTTGAATATGCACCGCAATTCGGCAAGGGAACCAGGACGAAAAAAATTAATTTCCCTGTTTGATAGCAATCCTAATATTATTACTGTATGCAGTTATGGCTCGCAGGATAAAAATTACGATCCACCGCCAGAATTATCTAAAGTAAAATCAACAAATCAACTTGGTTTTAGCGATTTAACTCCGGATGAATTGCGCCATGAAAAAGGTAGCAGTATTCGCCGTCAATCTCTGTCCTATGAACCAAGCCTTTCTCCTTTTACTAACAATTGTAAGATTTCCAATAGCTTCAGCTTTATGTTGGCTTTGCGTTTTTTGGAAAATCAAGGCATCAAATCACAGATAACTAACAATGAAGAGTGGCGAATTGGCGATGTTACATTCAAAAGATTGGCTACTCGCAGTGGAGGTTATCAAGATTTAAAGCCGTTAGTGAGTCAAATATTGCTTAACTATCGTGCCAACCCCAAACCAGGTTTTAAAGTGACCTTGCAAGAAGTATTGGAAGGAAAAATAAACTCTGATTTAGTCAAAGGCAAAATTGTCTTAATTGGTCATACTTCGGAAGCTTCGAGGGATGAGTCGGATACTCCTTACGGTAAAATGCCGGGAGTTTGGATTCATGCTCATATGGTGAGTCAAATCCTCAGCGCTGCGATCGATAAAAGGCCGCTAATGTGGGTTTTACCCTCATTCCAAGGGTTGCAGTGGGGAGATGCTGTTTTTGTGTGGCTGCTGGCTGTGACGGGCGGGCTGTTGGCTTGGCGGAGTCGATCGCTCTTGGTGTTGGCGATCGCTAGCGGTGGTATGATTTTTGTGCTGTACCAAGGTTCTCTGGTAATTTTGACTTTCGGGGGCTGGATGCCTTTGGTTCCGGCGGGTTTGGCTTTCGTTGCCACGGGTGGTATCTTGTTTGTGTACGATCGATCTTAATTAGCCTCGGCGGTTGAAACCTCGAAGAAATCTCGGCGGTTGAAACCGCGTCTACACAAACAAAGTCCGAACTCAGAGGGACTGAAGAGAAGAGGGGTTTTATGTATAAAATGCAGTTGCAGTTGGTGTTGGGTTTCATTTTGGCCGTGGATTCTGCGTCAGCGCTGGCAAATCCGGGTACTTTAGCAGACAATAATTTTGTCAAAAATCATGGAATTGCGATCGCACAAAACGCCAAACCCCAGAGAAAGCCGGATATAAAAACACCAATCACACCACCCGACAAAAACACTAAACCAGGGGCCGGCTCGAAAGTATCGAAAACACCTAACACACCTCCCGATTCTAATACCAAACCTGGTGGTGGACTCGACCCATCTAAATCCTGCAAAAGCACAAGTAAGGTACTGACTCTTTTAATACCCAACAAAAATGACCGTTTGACAACTTCTGCCCATCCTACCTTTTGGTTTTATATTCCCTATGCTCCCGAAGATCTAAAAAGGGGAGAATTTGTACTGGTAACTCAAGACGAGAAGACTTTAATTTACGAAACTTCTTTCCAGCTACCAAAAACTCCAGGGATTGTGAATATTAGTTTGCCTGCATCTCCCAACTATGCTTTAACAGAGGGGCAATCTTATCATTGGTATTTGAGAATATACTGCCGGGAAAATACAAACGATCGAGCAGATTTGGCTGTAGAGGGATGGGTGCAAAGGGTAGCTGCAACCCCTGAAACCGATCGCCTGAGTAATACGGGTGCACCGGATATTTGGTACGATTCGCTGACTCGTTTGGGAAATTTGCTGTTAGCTTCCCCAACCGATGCAAAATTAAGAAGTGACTGGAATAAATTGTTAGAGTTCATTGGAGAACAAGAGTTAAGTCAAGAACCGCTAGCGGGATCGGTTGTGGTGAATAAGGACTGAAGTCCTTACTACGAACAGGTTTGTAGTGAGGACTTGAGTCCTCAGAATTCACAGCCAATTACCGACTAAAATGTATGTAGCCCAAATATTCGCCGCCTGATATCTCTCAAAGAGAGACTTCTGTGCCAGATGCAGCGCTTTTGCCCTAGTCATTCCAGGTTTCGACAGTTCCTCATAAAACTGTACCATCAGTTGGGTATTCGGTGCATCTTGTGCTTCCCACAAAGTTGACAAAGTGCTGCGCGCCCCCGCACGCACCGCTATTCCCGCAAGTCCTAAAACTGCTCGGTTGTCTCCCGATGCTGTTTGACAAGCGCTCAAAACTAGCAATTCAATATTAGTCGATCGCTCTTGAGTCTCTGTTTCGATTAAACTGGCGATATCTTGACCTTTGAGGAGTGTTTGGTAAGCCACAATATAGGTCTCATCGGGGTCGGAACTAAATTCGCCGTGAGTTTTTAAGTGTACTGCGGAAAAGTTGCCTGTTTGGAGTTGATTTTGAATATTGGTTTTGGTAAAATTGGCTTCAAGCAGGGGTTGACTGGCTGGTACCTTTTTCCGAATTCCCTCTAATTCTTCCTTTAATTTCTGGATGACTACAAAGTTTTTACCGTCAATATTTTGCGGTTGACCAATACCACCGACGAAGACTTTCAGTTTTTGTTGTAGCGGTTGAGGTGCAAAAAGTGTGAGTTGTGGCGAAATTGCGATCGCATATTTATCTTGTACTAAATACTTATCGGATTTTTCATCATAAAGCACCGCCATCGGGATGTTCCGCAAATCGCCATCCAATACGAATACTAAGGTTTCAATTTGAGTATTGTTTTCCAGTTCTGGTTTCAGCGGTTCGATCAACCATTGGTAAACTTTTTGGGATTCAGCTATTACTTGAGGGTTATTCCCTGGTTTTCGCAAGTTGTTTCTGAGTCGTTGCAGAGTGGTTTCTACTATTTTTAGAGGTACGCGAGTTTCGCGATATGTCAGTGGCTTTCCGGGTACTTGAAAGATAATTGCTATTTTGTCTTCTAAGATAATTGGATAAATGAGCGCCGCTTGCGGATCGGGAATTTTGTTTATGGCAATGCTAGGAGATAAATTGCACCGCAAAAAATTTTCTATTTCTGCTAGTTGAAGTGCATCTATCTGTTGAATAGCTTGTTCTAAATTTGCCTGACTTGGCTGAGTATTTCCCTCGCTTGTCACGAGTAAATCTACAAGTTCGCGGTAAACTGGTTCGGCGTTGTCTCGGAAGGAAAACTGCACGTCGGGATTGACAGAAATTAAATCTTTGCGTAAAGATTGGAGGGTTTGAACTGATGCTTGATAAGCTACGATCGCATTTTTGGTCTCTCCTTCATCTTTCACTGTCAATCTGCCCAATTGCCACTGCCACCGATAGGCAATATCCGCCGCTTGGATTGACTGTGCAATGCCTAAAGCTTGATTAGTTAATTGCTTGGCATCTGATATTTGTCCGGTGAATTCGTACAATTCGCCGAGACTGCCTTTGGCGTAGGATTCGGCTCGCAAATTGCCTAATTTGGTAGCATCTTTTGCTGCGGATGCCAACAGTTTTGCAATATAAATTAATTCGGGGTTTGCTACGGTTTTACCTTTGGCTGCGACTGCACAGTGTTTGACTGCGGGCGGCAAAGGTAGTAAGATTTTCTCGATTTGCGATCGCTCCATTGTTTGCACTTTCAGACAAGTCAGGCTTTCGGCAAAGTCGATGCGAGTGTAGATGGATTCAGTCGTGACGGGCAAATTGTCAACTTGGGACTTGATTTCTTGCCATAAGTTGCCGATATCTGAGTTGGGTTGAGTTTCGACAAGCAGGCTCAGTTTATTTAATTTAGCTTGTAACTGTTCGGTTTTGGCAGAATTGGCGATCGCCCTTTCGTAAAAATCCAAAGCTTGGGCATAATTAAGCTTAGCATCCTTGCGGATATCTTCTTGCCGTTTGGCGATCGCCCGCTGGAGATTTCCCAAACTCAGATAAGCAGCGCTGATAGCGGGATTTAGCTGCAAGTTTTGGGCGATAGCTAAACTCCGGCTTAACATAATTTCCGAAGTTTTCAAAGCACCAGTCACGCGGAGTACATCGCCTAATGTTCTCAATCCCGCTGCGGTGATTTCGGTGTTGGGCAATTTTTCAATTGTTGCTTTTTCTGCCGGAGATACTTGATTGTCGATTAAGGTTTGGCAATTGAATTGGGTAAGTTCTAAAACTGGGAGTAAACTATTGCAAGCTTGGCGGTAAAGTCCGGCTGATTGGAGGTTTTGGGCGGCAGTGAGTTGCGTATTTGTTGGGGATAATCTGGGAATTTGAGCTGAAGTAGGTATTTGGAAGCTACATAAAACTGCTGTCATTGCTGCTAATACTAGCCAGAATTTCCACTTTTTTATATTCATTTGTGTTGGCCTCATATCATGATTTTAAAATAATGCAACTGTAACATAATATCATGTAGGATAGAACGACCGCAATTTTGTAGGGGCGGGTTCGCCAACAATATTTGAATCCCACAAATAATCTTGATAAACCCGCCCCCACACAACAGATCACCTACATGAACTTTGATTTCTGTTAAATGCAAAAAATGTCTGTGGAGATTTATCGTTGGGTGGGGCGGGTTTATGAATATTTGGAATGTGAATCAAAGGTGGTTGGTGAACCCGCCCCTACAGGAATAATGTATGTGGAGATTTATCGTTGGGTGGGGCGGGTTTATGAATATTTGGGATGTGAATCAAAGGTGGTTGGTGAACCCGCCCCTACAGGAATAATGTCTGTGGAGATTTATCGTTGGGTGGGGCGGGTTTATGAATATTTGGGATGTGAATCAAAGGTGGTTGGTGAACCCGCCC
>NZ_JAUBUN010000033.1:38386-41401 GCF_036702665.1 Microcoleus sp. Aus8_D2
CTACAGGCATTATTCTCGATATTGTTTAATCGCCAATCCCCAATCAAAAATCGTATTATCGATCGCACTTAACCGGATTTTGCCAATTGCTGTAAGGTATCACGTTGCGCGATCGAGCCACCAACCTAATCGTACCATCAGCATCTCGCTCCCATCCTTGAGCCTCGACTAATTCCGCTGCCACATTATCGCCCGAATTTGCCCCGGAATTGCTGACAATTTCTCTGGGAGTGGGCCGCACCCCGCCGCGCCCGACATTCACAAAACTGCTGCGGCTTCCCCGATTGCAAGGGTTTTGGATAATTGCGGTAACTCCGGGCTGCGGGACAGCAATTAAACCCGAACTCGGATCGATATCGGGAGTGTTGATTTCGACGGTGCCGCTGAGATTGGGGTTAGTGCGGGAAATCGCGGTAATGTCGCTGGTTGGCAAATCTTGCGGGTCGAATTCGGTTAAATTGTTTCCTAATTGAGTTTCTAAATCTTGCCTGCTTGGTGTTTGGAATCCTAAAACAGCTTGCGCGTCGATCGCAATTCTACCGCCCGAACCTTCAAAAGCGTTAGCGGAAATGTCGCTATTTCGGACGCCGGCAAGCGTATCGGTTTTGATGTTAATATTACCGCCGTTGCCCGGTGCATCGCTCGTTCCTGCGGTTGTGGAAATGCGGCTGCGATCGCGCATCTGAATCGCGCTAGCATTGATGCGGATGTTGCCACCTTCGCCTACAGCCGTTTCCGCCGTCAGAACGCCGCCGTTGAGCAATCGAATTTCGCGCGATCGAATTTCCAAATTTCCCGCGTCACCGCCTCCCAAGCGCGCGTCAACGGCTACTTCTGCGCCGTTTTGTACTGTCAGGCGATCGCTAAAAATGCTCACACCGCCAGCATTTCCCGCCCCGCGAGTGCGCGCGAACAACCCGCTGGTGAAGGGGCGATTTGTCTCAGAGTCTACAGTTCCAGAAGTGCCGCTCAATTCCACACTTTCTCTAGCATTAACAGTCACATTTCCGCCACTGCCAATACCGCGAGTTCCTGCCGATATTTGCGCGCCGTCTAATACCCGTAACTGTCGGGTGTTCACAGTCACATCGCCGCCGTTTCCTGTTGCAGTTTCTTCGTCAACTTGAGTAAATATGCCGCTAGAAAAACCCTGAGATGAAGTTCCCCTTACTTCAACAGAATCCCTGGCATTTACCATTACGTTCCCACCGTTACCAACACTGAGCGTACTAGAGCTTATTTGTGAACCATTTTGAATTATCAATTGTCTAGTTTCAACAGTTACATTGCCACCGTCTCCGATAGCAGAACTCTGTTTTCCTTGATTAACTAGACTATAGATGCCACTAGAACGGTTATTTTCGCTCCTAATAACCAATGATTCGGAAGCGTTAATCAAAATATTTCCTGTTTTACCTGCGCCAAAAGTAGAAACTGATACTTGTGCTCCATCTCGGATAATCAATCTCTGAGTATCAATCCTGATATTGCCACCAGCACCATCATTAATAGTCTCAGAAGCCAAACCAGAGATTAGAACTGTATCATCCAGAATTTTAATTCCAAAGACCTCCACCGATTCCCAAGCGTTGACAGTAAGATTCCCGGCATCGCCGCTGCTGAAAGAAGTTGTTGATACCTCTGCCCCGTCAGAAACAAGCAACCTGCCTGTATTTATTGTCAAATTTCCTGCTGCACCTGCACTTTGCGTTTGAGCAAATAAGCCGCTAGGTTCTCCGGCGGGGGCTGTACCGATGACTTCTAACGACTCGGATAAATCAACTCTCACATTACCTCCTCTACCGTTACCTAATGTAGAAGTAGTTGCTTGTCCGCCATCCCGCAGCAACAAATTGCGCGCCGAAATCTGCAAATTCCCGCCGTTACCTTCGCCGATAGTTTCCAGCAAAAAACTACTGGGTTGATCCTCGGAACTGCCAATAATTTCGATAGTTTCCGCAGCGGTGACACTGAGATTCCCTCCCGATTCCGCTTCTCTCGTCAAGCTCAAAACAGCCGAACCTTCCGTCAGTCTGATGTTGCGCCCTGCAAGCTGAATGTCGCCGCCTCGAGTCCCGCTAGCGTCTACAGTTGCTTTTTGCGACATTTCGATATTCCCAAGGGAGGCACCAGTCAGAGGCAAAATATCTGAAGTGAAAAGAGATTCGTTGTTAGGAGTTCTCACCTCTCCATTGCGAACCGCTAACAGCGAAATGCGTCCCGCCGGTGCCGTCAAATTGCCACCTTCCAGTTGGATATCTGCGCCTGCTAACACCAAACTTCTGCCCGGTTCTACAGCAAGTCCAACAACGCTGGCATCTTCCCGAACTATCGCGCCTGTTTCTTCATCTGGAATCAAATTTTGACCTGGCCCTTGGACGACAATTGGGTTAGCTGTTCCCAATTGCAAACCGATTGGCACGCTGATAGTTAATAGAGGGTTGGTTTGGAGATTTATAGCACTGAATTGCGTGCCGTCAGCAAATATAAAACTATCAGCAGTGCTTGCCAAAAAAGAACCGCCGATATTAAGTTGAGCGTTGGCTCCGAAAATAATACCGTTAGGATTGAGCAAGAATAAATTTGCTGTACCCTGAGCTTGGAGAAGGCCGTCAATGTTGGAAATTGAGCTGCCAGTGACGCGAGTAATAATATTTTGAATGTCTGTAGAGTTATTGAAAATAGCTGTGCCACCCGTGGGAACAGAGAATTCTCTAAAACTGTGAAATAAGTTGCTGCCCGCCTTAGTACCGCCGTTGATAGTATCTGTATTGCCACTGTTGGTAACGGTGGAATTTATGGGGAGAGTTGTATCGGGGACGATTTGAGCTAATGTTGGGGGAGCGGTTAGGTAGCAGCAAGCGAGGGCCGTGAGAAATTGGACGGGGAATGGCGATCGGTTCATCGCGGGTTAATGCAGGAAAGACGAAAATATTTTATCATATTTGCGATCGAGATAAACATCAATTCCCAAATATCGTAGGGGCGGGTTCACCAACCATACCGGCAAATAAT
>NZ_JAUBUN010000033.1:41501-86841 GCF_036702665.1 Microcoleus sp. Aus8_D2
CGTAGGGGCGGGTTCGCCAACCATACCGGCAAATAATCGACAATTTCAAAAACCCGCCCCCACCCAACGATAAATCATATTTGCGATCGAGATAAACATCAATTCCCAAATGTCGTAGGGGCGGGTTCGCCAACCATACCGGCAAATAATCGACAATTTCAAAAACCCGCCCCCACCCAACGATAAATCATATTTGCGATCGAGATAAACATCAATTCCCAAATGTCGTAGGGGCGGGTTCGCCAACCATACCGGCAAATAATCGACAATTTCAAAAACCCGCCCCCACCCAACGATAAATCACCATGTACATTTTGAAAATTCGATCGCGATTAAGGTTCATGTGGGTTATCTGTTGTGTGGGGGCGGGTTGATCAAGATTGTTTGTGGGAATTAAATATTGTTGGTAAACCCGCCCCTACAGATTGTCAATTTTGTCAACAATGATATCAATCATCGCATACATTTCGATCGCTCTTGTAGGGGCGGGTTCGCCAACCATACCGGTCAATAATCGACAATTTCAAAAACCCGCCCCCACCCAACGATAAATCTATATATACATTTTGTACATTCGATCGCAATTAAGGTTCATGTGGGTTATCTGTGGTGTGGGGGCGGGTTTATAAAGATTGTTTGTGGGAATTAAATATTGTTGGCGAACCCGCCCCTACAGATTGTGAATTTTGTCAATAATGATATCAATCATCGCATACATTTCGATCGCTCTTGTAGGGGCGGGTTCACCAACCATACCGGCCAATAATCGACAATTTCAAAAACCCGCCCCCACCCAACGATAAATCACCATGTACATTTTGAAAATTCGATCGCAATTAAGGTTCATGTGGGTTATCTGTTGTGTGGGGGCGGGTTTATCAAGATTGTTTGTGAGCATCAAATATTGTTGGCGAACCCGCCCCTACAGGCCTATGAAATTTGCGGCAATTTACTTGCGTGCAGCTTTTAATTTCCCCCGCTGTTTCCGCATCCAAATGCTGACAGCACCAAAAGCCAAACTGCTGAAAAGCAAACTCGGTTCCGGCACAGGTTCCGAAGGGTTAGGTACTCTTGGATTGCCGGGAAGATCAACTTTAATCTCCTCTTTCCTGAAAATCTCCCTGACACCTGAAACTTTGTACGGTTGCTGAATCAACAAGCTGAATACTGCATCGTCAAGACTGGGGTTACTATTGTCGATCTGTCTGACTGATTTCTCTAACAGCAAGCGATCGGGATTTATGTTATTCCCCAAAGCTAAGTAATAAATTATTTCATCGACATTCGTCACTCCAGTATCAGCAGGTTTCAAGCAAATTTGACCGGGCGGGCATGGTGGAGGTGTAGCAGGACTTGACGCTGTGATTTCCCACCAATACAAATCATTTGGATCTTGCGCGAATACCTGAGTGTAGTCTTCTATTTCTGGTGAATCCATTGGTCTGGTTGGGCTATTGTAGTAGCTACGCCTTCCCCACAAATAATCTATAGAAATTGATTCCCCTCCGTCCGATTGTAGGGAAAGAGTGCCGCCTCTAACTGACTGAATTTTCTGACCGTAAAGAGAGTCATACACAATTGGATCGAATGACCAATAAGAAGTGATATTTGTTGTTTCTGGCATTTGATTTTTTCTCCGGATCTGAAAGATAAATTTGTTGATCTGTTTCGGTTTGTATTTCACCACCCAGAGAATCGATTCTCTGGAGAGTGGGCGATCGCGCTTAATTTATCAACAGTCAACTGTCAACAGTCAACTGTCTAAGACAATTTAGCTATCCAAGCATCATCACCTCCCAAATTATTTCCCTCGACATTCCCGGAGGTAACGCCGCCGATATAAACCCCACTGCTGCCAACAGCAATACCGTTAGAAACATCATCGCCAACTGTTCCCAATTGCTGCTTCCACTGCAATGCACCGTTGACGTTATACTTGGCAACCCAAGCATCGTCGCCACCTGCATAGTTTTCTCCCAATTTGCCGCGAGTGCGCCCGGTAATGTAGGCGTTGCCATAAATATCGGTGGCAACTCCAGTAGCGGCATCGTAGGCGGATGTTCCTAGCTGCCGCTTCCAATTCAACACACCAGTTACGGCGTTGAATTGGGCAACCCAAGCATCTGCATTTCCGTAATAAATACCGCCTAATTTAGTGTCGTCGCCTGGGCCGAACGCGCCCCCCTGACCGTTCTCTTCGCCTACCCATTCGCCTGGATTGCCTGTAAAAACATCTCCCAATTTGTTTTTTGTATACCCAGTCAGGTAAACCCGATCGCCATTATCGACAGCAACTCCAAAAGCTTCATCTTCCGCAATCGTCCCTATTTGTTTCCTCCAAATTTCATTGCCTGTGCTGTCATATTTTGCCAACCAAGCATCAGCATCACCAGCATTGGTTCCTTGCAAATTGCCGTTAGTCGTTCCGGCAATGTAGATATTCCCCGCACTGTCAGAAGCGACACTTTTCGCTTCATCCCAAGCAGCAGTTCCGATTTGTCTCACCCAAAGTTGATTGCCGTTGCTGTCGTATTTGGCGACAAAAGCATCGGTGGTGATTTCACTACTTCCCGGTGCATTGCCGATCGTGCGCCCGACGATATTTATGCTGCCGTCGCTGCTAACAGAAATTCCACCATTGGCAATGTTATAATCTGGTGTCAGTAAATTGCGTTGCCAAATTCGATCGCCATTGGTGCCGTACTTGACAAGCCAGGAAGTGCGATCGCTCGTATTTCCCAAACCGCCGTCTGTCGAACCGATCGCATATACGTTGCTATCCTTATCCACAGCAACACCGCTAGCAGCATCATAAGCAGTAGTTCCGAGTTGTCGCTTCCAAATTTGCTGTCCCGTGCTGTCATACTTCGATATCCAGGCATCATACAGCCCCTGATTGCTGCCGTCTAAGTTGCCAGAAGTGCGGCCGACGGTGTAAATGTTGTTAGTGCGATCGACTGCGATCGCGTTCGAGGAATCATAACCAGTTGTTGATATCCCCGACTGTCGCTTCCACCCAAATGTAGGAGTATCGTTGTCAATAATTGTTACTTCAGCACCGTCATTTTGAGCGATCGTGTATTGAGGATTTTCTACCAGCAGCAAACGCACTTTTTCTTTGTCTTCAGATATGGCATCATCGATCGGTTTCACGTCAACTGTCACCGAAGAAGCACCAGCAGGAATCACAATTGAGGCTTTCTTTTGGTCTTGTGCAAGCCAAGAAAGATTAGCTGGAAGCAGAATTTGACCGTTGAACAACTGAAAATCCACACCATCTTTAGCGCGCGGCCACCAATTAGGATCTACCCAATAATCGACAGTGAGCGGATTAGCCGTACTGCCAGTGCGAGTAAATGTAAATTGACCCAACTCGCCGTATTCAGAAGCAGTATCCTTTGTAGGTATTATTGAAACAGTTGGTTTATCATCGTTATCCCAAATTGTTGTCTTAATACTTCCGCTACCTTCCCATACTTTGTAGTTAGCATTTGGGGTGATTGAAAGTATCGCTGTTTCTTCTCCTTCTACTAAAGTATCGTCGATCGCTTCTACAATAAAAGCAACATCGTGTTGGCCGGCACGAATGACAGCGGTTCCAGACATAGGTGGATAACCAGATACAGCTTTGTAATCCGTACCCGGAGTAGCAGTTCCCGTCAGCGAGTAATTTACCGTCAAATCCTCAGCTAAACTGCCGATGCGCCGGAATGTAACATCAGCAAGATTCCCAGATTCAGAAGCGTAGTTTTCCCGTTGGTAATTGCCAATTTTCCCAGAAAACCATTCTGAAAATACTTGAACTTCAGGTGTTTCGCTATCCCAAATTGTCACCTTACCGCGATTGCTAGAACCCATCTCGTAAGAATTATCTGCCTTTAACTGCAATACAACTGATTCGGGCCATTCAGCAACCGTGTCGTCAATAGTTTGAATCGGAATTTTGACAGAAGATTGATCGGCCGGGATAGTAACCACACCGCTTAAAGAGTTGTAATCTTTATCACTCTCTGATTCCGGTGGCGACCAAGTATTGAGTCCTGTCACTGCATAATTCACCGTCAGCGGCAACTTAGTATTCCCAGTGCGAGTAATCGTAAACTCCCCCGGATCTTGCCCTTCCGTAGCATCCGGGTCAGTCGCCACCAGTGAAACCGTCGGTTTAGTCCCAAAAAGATTCAACTTCCAAGCATTCCAAGTACCTGCTTCTCCTGGATTTGTATCGGAAACTTTCAACTTCCAATCTCCTACCGATGACTCTCCCCAATTGCGGGCAGAAGTAAACACCCATTTACTGTAATTATCGCCAGAATCGCTACTCGATTGAGCTAAAATCGATTCCGTACCATCGGGAGAAACCAGCCTGACATCCAAATCTCCCCGCCGCAAATGAGTCGCATCAAACATTACTTCTGCCCATTCAACAGTAATATTTTCATTAACTGTAACGGTACGATCGATCGCAGTACGGTTATCTGGAATAGCAGCATTCACTGATACTTCTGCCGAACGAATTGCAATTTCGCTACTAACAGGCGTCCATGTTTTAGCTTTTTCAACTGCTGCTGCTGCATCAATTGCCCCAAAGCCATATTTATGATTCACCCACTTACCAGCGGCGTTTTGAATCCAACCTAAAATTTTCCGCTGAGTCAAACTTGTACCAAAATCTGTAGGCTTTGCAGTTTCGACTAAGATATGCTGAATATCGCGTCTTGTCAAAGTGGGATTCGCCTCTAACATCAAAGCAATTTCCCCAGAAACTAAGGGTGCTGCTGAAGAAGTACCACCAAAATCATAGGTATAATTCCCCGCACTTTTCCCATCTGTTCCCATTAAATCAGTCGTCACAATACCGTTCGTATTAGTTGACAGCCACCAATTCTCTAAGAAACCAATTTCTTCTCCGGTACGATCGGTAATTTCTAACTTCCAAGTTCCGTTAGGATTCTCACCGTCAAAATCAGATAATCGTCCTTCTGGTCGGAAAACTCCTGCTGGAATTACCCCCTCAGCAATGGAAGTAAAAGCATTGTCTGATAGCTGAGTATTTTGGAAGAAATTGCCATTATTTATGATATTGGTAAACAGTTCAACTTTTTTACCAGACGGCGCAGTCAGAAATACATCTAAATCACTGTTGCGAGGGTGTTGCAGAGTTAATAAAACCCCTATATCGGTGATAACTGCTGGTTTACCACTGACATTGAGAGTGGAAGTAAAAACAGTTCCATCATCAGGAATGTCTTGGTTAACTACTGCGGGGATATTATATGGAGTTGTATTGCTAGAGTAAGCAGATACCAACACCGATGCGCCCGGTTCGCTGTAGGTAGTTTGCTTGCCTTTATCATCGATCGCAGCTACAGCGATCGCATGGCGAGAATTAGCGAAGTCATTGTAATTGACATTGCCACCTGATTTTTGATCGTTGCCGGCACCAAACACGTAATTAGTACCTAATCCGTTGCGATTTTGAGTCGCACCCTGTTCTATTACATATTCGCTTAAAGGCGAACTGCCGAAAGATTGAGTCGGCTTCCAACTATTGTTATAAATGTCGATCTCATTGTTGAGATAAGACAAAGCATCGGCAATAAGTCGATCGTTCACAGGCCCGGCCAGCAACCGCAAACCTGCTAAAGATGCTTCCGGTGCAACACCACTAATTCCTAAATTATTATTGCCTGTTGCTGCTGCAACTCCTGCGGCTGCGGTTCCGTGTCCTTGGTTGGCATTGGGCATCGGATCTTTGTCATAAACGCCGTTAGTTATCTCATTAAAATCGCGGCTCAAATCTGCCCGATACCTGTCTTGCAAATCCGGGTGAGTGTGCTGCAAACCATCATCAACAATCCCAATGACAACTCCTTTCCCCTTCGCAGTATCCCAAGCTTTAGTAACATTAGCATCCGCGCCGGGAGTGCCGCCACTTTGTCCCGTATTCTGCAAAGTCCACTGTTGCTGAAATAGAGTATCGTTCGGTATCGATTGCGGTTTAAGTTCGATCGCAACTAGCGGATAAGCAAACTCGACACCGTTGAGATTGTCCAAGCGAGACTGCACTTGTGCTGGTGTGACATTTGCAGGCAATTCCCAGGTATAAGTGTTGGGGATATGTCCCGTCGCACCCAGGTTTTTGGCTTCAAATAAGTTCGCAAAATCTTCAGGAGATTTGCCGGAAGTAACTCCCACAACCCACTGTTTCGTTTGCGCCAACGCTTCCGGTTCGTAGTTGTCGAGAACTTCCGCTCTTTGCACGCTGTAATTTACGCGATCGGACAGCGATTTAGCAATACTATCATTAGTCCCTTTGAACTCAACTTCCGACTTGGCGTACTTAACTAAGTCTCCACCAAAATCAGTTTTTGTCCAGTCACGCTCTGGTGCGATCGCCCCAGCCAACAAAGGAGCCTTCGCCGTCGCTCCCGTGACCTTAAACGTGATATCGTTATAATCCCGGTCTGTCCAAACATCCGCCCGCAAATCCTCCATCGCAAACGTACTGCCATCGCCAGTAACATCGGCAATTTGCCGCAGCGAAAACTCATCGTTAGGATTCGCCGTCCCCAAGGAAAACAAAGGCCTCAAATCACCGCCAATACTAGGATTTTGCAATACCTGCCGCACAGTTCCGTTGGGAACTAACATCACGGCAAATTCGTCGCCGAACTTCATGGCAAAGGATTTGATGCCTTGATAATTACCTTTGTTGTAATTGTCTTCGTAACTGACTTTTCCGCTAAATCTTGCACCTTCATTTAAGTCCTTGATGACGATATAACCTTCAGCCGAATTGCTGGTGGCTCGACGCGCTGCTTCTTTGATGAAATTTTCTTGACTGGTGAACTGATTCATGCCTTTGATGTTGAATATCGCCAGTTCTCCTTGATAGTCGCCACCGTCAAATAGATAATCAAATTTCACTAAGCCATTGGGATTGTTGACTTTGAAAACACCAGTATCAAAGGTGAGATTCCACAGCTTTGGTGCCGGAGTTGCGCTCGGCATAACTGCTGTCTCTACGCCTTTTTCTACCTCCGGATTATCGGCATTTTTAACAAGCTTTTCATTGATTACTTTCTCTCTTGCTCCTCCCTCTGCGCTCTCTGCGCTCTCTGCGGTTAAAACTTCTTTTTCACTAACAACAGCCTCAGATTTGACGGACGGCTCGATCGACTTTTCGGTCAATTTCTCGACAATCGGCTCAGATTTGACTTCAGGCGCGATCGACTTTTCGCCCACTTTCTCCACAACCGGCTCAGATTTGACAGACGGCGCGATCGACTTTTCAACCAATTTCTCAACCGCAGCCTCAGATTTGACAGACGGCGCGATCGACTTTTCGGCCAATTTCTCAACCACCGCCTCAGATTTGACAGACGGCGCGATCGACTTTTCCCCCATTTTCTCAACAACCGCAGGCTTGACTTCAGGCGCGATCGACTTGGAATCGACTTTCTCAACAACCGCCTCAGATTTCACGGAAGGTGCGATCGACTTTTCCCCCAATTTCTCAACAACCGTCTCAGATTTGACTTCAGGCGCGATCGACTTTTCGCCCACTTTCTCAACCGCAGCCTCAGATTTGACAGACGGCGCGATCGACTTTTCAACCAATTTCTCAACCGCAGCCTCAGATTTGACAGACGGCGCGATCGACTTTTCGACCAATTTCTCAACAACCGTCTCAGATTTGACTTCAGGCGCGATCGACTTGGACGCCAATTTCTCAACAATCGGCTCAGATTTCACTTCAGGCGCGATCGACTTGGACGCCAATTTCTCAACAATCGGCTCAGATTTGACTTCAGGCGCGATCGACTTGGACTCTACTTTCTCAACCACAGCCTCAGATTTCACTGACGGTGCGATCGACTTTTCATCCACTTTCTCAACCACAGCCTCAGATTTCACCGATGGCGCGATCGACTTGGACTCTACTTTCTCAACCACAGCCTCAGATTTGACTTGAGGTGCGAGCGCCTTGGACTCTAATTTCTCGCTACTTTTGGGTTCAATACTGCTAGAAATTGATGGCGATTTATCGATTGCAGCAGGATTAATCAGTGGATCTCTCTCGACATCCGCTTTTTTCCCGCCAATGACAACATCTGCGATCGAATTCACATCAACCACTTTGATACCTGTCAGCAAATCAATACCCACTTGAGAATTTGCCTCAGGTTCTTTTTTCGGAAAATCAATCCCAACTCCAATATCAACAGCGTTTGGACTTGACAAAAATTTATCTTTAACAGACTCCTTTGAAGCAATATCTATACTGCTTGTAAAAATTTCTTCCTTTTCAGTGCCAGCAGTGCCGCCAATACCAGGAGGATATTTAACATTTAATGAGATTGACGGCAGCTTATTTTGAGAAATAGCGGCAATTGATTCCCCTGCGATCGTAAATCCCGCCTTGATTTCAACACCCTCGATCGAATCCTGTGGCATATTTTTAAAGACTCCAACCCAAAAATAAATGTAACAATCAACAGTTGAACCTGAAGCAGCGGAAATTCGGGCTTGAGAGCGAACTCTCACCCTGCTCGTTTCCCCTGCATTTATCTCACGCACGCTCCCCAAGTTTTATGCAAAAATTGCCTAAACTTTACAAAAGTTTACAGTAAATGGGGGATTCCCTACCGGATAGCTACACTACCCTTCACCGAACCCCTGCGGGAAGAAGGCTTCACGCAGCGGGCCCAGGGGTATTACAGGGCGTGCAGGGGGCGATCGCCCGTGCGCCAGGACTTACCCACAGCTTCTGCTGTAGGGGGGCAATCCCCCGCATTCATTGGCGTCAACAAACACGTCAAAGGGAGCATCTCTGTTTTGCTTACAAGAGTGCGAGCGTCCTCGCGAGCGAGTCTGCATAGCACGCGAGCGAGGACAGCACTGTCAAAAAAATGCTTTTTGCAAAAATGAGATGCTCCCTAGGTCAAACCTAGTGCCAGACTGCTGTTTTTGGCATCAAACAGCAAGTTTTGGGGATGGCTAAACTGCGATTCAACATGATTTGTGAATTGTTCAAAGCATCAGTCAGATCCAATACATAATCTAAATTTCTCAACCCATATGTAGCGATTTAAATGTGGGAGAGATTTTCAATCATTGCTTTTTATATCGGATATATTTGGTTTTGAATTAAGCTGGGACAATCAAATTTAACTCGCTCGATCACTGGCAGCAAAGTATGGCAAGCCTTGCGGTAGAGTTCGGCTAAGCCGATCTTTTGGGCGACGACAAGTTGGTGGCGGTATATTTCAGTCTTGCCGTTGACTTGATTTGCGATCGCACCCGCAATTTTCGCGAACATAGGTACTTGTACGCAGCACAAAAATGTTGTTAATCCTGCCAATAAACACCAAATTTTCCACTTTTTTATATTCATTTTGGTTAATTATTGTGGCGCGTCCAACCCGCGAGCTATCGGCGGTTGAAACTCCAAAATTTATCGCACTTTTGCCGATCGATCCAATAAATGTGACATCTATCACCGACACTACCTAAGTGATATGTAATAATACTTACTGCTTTAGATGGTGTTACACGATGCGATCGATCGCCATTTTGAGCGATCGACAACAAAAAAAATCTGCCGCCAATTAAAAGCAACCTTTCGGGATCCCTAAATGAAAATAGCCGCGCGCGGCAGTTAATTGCAGCAAATTCAAATCAGCGAGGGATAAACAGATTAAATTCCCAAATTTACCCACGATTTTCATATAAATTGACTATTTAACCGAAATAAATTCATTCTAAACTGTTAGAAAACCTAACAGTTAGTATTACTGCAATTGCGGTGCAGAGCGAATACCTGTACTGTTTATAAAGCAAATTAGCGATCCGTCCAGAATTAAATGCCCCAGTCGCCTATACTTACTTACACCCTCTTGGGAAAGGTAAACTAAAAACCTAAATCAGCCACCGAAGCACCCTCGCCCGTAGGTGCGGGAGCTTCAAAGAGAGCCTCTGTTGAGCCGAAGGTTTTTTACTCAAAGATGAAATGTGATTTGTATGCTGCACCAACCGAGCATCCCTTTTGCTCACGCCACCTTGCTGACTACAGCAATGGTGGAGATTTATAAGGGGGAAGAAAGATGAATTTGGAACAATCCTCTACAGGCATCACCCCCGAGCAATGCGCTGCTGCTGTAGTGGAAATTATTCCGCTGATTGTGGGGTCGATTCGATCCCAAATGCGAAATCAAGGAGAACCCTTTTTATCGATATCTCAGTTTCGCAGTCTCATGTTTCTTTACCGCTATCCAGGTTCTTCTTTATCCAAGTTAGCCGATTATTTAGGGGTGACTCGACCGACGGCTTCTGCAATTTGCGAGCGCTTGGTTCAGGAAAATTTTGTAGACCGCAAAGAACATCCTCAGGAACGGCGAGCGGTGGTGCTGAAACTGACAGAAACGGGTCGCGCGAGGCTCGAAGAAATTCGAGAGCTCACCTGTAACAATATTTCGCCAATGTTCGAGGACTTGTCTGAGGAGCAGATGGGGATAGTTTTGGCAGGATTGACGTTACTCAGAGAGGTGTTTGACGGCAAATCTAACAATCAGTAAAACCTCCTCTACATCTATTTACTGTTTAACCTGTTACATATAAGTTGTAGGGTACGTAGTGCGCACCCTACAGTTTTTTTTGACCTATAGCCCAATACGGTTCACTTAACACTCCTTATACTTGGATATCCCCCTCGCATCCCCGTTAACAAGCAGTGTGGTTTTATTGTAATCATAAAAATTAGGTACGTAGTTGGGATGCGAGCCCTCTTTCGAGATATACATGAAGAGGGCTCGCATCCCAACTACGTACCTTGATTAATATGACAGTTGCGTCTAATACACCACTCGATCTTTGAGCGATGCTTTCGATACTTTCAGATTTATTTTCCTGACCATAAAACCGCCCTGCTTCGATCGGGGGGTTAGGGGGAATCTATTTTAAGTGAACTGTATTGACCTTAGCCTTTCTCAAATAGACGAGGGACGCTTATGGTAACGGGTAATAGGTAATGGGTAATTGGTAAGGAATAATTGCCGCAGCACAGCTTTTGAAACGCAAGCTTTTTTATGATTACCGATTATGTTTTCCCAATTACCCATTACCTATTACCTCAAACGTATCTCATCTTTAACTCGAACTGCTATAGTTATTATATATAGCGGTTCTCAAGCGTAGTGAGGATAGCCCGGTTTGGCCGGTTTGGCTATTGGCCATGAGTACCTCATCTTTTTGAGAAAGGCTATAATTTACTCTTTGGCTGAATTTAACAGCTTTGCTAAAACGTTTCGCGTTATCTGCTGAGCTCCGGCATTTAAAACTGGCGATCGCAACTGCGGCGCATTGTAATCATCCAATCCCCACGCCCACTGCATCGAACCAGTCGCGAATACTTTCGCCCCCGAATCTGCTGTATAAACCGTCATGTCAGCATAGCGAGTGCCTCCCCCGTGAGGGTATGGAGAATGGGCGACCCTAACTATATTTTTCGGGGCATTACCAAACATTCGATCGACTTCATAACCCAACAGTCCCGGTAACTTGTCGCCCTGTTTTAACTGAGTTTTTTCTAGCAACCAATCCGGGGCATTTTTATCGATCGCAATATCATAATTTACTTGAAATGTCTCGTACATCACACCGATTAAAGCATCCTCGGGACTCCCGACAGATCTGTCTCGCCAGCGAGTTGTTACTAAAGAATAAAGTGCAGGGGATTTATTCTTGTAAGTTGTTGCTATTCGAGCGGGTTCTGCTTTGCGAATGCCGTAGTTCAATTCCCCACCATCCGCTATTTCGACGATAGAATCAACGGCGCTCAATTGCTGTTGAGATTCGCCCAAAGGGTCTAAATCTGCCATTTCTTTATAAGCAACTACAGTTCGGTTTACTTCGCCATTAATCCGGCTGGGTTCTAGGCGGATCTGCCAGTAGCAAATATTGGAACCAAAAAAGCCGATGCTGACGCCTTCATCTCTAGCTGCTTCTATATTTTCCCGCATATCTCGCGACCAGTATTCGTCGTGACCTACAGATAAAAATGCTTTGTGAGACAACAACAACCGAGAGTTAAAATGCGTGTCAATGTTGGTGGCATAGGTAACATCGTAGCCTTCTTTTTCCAGCCACCTGACCATATTGTATTCCCAACCAGCGCTCGAAGTTCTCCTTTTTGGCTGAAAATTTGTCAGAAATTCCCCCGCCCCTACCCCGTAAGCTGCTTTGCGGTTGGGACTCATGGCGTAGGGTCGATTAAATGAAACTTTGTAGGCTTGTTTTGCCTGACTGTTCCAGCGGTAAAGGGATTTGTAGCCCCAATTGTTGTACGCTTGAAAAGTGGTAACGCTGGATTGAAATAAAATGTCGGATTTGCGATCGTCATCCCGCACTACAAAGATAATATAACTTTGTTTCCCGCTGATACTGGCAGTGAGTTTAGCTAAATAAATGCCGCTTGTCCAGTCGGAAGGGCGATCGGGAATTTGCAAAATATACGGATCTTTCCAATCGCATTCTATCAGTCCCGATGCTTCATCTTCTTTCGCCGGATGTTGTCTGATTCCCTTCCGCACAATTGGGTCATTCATCCGGCGGCCGCCCAGTCCGCCATACCATCCGGCGCGGAATATTTCTATAGTATAATTAGGTTCTTTAGTGTTGACAAATAATTTAATTGCGCCGCCCAGATTGACGCTGGTTAGAGAGGCGTAACCTTCGATTTCTCGCTTCGTAGCAGGATTTTCTAACTCCCAATCCGCAGTTCCGGGTTTTTGGTTTTCTCGGGCTGTGAGATTGGTGGCGTTCCTCTTCGAGGGCTTCGCTAACGTACTTTTTGCGAGATTTGAATAGTCTTGAGAATGTGCTGTACTGTTATACAAAAAAGGGGCGGCAAAACCAAGTGAGAAAGCTTTCAGAAACTCTCGGCGGCGCAATTTCGACAATAGTTTAACTGTCACGGGTTTAAGTTTATGGATATTAAGTGATAGATTTTGGAGTTGGGTTTGGGTGTAGCGGGCGTAACATTACTTTACAATAGCCCTGGAGACATCATACCTGAGATACATTAATTTGCGATCGCGCGATCGACTCCCTGCAACCCGATAATCTGTCTGAGTATTTCTGCCAGTATTAGGTCTTAGGTCTTATGATGTATGGCTTATGGCATATACGCCATCGCGGAAGAATTTTAGAGACAACAGCCGATTTGAGATGTTTTTAGGTACAAGTCCCCGGAAACATTCGCCGATCGCCTCTAAAATCTAAAATCGTTCGACTGAGCGCTCACGCCGAAGTCTGAAATTGAAAATCGGATGACCTTTTTGTTTGAACCAGCTTTATGAGTGAATCAACCAATCCACCGCTATCTCAACCAGTTTCTCGACGAACCGCCCTCAAATTCCTCGGAGTCGGAGCCGCAGGCGGGCTGCTGGGCTACTCTCGATTGTCCAAGCCCGAACCCGCCGTTTTCCAGCAAGATACTCTTGACTTGCCGCGAATGCTGAATAAACCCAAAACCGTTGCGGTTGTCGGCGCAGGCTTAGCAGGGCTCGCCTGTGCTTACGAACTGAGTCAGCGGGGTTTCGCCGTGACGCTGTTGGACAAATCGCCCCAACTCGGCGGTAAAATTGCTAGTTGGCCGATACAAGTCGGGAACGAAACCTTTATGATGGAACACGGTTTTCACGGTTTTTTCCCGCAATACTACAACCTCAAAAGTGTGGTCAAAGAACTAGAAATTACCGATAACTTTGTATCTTTAGAATCCTACGCCGTTGTGTTTCGAGACGGCAAATACAAACCAGAAGTTTTCCGTCCCAACCATTCAGCTTTCCCCTGGAATATAGTTGACTTGGGGATATCTTCTCCCAACCGGCTCAAGTGGGGAATCAATCTGACAAAACCCGCTCACTGGCAAGTTTTTCGGGAAATCGGCGGTTTTCAAACTCAAAAAAGTTTTGACCGACTCGACAATATATCAGTCGCCGACTGGGTAAAAGGTGAATTCCCGCGCGGACTTTACGACTTGTATTTTCTGCCTTTTGCCAAATCAAGCCTCAACGCTCCCGACGAATTGAGCGTAGGAGAATTAATGCAATTCTTCCACTTTTACTTTTTCGGAAATCCCGAAGGTTTGGCCTTCAACGGCACGCGGCAAGATATGGGCACGAGTTTGGTGCAGCCGATTGCCAGATCCATTGAAAGCAAAGGTGGCAAAGTATTGACAGATGTCGCAGTTAGTAATATTCACTGGGAAAACGGCCAGATTGATTCTTTGACTTATCAGTCGGGAGAAGTGCAAAGTAAAGTACCTTTTTGGGTGAAGCGAAACGCGCTGTTAACTGACAGCAACTCTACGGAATATTTCGGCGCTGGCGACAGCGTGTTTGCCGCCGCACCTGGAGGAAAAGAGGCAATTTCTCTGAGCTGTACTCACCAAGGCTGCACGGTTCAGAAACAAAATGACGGTCAATTTCACTGTCCTTGTCATGGGGCAGTTTTTGATGCTGATGGGCGAGTTGTGAGCGGGCCTGCTCAACGGGATTTGCCTCGATTTAAAGTAGTTGATAAAAAATCAGATGAGATACAGTTAGCCGCAGCGGTTAACAAGTCGCAACCGCAGAATGTGGGGGAAACATTGAAGGCTGATTATTATGTATTTGCGGCGGATGTTCCGGGGATGCAGCATTTGTTTAGTTTGGCCAGCGGCGAGGTGAATCTGCAGGTGCAGAGCCGAATTGAGAAATTGAAAATAGCAGATCCGTTTGCGGTTGGGCGTTTTTGGTTCGATCGCGATTTTGCCTGGGAACACAGCTATTTTACTTCACTTTCCGGCTACAAACTGACCGACAGCATCACACTTTACCACAAAATCCAGGATCAGTTCATCGAGTGGCATCAGAAAACTGGCGGCAGCGTAGTGGAACTGCACGCTTATTGTTACAAAGAGAAGGAATTTCCAAACCAGGAAGTTTTGCTGGCGACTTTTGAGCGAGAATTGTATGAAATTGTACCGGAATTAAAAGCAGCGAATGTGCTGCACCGGGAACTGGTGAACCAAAAGAATTTCTCGGGTTATCCGCCCGGTAGTTATGCGGAAAGGCCGGAGACTTGCTGCGCTGTTCCCAACCTGTTGTTTGCGGGAGATTGGGTAAAAATGCCGTTTCCTTGCGGTTTGATGGAAAGGGCGGTGAGCAGCGGTTTGTTGGCTGCTAATGCTATTTTATATCAGGAGGGTTTGCAAAGGCGATCGCTCTTGACGGTGAATCCCGAAGGCGTGCTAAAAATCTAAGGTTTGCAGCGGGTGGATTTTAGATTGTGTCCGCACGAACAAAACGGGTTCGTAGTGAGGACTTTAGTCCGCATCCATAGAAGGACTAAAGTCCTCACTACGAACTTTTTTATTTGATGTCGAGTTAAATTAGCACAAAAAAACTTGGTTTATGGCTAAAAGAATCTGGTGGCAAAAACCGCAAATCCGCACCGACGAAGAACAGCACTTGCACCGGAAAGTTAGCTGGCTGGAACTCTTTTTTGACCTAGTATTTGTAGTCATTATTGCCGAATTATCGCACAATTTGGCGATCGATGTTTCTTGGGTAGGTGCGGGTAAATACATCTTGCTATTCTTGCCCGCGTGGTGGGTTTGGATCGGTGCAACTTACTATAACGAGCGGTTTGAGACAGAAGGAATTGAAAATCGCTTGTTTACATTTCTCCTAATTTTGGCTGTAGCGGGATTGGCGGTATTTTCCCACCACGGTTTAGGAGAAACCTCTGTGGGTTTTGCCTTATCTTACGTATTTGCGCGATCGATCGTAACTGTTCTATGGTGGCGGGCAGGCTATCACGAACCAAGTTTCCGCCCGACTGCGAAACGGTTTGTCATGGGTTCTAGCATTTCGATCGCCTTTTTTATCTTATCCGTTTTCGTACCTGCGCCCACACGTTTTTTATTGTGGGCGATCGGCTTGTTTGTTGATATCAATACCCCAATTTTGACCCTCAAGCACCAAGCAAAGCTGCCCAAATTCAGCAGTTCCAGACTTCCCGAAAGATACGGACTATTTATGATTATCGTTTTGGGGGAAGCCGTAGTCAGCGTAGTTCAAGGATTAGCCGCCAAAGAACACTTTGATTTCGCCCATGCCATCACTGGAATTCTGGGAATGACCCTAACTTTCGGTATCTGGTGGATATACTTTGATTTTGTCGCTCGCAGGCCTCCAAAACCTGCAACTGGTTGGGTATTTGCATGGGGATATTTGCATATGCCGTTGGTAATGTCGGTGACAGCAACGGCGGCGGGAATCAACAATGTAATTGCCTCGAAAGCAACAGTGCTGCCTTTGAACGTGCGGTGCTTAATTTGCGGTTCTTTAGCAATTTCTTTAGCTGTGATTGCTCTACTGGAAACCACTTTGCGCCGAGATGAGGACGAACCCGCTCACCCGATATGGAGTCCTACCTTAAAGTTAGCTGCGGCTGTTGTGACACTAATTTTAGGTCTTTTCGGAGGATTAGGAGCGATCGCTCTCCTGAGTTTGTTAGTAATATTACTAGCAATTCAGATGAGTTACGGTTTGTGGGTGTGGTTTCGCTGAGGAGAAAAGTCATAGTTTGGGAACAAAAAAACATCGCCGTCGCTTTGGGTGCATCTGCGGGTAAAATGTTGAATGAGTATAAAGCAAGAATAGATGCTGAAGAGTAACTGGAAAATTCCCAATAAATCTGTAACGTTTGATGATTTTGCAACAGAATACGATTTCGCTGCCACCTTGGAAAGCCAGAACGATTTTTTTACTAAAAATCTGTCTTCCAACAAAGGTACAGCATTAGATATTGGCTGCGGTTCTGGCATTCTGGCTTGGGAATTAGCTAAGTATTACGAGCGTGTAGTGGCGGTAGATTTATCAGCAAAAATGCTGGCTATTGCTAGTCAAAAACGCTCAGCCCCCAATATCGAATACATCCAAATGGATGCCAGTCAATTAGCGCTCGATCGCCAATTTGATTTAATAGTTAGTGCCACCACTTTTCACCACCTACCCAACCTCCCCGCCGCCCTAGGTGCCATTAAAAACTTGTTAAATCGGCAGGGGAAAGTCGTCTTTTTAGATAATGTTTCGGAAGTCGAAACACCTGCTACCATCGGCTACATCATAGGTGCAGCCAAAGATTTTATTCCCGATTGTTCTAAATACGGATTTCGCGATGCTTCAAGATTGTTGAAATTTAGATTGTCGCCAAGCTGGTTGAAGCATTTAGCGAGCGACAGGTATTTGTCAGAAGGGAGATTTAAAAAAATTTACGGTCGTTGCTTTCCCGGCTGTTATTTTGTAAGATTGGGTTGTTTTATGGGCGTAATTTGGGAAAATTTGTAATGCAAAACAACGGGATAAAATCGGTATCTGAAAGGGTAGAAAAAACTCACATCCGCGAGTTGGGCATTAATTTAGAGCAATGGTATGCAGTCGCCCGCAGCACAGAGGTACAGAGTCAGCCGCTAGCTGTGATATTGTGGCATCGGGCGATCGTGCTTTTCCGCGACAGTGCAGGCAAAATCAACGCTTTAGAAGATAGGTGCCCGCACCGACAAGTTAAACTCAGCCACGGCAAAGTTAAAGGCGATTTAATCGAATGCGCGTACCACGGATGGCGGTTAAATGCCAGGGGAGAATGCGCCGAAGTCGATTATTTAGCAGAAAATCAAAAGCTACCTAACTGCCAGATTCGATCCTATCCAGTCAAAGAACAAAACGGTTTTATCTGGCTGTTTCCCGGCGAGGAAAGCCAAGCCGAAAAGATAGATTTATTAAATTTGCCCGAGTGGGAACATCTCAATTATATTGCCACAGTTTCACTCATAGACTGTCAGGCTCATTACTCATTTTTAATTGAAAACTTGATGGATATGTACCACGGACACTTGCACGACGATTGGCAAGCTTGGGCAAATCCGGTATTAGATACTTTAGCAGAGAACGAGCATCAAGTAACTGCTCGCTATCAAGCACAAAGTTATTACAAAATAGATAAAATTTGGTCAATTTCCCAGTTATTTTTTAAATCTCTGCGGAAGCTGCACCCGGAACCGCTTGATGTGAGTTACGTTTACCCGCACTGGGTTTCAACACTGGGAAGCGACTTTAAGATTTACTGCTTGGTTTGTCCGGTAAGCGAGACAGCAACTCGCGCTTATTTAATTCATTTTACCTCATTAAATGCGTTTTGGCGGTTGCACAAATTGCCTGTTTGGTTTCGCAAGTTTATCAAAGATAGTTGTTTCGGTGCTGCTCAAAAGTTATTAGATGGTTTGGTGCGGCAGGATGTGTTGATGATTGAGGAAGAACAGCAGGCTTTTTTGCAGAATTCGGAAAGAAAGAGTTACGAATTAAATCGGGCGTTGGGGAGCGTGCAAAAGTTGATGAGAAGTCAGGCGGAAAATAGACTTGAATTGCATAAATCTTTCATTGATACAGAAACCGCAGATGTCAGGCAGATAAACACAGATTAACGCAGATAATTTTCCGATAATTTGGGAATGAATGCAAGAGGTATTATGAAAAACGTGACAGCGCCAACCAGTGATAGCTGGCTAAATGCACTAATTGAATCGCTAAAAAACCCCGCCGAAGCTGTGGCTTACCTCAGTGTGGCTTTAGAAGCAGAATCACCCGATTCTCAACTGCTGCGGGCGGAATTTAAAGACGTAATTGATGCGCGTTTGCGGGAAAACAATCTCTCGAAGGCAGCTCAAGTGCATCACCAGAAACTAGATAAAATTATTTCCGAAAGTGGCGCTTCTGAAATTTACACTTCGATCGCGTTATTGGATGCGCTAGGATTTAGGCTAAGGGTTATTTTAAAAGAAGATGAATTGGCGATCGGGGAATGAAACCGATCGCCAATCTGCGTTAATCTGAGTTAATCTGCCACTATCTGCGGTCAAAAGAATCTAAATCCCGCAGCACAAACCTTACTTTTTAGCCCGCTGCTGCTGGTAAACGCTGACAACTTTGTCCGCATAAGTAGCAGTGGCGCCACTTTTGCAAGCTGCGGAGTCCCCAGTCATCCACCAGCAAGCAGCGCGGCGTATAGCGGTTAATTCATTGTTGCTGCTAGCTTTGTATTCGTCGCGCAGCAAATCGCCCACGATACAGGTAACAATTGATTGGGCTTTTGTGGCGTCGGCCTCAAATTGCTGCGGTGTTAATTCTTGTTTGGTACAGAATTTTGCCCAGCGGGAAATATTCCCGGGCAAAACTTGCCACTGACTGTACATTCCGTCATTTGCGGTTTGCGGCGGCGCGGCTTGTCGCAGCGCTTCTACGAGGGCGGAAACTTGCGCGTCGGTGACTGCTTCTGCTGCGGCTGGAAGTGTTTGCAATCCCAGACTCACGATTAGGCTGCTGAGCAGTAGATTGGTTTTTGCGATCGATTTAAAGTTCATTCACAATTCCCTGTTTTAATCAAAGTTTCCTGCACAAGATTTACCTGAAAGGCGATCGAATGCCTCTGTCTGAAGTATGATTTGCTTGGGGAATGCGGAGGCGATTCCCTACGGGATAGCTACGCTTCACAGCCTTATTATAGAAATTGGTAAAGAATTAAGATAAAATTATGGAAGTACAACAAGCGTGAAATTCGACGTTACGAGACATCAGACGGCAAAGTTCCATTCGGAGAGTGGCTTGATTCCCTCCGCGATCGGAATGTTAGAGTTAGAATCAAGTCTAGGCTTGACCGAGTTGAAGAAGGTAATCTCGGAGATGTCAAGTCAGTGGGAGAAGGGGTTTTTGAACTCAGAATTAATTATGGGCCGGGCTACCGCCTCTACTTCGGACAAGTTGGATTGACAATTGTGGTCATCTTAGTAGCCGGAGATAAAAGCACTCAAGAACAAGACATTCGACAAGCTATAGCATACTGGAAAGATTATGAAAAACGTGAAAGCACCGACAAGTGATAGCTACCGCGAGTACCTCATTGAATCTCTCAAAGATCCCGAAGAAGCTGCTGGTTACATCGGGGCTATTTTGGAAGAAAAAGATCCTGAACCCGCACTGCTGAGAAATGCCATCAGAAAGGTGATTGAGGCTCGAATCAGGATGGATGCTCTTTCTGATTCAGCAAAAGAATATCACGAAAAACTCGATGGGATGCTGACTGAAAGTGGCGGTTCGGAAATTTACAGTTTGGTAGAATTGCTGGAAGCGTTAGGATTTAGACTAGAAATTACTGTTGCAGATATTGAGTTGCCGGCTGAGTCGGAATCTAAGAATTTTGTGGAATCAGAATTATCCCCGGAACCAGCAAATTTATAACAATTTGGAAGTCGATCGCATTCTGTGCATCTGTCAGGGCGGGTTTATAGATATTGTGAATGTGAATCAAAGATTGTTGGTGAACCCGCCCCTACAAATATTGTGGTTAATTCACAGAGCATTATATCACTCCTCCATTACAAAATCAAACAACCGGTGAGCCATTTCTAATTTGCTGCAAGGTGCGATTTCTACTTGCTTGCCGGCGGCATTAATCAATATTGCTTGATTGGTATTGCTGCCGAAACCTGCACCTATTTTATCGATCGGGTTTGCGGCGATCGCATCCAGGTTCTTAGCCCGCAATTTCTCGCTCGCAGGCTTGACAATATCTCCAGTTTGTGCTGCAAAGCCGATCAGTTTTTGGTGTGGCTGTTTCAAGTTCCCCAACTCTGCCACAATATCAGCTACCGGCGCTAACGGTAAAGCATTGGGGAGCGATCGCTTTGGCAATTTCTCATTACTGCGATCGGCCGGTTTTACATCCGCAACCGCCGCCGCCATCACCGTTAAATCTGCATCGCCAAAGCATTGTAGCATCGCCTGCCGCATTTCTTGGGCGCTGGTAACTGCGATCGCCCGTACACCAGACAGCGGCAATTCCCCAGCGATACTGTGTACCAGGGTTACAGTCGCGCCCCGATGCAGTGCAGCTTGTGCCAAAGCTACGCCCATTTTGCCCGTCGAAGGATTGCCGATAAACCGCACCGGATCGAGGTGTTCTCGGGTTCCTCCGGCGCTGATTAACACGCGTTTGCCCGCTAAATCTCGATCGCCCTTAGCATACAACAGCGACTCAATATGAGGCAAAATCTCACCAGGTTCTGCCATCCTACCAACACCCGCGCGATCGCACGCCAGCATTCCCGCCCCCGGATTCGCCGCATGATAGCGCCGATAACTCAACACTTCCCGCCAATTCCGCTGCACCGCAGGCTGTTCCCACATATCCGTATTCATCGCCGGCGCTAGCAAAATCGGGCAAGTAGAAGCTAACACAGTATTAGTGAGCAAATTATCAGCAAAACCTCCCGCCAACTTAGCCAAAGTATTAGCTGTCAGGGGAGCAATCACAAAAACTTCCGCCCATTCTCCGAGTTGAATGTGCAGCGGGCGGCCGTGATTTGCTTGCCAAAAATCCTGATCTGTAAAAGCAGGATGGCGGGAAAGAGTAGCAAAAGTCAGAGGCGTTACAAACTCTCCGGATGCATCAGTCAGAATCACTTTAACTTCAGCTCCAGCTTTTGCTAAAGTTGAAACTACTTCGCAAACTTTGTAAGCCGCAATCCCGCCACTAACGCCGATTAAAATTCTCCTGTCCTTCAACATACGATTTTAGATTTTAGATTTTAGATTTTAGAACGAACTGGACTTACGTATAATATTATGTGCTATAAAATTGGTTTGTAGTGAGGACTTTAGTCCGCATCTAGGAAGGACTAAAGTCCTCACTACGAACCTTTTAAAATTTTCCTGGCCTTCACCATACGATTTTAGATTTTAGAACGAACTGGACTTACGTATAATATTATGTGCTATAAAATTGGTTTGTAGTGAGGACTTTAGTCCGCATCTAGGAAGGACTAAAGTCCTCACTACGAACCTTTTAAAATTTTCCTGGCCTTCACCATGCGATTTTAGATTTTAGAACGAACTGGACTTACGTATAATATTATGTGCTATAAAATTGGTTTGTAGTGAGGACTTTAGTCCGCATCTAGGAAGGACTAAAGTCCTCACTACGAACCTTTTAAAATTTTCCTGCCCTTCACCATGCGATTTTAGATTTTAGAACGAACTGGACTTACGTATAATATTATGTGCTATAAAATTGGTTTGTAGTGAGGACTTTAGTCCGCATCTAGGAAGGACTAAAGTCCTCACTACGAACCTTTTAAAATTTTCCTGCCCTTCACCATACGATTTTAGATTTTAGAACGAACAGGACTTACGTATAATATTATTTATGTGCGATAAGATTGGTTTGTAGTGAGGACTTTAGTCCTTCTTTTTTTGCGGACTAAAGTCCTCACTACGAACCTTGTTTCATGTTCTCATAAAAAAGAATCAAGAAAGAAGTTGAGATAAAAACAGACAAAAATCTATAACTCATCTGTTCAACCCGCAACAAAATACGCTGCTAACTTCTTCCTCAATCCCGTCGAAAATTTTCAGCTAGATTTTTAAGCCTATGCTTCGTCGTAGGCTTCCATATCCAGAAGGTGGAGATAGGGTTCAACCATCTCCGGCCGCTGAAAGGCAAGCGATCGCAACAAATGCCAATCATTCAATCCCTCAAAAGGATCTGTATAATCGTCAACTTCCAAACGGACAGCCAATTCTGCCACGTCCTGAGAAGTAAGTACAGCAATATCGCGCGATGCTTTGGTTAAAGTTTTCATTTTTTTACCCTGCCCGAGACTTCCGCCATACTATATCCTAATCCTTTAATCCGATTTAGACACAGTTCCTACAACAAAACTTCGCATTACATCTACAACTTCCGGCATAATCTCGTGTCCCATGTTAAATTCTCGATACTGCACGGCCGCTCCCCAAGCAGTCAAACTCTCGCGCGATCGCACCGCAGCACTAACGGGCACAATAGTATCTTGAGTACCGTGCACGATTAAAACAGGTGGCAAAGCACTCCCAGCAACGGTCGAAATCGAGGAGTGCAAATAACCGCTCAGACAAATTAAACCCGCTACAGGCAAAGTCAAGCCCACATCCAGAGTCATCGCTCCGCCTTGAGAAAAGCCACCTAAAATCGTGCGAGACAAAGGCACGCCCGTGCTGCTTTCCAAAGACAGCAACAATTCTCTCAGCAATTGCCTGCTTTCTACCAATCCCTGAGCGTCTTTGTTTGCCAGGTCATACCACATTTTGCCGCTCATTACCTGGGGATGGGGAAACGGGGCGTCGGGAAACACAAACTGATAATCCGGCAAATTGAAAGCCGGTGCTAAGCTAGTCAAATCCCGAGCATTAGCACCCCATCCGTGCAAAGCGACAATTAAAGCTACAGGTTTGCGATCGGTTCTTGGCGGAATGCTAATAAATTGTAAAGACATCGTAATTAGTAATTGGTAATCGGGTCTTACTACAATTATAAATTGTCGCGGCGGGGAAAATCCCAGATATTTGTTTTGGGCGATATTTAGATGTAAATTACGACGAGCTTGCTAATCAGCTTATTTTGACAAATTGTTGCTACCATTAAGCTTATATAAATTATCTGTTACTATCGTAAATTTCCGGATACTCAAGGTGCCTTCTCCCTACAGGTAAAAATCTCTAATTTATTTTTGGTAGTCAGGTTTTTTTTAATTGATATAACTCTAACCGGAGCATCTCAATAGATACAGCAGATTGCAGATTTATTCGGTACATTCCAGAACCCTGTAGGGACACGGCAATGCCGTTTCCCTATCTCTTCTGCGTACCTCACATACTTACAAGTGCTATATCTTGCAAAAGTCTTTTTAATCAAATTTGGGAACAGGGATCTTTCCTGTTCCATCTAAAAAGTTAGTTTGTGAACGGGCATCTGGCCCGTTCATAGATAGTTTTTCAAGAGGTATAATGAATGCAAGAAGTATTTTTTAACAGTGCTGTCCCCGGTAGGTGATGCAACTGTAGAGGATATCTAAACCATTAGACAGTAAGTCATTCCCCAATCTAAAATCTCAAATCTCAAATCTAAAATTGATTGACACTTACCGCAGATGAAACCTTATAAACAGATGGCTCCGGTTGTTGCCTGACTGGCACCTCAATCCAGAATTCAGTTCCTTCTCCCGGAGAGGATTCGCACTTGAGCGAACCTTGATGTTTTTCAACTATTTGATAGCTAATCGACAATCCCAATCCCGTACCTTTGCCTACAGGCTTGGTAGTAAAAAACGGCTCAAATAAATGTTTTTTTACACGCTCCGTCATGCCCGCTCCATTGTCAAAAAATCGCACACCTACACAATTATAACTTAAAACTTCAGTGCGAATCCGAATCGAAGGCAAAAATTCTGAATCTGACTTATATTTTATGGTTAAAGGTGTCTTTTCTTCCTCATGTAAAACATCAATAGCATTGCTCAAAATATTCATGAATACCTGATTTAATTGTCCTGCCCAGCATTCCACTAAGGGCAAATTCCCGTATTCTTTGATGACTTTAATGCCAGGAAAATCACCGTTCGCTTTCAGCCGACTGTCCAAAATCATCAAGGTGCTGTCAATACCTTCATGAATATTTACTGACTTCATTTCAGCTTCGTCCAATCGCGAAAAACTCCGCAGAGAAAGCACGATATGGCGGATGCGATCGGCTCCTACATTCATGGATTTTAGGAGTTTGGGCAAGTCTTCTCGGATAAACTCCAAATCTATATCTTGTAGTTTTTCTTGTACTTCTGGCGTTGGGTTGGGATATTGCTGCTGGTAGATTTTCACAAGTTCCAGCAAGTTTTGAGTATATTCGCCTGTATGGCTCAGGTTGCCAGAAATAAAGCAGACAGGATTGTTAATTTCGTGAGCCACTCCAGCCACTAACTGCCCCAAGCTGGACATTTTTTCAGTTTGGATGAGTTTAAGTTGAGCTGACTGCAAGTTTTTCAGTGCCGTTTCTAATTCAGCGGTGCGGTGTTTTAGTTGAATTGTACGATCGCACACTTGGCGTTCTACTTTGGCTGTACGTCCTAGAGACATCAACAGGTAAGCCGTCAAGCTGCCGGTCATCAAAAGCCCGATCGCGCCAATTGCCAGCGAACCCTGATGCGTGTTCAGACCATTGTACCCCTTCCCCGGCAAAATTAGCAGCATCCACTGGCGGTCTGCTACGTTAAATGTGCGACTGCAAGCACTAGGATTTGCACAGATTTGTCCCCCCAGATTAATTAACTCAGGCTTTTCGAGTTTTGGATCGTCTATCAACTCCTTCGCTTCCGAGTCGTAACGAATCAGAAAGCGTTCTTTCCCTGTAGCAGAGTTGTCATAAAGGTAAAAATTTATCTTGTCTAAATTCAGCGATTCTAAATAAAAATTCACCATATTGGTAATCTGAAACACACCCGAAATAACTCCCCTGAGTTTTTGGCTGCTGTAGGCATAGTTATCTGGAGAACTTGTCTGGCCAGGTGCTGGTAGAAATATTTGCACTCCCGGTTTATCGTTCTTGATTAATTTAATCTTCCCAGAAGCGGCTATTTTCCCGCTATTCACCGACTTCTCTAAAGCTGCTTTGCGTTCAGGATTCGATGCCAGATCGAAACCAAGTGCTTTTGTGTCTAATTCTACGGCTTCTCTGTATGTGACAGGAAAATATTCCGATCGCGCTTTGACTGGTACAGGCTTTTTGTCAGCATCTCGCTCATAAATTTGAAATGCCCCAAAACCTTCGGCTCGAATTGCCTCTTCGTAAGCTGCTTTGTCCGCAGCCGGGACGCGGAGAACCCAGTTGACAGAAAACACGGCAGAATTTCTGGGAAGTGCAGGTTGAACGAATTCTCTAAAATCTTGCCTGCTAACTTCACTAGATGCGCTGTAGAATGCTTGAATTGAGTACAGAAAATCTAAATTTTTGTTGATGCTTTGCTGCAATGTCGCATTCAGGCGATCGGCTTGCTGATGAAATTCTGCTTCCATGCGCTGATTTTCCCAATTCCAGACAACGCCTGCCGCTATCAATGACAAACCCGCACCCGTACAAAGAGTCAGCGCTGCTGGAATGTAGCGGCGGTATGATTGTAAACTTTTCGTCACATACTTAAACCAATTGTTCGCAACATTCATATTTCCACAGCCTGACAGCGGAGCGCGATTTGTTTGAATACTTCTGAATTTCCTTGATAACACGATCGACAGCGCAGAAACAAGATTGTGTCAAAACTTAAAATCGCACAAATATGAATTTATCTTCATAAAGTCGGTTTCTACGAAAATATTAGTTTGGTAACGACAAGATGACAATTACCTTACCTAAGTAGGGTGCGCCGAAAGTACCTTACACAAGTAGCAATTCGCACTGAGTTGTTAAATTTGAGTGGGGGATACAAACCTTGCCTAAATCGCAATTCTCACTTAATCGTTAAGACAAAGGTGCGCTTATTACTTTGTGCCAGTAACAATTCGCACCTTCGTGTTGATTTAAGGGCGGGCAACCCACACCTTACTCAAGTAGCAATTTTCACCTTACAAAACAGTCCCAATTTCCTTCAAATACACCCGAGTAAACGGTTCCCCATCCTCCAGACTGTACTGTTCGATTAAACCTTGGCGGCGGATAGAAATACTATTGCCTTCCCGCACCACCACGGTATCATCATCAGTGCTTTCCCTGAGCAAAATCATCTCTGTTTCCCCCGGATTGTCCAGCACCACCATATTGCTGCCCTGATAAAACATTCCCTCAGCTTCCAAAACATTTTCGGGATATTCAGCAATCAACAAATCGAGCTTCGGATTCCGCAGCAAAGTTTGCACGTTAAGATTGTAATTTTTATTCAACACCTTTTCCGAACGATTGACAAAAAGTCCACCGCGACAAACAGCGCCGATTGTCCAATCGGGATGCTGCAACAAAATGCGATCGATGGTTTCTTGCAGTTCGTGCACCGAAATTCTGTTGAACGTAATTATCGGAATTCTGGCAGACTTTCCCGATTCAAAGAAAGTATCGATAATATGCGAAGGCACATCAACCCCTTCTCCGACAGCCGGATTGAGGTGCATAAAAATTCCCGGCGCGGCATTGATTTCGAGAATCCCAAAATTCCCGGTTTTCCAAGATTTGGCGAGAGTTTCTGTGACGACATCAATCCCCAAACAAGTTAACCGAAAATGCAGGGCGATATCTTGAGCTAAAACAATGTTATCCGGGTGAATGGTGCGGGTAGCATCAATGCTCACGCCGCCTGCGGAAAGATTGGCGACTTTGCGCAGAGACACAGTGCGATCGCCCTCCAAGACACTATCCAATGACAGCCCTTGTTCTTCCAGATACATTTCCATCGCTTCGTCGGACTGAATTTTGCTCATCGCCGAAGTTGGCGTGTCCAAACGTTCAGGTTTGCGGTTTTCGCGGCGGATCAATTCGCGAATTGTTAATTCGCCGTCTCCTGTTACCCAAGCCGGCCGCCGTTCAGTTGCAGAAACGAATTTGCCGTCTACGCACAGCAGCCTAAAATCCGCTCCTTTGATACTGTTTTCCACAATAACTCGCACGGGCGATGTTTCTGGAATTGCGTTAACTGCTCTTTTAAAAGCCGCCTGCAATTCCTCAGCATCTCGGACATCTGCGGTGACGCCAATTCCCTTATGACCGACTACGGGTTTAATAGCAACTGGGTAGCCAATTTCTCTCGCAACTGCCAAAGCTCCGTTTTCGGTGGAGACAATATCGCCTTTGGGAACTGGAAAGCCTAAGGTAGCGAGAAAAGCTTTACAATCGTCTTTGCGCGTGGTAAAATCTGAGTCTAAATGGCTGTCAGAATCAAAGGTTGTGGCCGAGCCGCGCACCAGTTTTTTACCGTAACCGTATTGCATCAATCCTTCATCCCACAAATAAAATGCGGGAATGCCTTTTTGGGATGCCGATCGCATTAATGAATAAACTGTCGGGCCTCCGTAAACCGACTGCCGGAACATATTTTGCAGGGCGCCGATTTGTGCTGCTAAGGGGAAATCTTGATTTTGATTGATGGCTTCAAACCAATCCCAAACAGCGTAAACTACGGCTCTGGCGCTGCGGGCGTGAATTGCTTCGATGCTGATTCTGCTAAAGTGAGAAAATGGTTTGACGTTCCAGTGTTGGAAGTGCAACCCCATGTCGAGTTTGGCTACTTCTGAGGCGGTGCGGCCGAACAGTTGGGCGTGGTTGGTGAAGGTTTCGTGCAGCAGTTGCGGGTAGCGATCGCCGATAATTTCCTGGTAATGTGCGATCGGCTGTGGTGCGATCGCATCCGTCACCGCAAAATCGAAAACTAAAGCCGCTGTTTCTAAATAAGGGTTCGGCCCCATATAGTGTTTGAAGTTGAAAATATCAAAAACATCGGTTTTTCGAGCATTGACCCGGGCTGTATCGGTATTTTTTTCTTGCAGCATTATCTAACCTCCTTTTAGCTAACTTGTCACACTAGCTCTCTTGTCGGCGCCTTAGATACTACCTGCGGGCATAGATATTGCAGAGGCCTAGAGGGAGAGGGGAAGAATGGGAGAGAGGGAGAATGGAGAGGGGGAGAATGGGAGAGGGGAAGAGAGGGAGAATGGGAGAGGGGGAGAGAGGGAGAGAGAGGGAGAGAGAGGGAGAGGGAGAGAATTCCCCATTCCCATCCCCAATTCCCAATTCCCAATTCCCCATGCCCAATTCCCCATGCCCAATTCCCAATTCCCCATGCCCAATTCCCCATGCCCAATTCCCCATGCCCAAAACTAATGACTAATGACTAATGACTAATGACTAATGACTAATGACTAATCAAAAAAAGCTATAACTTTTGAGGGGTACACGGCCGATTAAAATTGGCTATGACTGTGAAAAAGGATTTAAGAGGCAGCAAATTATGAAGATTGCACAAACTGCTCTCAGGGATCAAGTTCATCAATTAGCTGAGGAAGCATTTCACCTGAAGCTGATTTCTGGCTACGGCGACGGTCAACACAGCAACGAATATCAGATTGTCTGGAACGGCAAACCCAGACACCTGCCTTTGGAACGGGCGCGTACAGTGTTGAGCAATTTGATCGATCGATCGCACTAACTCGCGATCGGACTAATCTATAAGTTGCGCTCATCAACCCGGTCGATCGGAAAAATCAGAGGTTTATGGGTTAAGTCTCCAGTTAGAAACCGGGTTAAACACGTCGCACGCCTAAGTCCTGTAATATAAACTCATTTTTTGACCCCTCCTCCATGGTGTGAGGAGGGGTTCGTTTTTTTATCAAAAATAAGTACATCTACCCAATTCAACGTAAAATCCCGATCGCTAAAAGGTTGGCTGTGTATCTCTTCTTTTTATCCTGACCGAAGCCGAAGGCCCTTCTTCGTTCTTCCTTCTACTTAGCGTTACAGCCAGGAATTCGAGTAAAACAACCGGAACGCTTGAGTTGCGTGCATCCAAGACACATCAAAATCAGATAGTTTTTCTGTATCAATCTCTACCTTTTGGTAGTTTTAGGGACAAAAATGTTATGTTTTATTGAAATATAATCCATTAAGAGTGCAGATCGTATGGCTGGCAGCGAAAATCAGGGAAAGTTGCTAATTATTGGCGGCGCTGAAGACAAAGACGGGGACTGCAAAATTCTGCGGGAATTCTTGCGGTGCGCTGGAGGCACTAAAGCCCGCATTGTAGTGATGACGGCTGCGACAAGTCTGCCGGGAGAAGTCGGAGATAATTACATCAGAGTGTTTGAACGGCTGGGCGCTGAAGATGTGCGAGTGGTTGATACCCAGAAACCCGAAGATGCTGACAATCCAGATTATTTAGAAGCGATCGAACAAGCGACAGGCATATTCTTTACCGGCGGAGAGCAAGCGCGGATTATTAGCTGCTTGAAAGATACCAAACTCGACGCAGCTATGCACAAACGCTACTCGGAAGGGGCGATCGTGGGCGGCACCAGTGCAGGCGCGGCGATGATGCCAGACATGATGATTATTGAAGGAGACTCGGAGACAAATCCTCGCGTTGACGTGGTAGCAATGGGCCCAGGAATGGGTTTCCTGCCGGGAATTGTCATCGACCAGCATTTCGCCCAGCGAGGCCGTTTGGGACGCTTAGTTGCCGCACTCTTGCTGCAACCAGCCGTGTTGGGATTTGGGATTGACGAAAATACAGCTATTTTAGTCAGCGGTGACGAGGTTGCAGTCATTGGCCAAGGGGCTGTGACTGTCATCGACGAGTCGGAAAAACTCCACGACAATATGGATGGACTGTTGAAGGATGAGGCTTTGGCGCTTTGCGGGGCCAAGTTGCACATCCTCCCCCACGGCTATCGGTTTAATTTGAAAACTCGCCAGCCGGTGTTGGATAAGGTAGCAATACCAGCATAGTCAGAAAGTCAGAAAGGGCGAAACGAACTATCATAAAAGGTTTGTAGTGCGTCCTGGCGTCCGCAGCTTTTTGCGGACGCCAGGACGCACTACGAACTTATAGTAGTTTATTCGTCCCAAATACTAAAAAAAGAAGAGGATTTTACCTCTTCTTTTCTGCCTGCGGTTTCTGCTTCCTCAAGCACTTTTTTGTTGGTCAAAGAACGACTGCTGCCCATCTTCAGTCGATACTAAATTCCACCCTTGAGTTATCAGCTTCTGAAAAGTTGCCCATCCCTTAGAACCGCCCGGTTCCAGGTAGTCCGAGACCGCGAACTGCGGAAAAGCTGTATAAGGCCGCCACGCTTGACGGGCTTCGGTGCGGAGGTGCAATATCGTTTCTCCATTGCCTCCCAATCTGGGCAACCAACACATTTGTTTTAGCATTTTTAACACTCCAGAGTTTTTACAGTAACGGTAATTCGTCAACATCCCACATTAAACTTTTAGAGCCATCTTAGCCGCTGCTCGGAAGATCTAACAGGTAACAGGGACGGATGAAATTTTCACCAATTACCAATTACTGAGGTAGCAGCAGTCGTTTAAGCTGATTTTGGTTCTGCAAAGTTTCCCAGTCTTTGACTAACAAACAAGTGCTCCCAATGTATAAGCAAAAATAATCATTGCTCTGATCCGCTCAAACTTGACTTAAAGGCGATCGCCCGAGAATCCAGTTGAATAAAGTATTTATCTTTCTGGTTTCCCTTACTTGATAACTACAAGCTCATCCTCGCCCTTTCCGCCTAAAATGACATCTTTCTACGGTATTAGCTCTGTCAGCTAAAAAATGTTCCTTTGGTTACAAATATTAATCTTCCAGCGCGATTTATCTAGTTATCAAAAGTTAAATTAATTTTCATAAATAACGTCTGATATTTTTTAGTTACTTTAGCTACAATTTTGATTGAAATCAGGTCTCCGAGTGCTTTGCTTGTGTGCACCTGACTCAATCGGTAGGTTGCTGGTGTTAGGCCCGCTGATCCCCCCTAACCCCCCTTAAAAAGGGGGGGATCGGAAACACTCTTGTCCCCCCCCTTCTTAAGGGGGGCTAGGGGGGATCGAGACTGGGATGCAAACGAGAGAGACAAAGGATTTTGATAGGGTGCGACCCCAGCACCTTACAACATTAGAGTTACAATTTAACTCTTAAGAACGATGGCGACAGATTGGCAAAATTGTAAAAATGAATACTAATCCCACTTATAAGTTCTGCCAGCCAAGTATTCATGAGTGCTGCAATTGAATTCAAACTCTTCGCTCCCAACAACAAAGCAGCTACACTGCTCGGCTCATTTTCCCAATGGGAAGAAATTCCCTTAGAAAAAGATGAGAGAGGTTATTTTCGCACTCAAATTCAGCTCGCAGACGGTATTTATCAATATAAGTTCCGAGTTCAGTCGCAAAGTCCCTGTGTTGAACCGGACGAATGGGTAGAAGTTAATGACCCCTACGCTACTGAGATCGATCGCACTACTCATACCAGTGCAGTTCGTATCAAAGCCGGAGAGCGAATTATTGATACTTATGTTTGGGAACACGACGACACGGAACTTCCCGAAAATGAAGAATTAGTGATTTACGAACTGCACGTTGCTGATTTTTGTGGCGCCGATGGTTCCGATCGCAGCAGTAAGTTTCAGCAGGTAATCGCGAAATTAGATGATCTCGGTGATTTGGGGATAAATGCGATCGAACTAATGCCTGTTAATGAATATCCCGGTGATTATAGCTGGGGCTACAAAGTCCGCGATTTCTTCGCCGTAGAGTCCAGCTACGGTACAACCGCAGATTTGAAGAAATTGGTTGACGAGTGCCACAGACGGGGCATCCGAGTCATCTTGGATGGCATTTACAACCACTGCGACGAAGAATGTCCCTTATTGCTAATCGATCGCAATTATTGGTACTACCAGGACAAACATTATCCCGAAGATCCCGCTAACTACTGGGGCCCGGAGTTTAATTACGAAAACTTCGACGCCAAACTCGGCATTCGTCCGGCTTGGCAATTCATCGGCGATGTGGTTAATTTCTGGATTCAAGAATATCAGATCGACGGCATTCGCTACGACGCAGTGCGGCAGTTGGAAAATAGAGATTTCTTGCACTGGATAACTGCCGAAGCGAGAAAAACTGCCGGCGACAAGCCATTTTACAACATCGCAGAACACATTCCCGAACTTCCCGAACTGGTGGCGGCGGACGGGCCGATGGACGCTTGCTGGCGCGAAAGTTTTCGGATTTTTGCCCTCGAAAATCTGGCGGGGAATAGTTTCGATATCGAAAAGCTCAAGCAAGTTCTGGATGCCACACAACAAGGCTATCAACACACAACTAATGTTATCAATTATTTAGCCAGTCACGACCGCAACCACTTGCTGGCAGAATCTAGCTTTGAAAATCTCGACCCCGAAGCTGCTTTTAAACGCGCTAAATTGGCAGCGGTTTTGTTAATTACAGCAGTGGGAATACCGATGCTGTGGATGGGCGAAGAGTTCGGACAATCCACTTGCCAAACTCCCAACCAGCCGAATAAATTGCAATGGTCTTTGTTGAACAATCAACAGAATCGTGATTTGTTGGAATACTACAAACACCTGATTCGATTGCGGACAAATTTTCCGGCACTTTACACCGAAAATATTGAATTTCTCCACGAAAATGCCGAAGCAAAAGTGCTCGCTTACTATCGCTGGAGCGATGAGGGTTCGCGAATAGTAGTGGTGGCCAATTTTTCTGACACTTATCTATCTGATTACTGCATTCCTAACTTTCCCGATACCGGAACTTGGCACGAGTGGATGTACAACAAAATTGTAGAAGTTGGGGAAGAAGACTTTAAGTTTGATTTGCCTGAATGGTCAGCTCAGGTATTTATTTGAGTTCGGGATAATTATGTCTCCAGGCAGATGATCGGCGAAGTTGTAGAAGACTAAATTGTATTTATGACTGGCGCATACAACTCGATCGACCGGGTTTTTCTACCGAGCCTGATGGCTGTCACAACGAGAGTGTCTGCGTCCTGGATGGCGATCGCAATTCCTGGTATTGAGCATAAGAATTGTACGGCGCCGTGCCAAATGTCAATTAACAAAAACATTGTGAGAGGATAAATTCTATGGGCTGGCTCAAAAGACTGTTTGGTTTAGAAAAATTGGAAAATCACGACAATGTGGAAGCTCCTGCTTACCAAGCACCTGTCGCTGCACCTCAAGCTCAAGCTCAACCTGCTGCGACTGCGACTCAAACAATCCCGCCGGAACGCATGGGATTGAATGGAGAATACGATCAAAGCGGTTTAGCTAAACGGGTGGCTCAGGCCTTTGATGCAAATCCTGATGTGGCGGACATTGACACTGTTTATGTGGCTCAACACGGCACTACGGTGGTTCTCAAAGGTACGGTTCCCAGTCAAGAAATTGTCAGCACGTTGGTGACAATTGCTAAAGGTGTTAAGGGTGCAACTGGGGTGGAAACCAATCAAGTTACTGTCGGCTAGCGCGACGGTTGTTAGGAACAGTTAACGGTTAACTTGTTAACTGTTAATACCAATTTTTTATGAGGATGCTCCAGAATCCGATCCCCCCTAACCCCCCTTAATAAGGGGAGTAGGGGGTGGGACAAGATTCTTCTCAAAGTCCCCGCAACGATTCGGGGGATGCGAGGGGGATCGAGATATGTGCACCTTCACATTAAATTGATATAACCGTTAACTGTTTTTTTGAGTTATCTTGCTGTACATAAAAATATGACCGGGGAAAATTTAGTACCTACTCGCGGCAAATTAGAACGGAGTCTGGCGCAGGGTATTCAAGCTTTGTATCGCTCTCTACTCGGACATCAAACGAGTCAGGCGCTCTGCAATCTTTTGGATAACAAATTAATAATTGTGATCGAAAATGCGATTACTCAACCAGAAAAATTGCTGGATCAGAACGGTCACGGAGATTTGGCTTCCCAGGTGCGATCGCAATTAGAGTCAGTTTTGGAATTGCCACTGAAAGACTTAATCAAAGAGGTTTTGGGTGTGGGAGTGACTGATTTGCTCACCGATGCGACTTTGGAGACTGGCCGCACCGGAACGATCGCCATTTTGGAGTCTGCACCGAAAGTTCGCGATGCGAGTTCTAAATCTAAAACTCAACCAGAGACGCCTGATGCTTGAGGTGTTGGCTGATAATTTGTTCTAAATCCTTGATGTTGAAAGGTTTAGAAAGGTATGCAACGCAGCCTGCTTCGAGAATCCGATCGCGGTCTTCGGTTTTTGCTAGTGCTGTGACGGCCACGATCGGAATATGTACCAGATCCGGGTTTTCTCTGATCCGTTTTACTAATTCTATACCGTCTATATCGGGCAGACAAATGTCGAGTACGATTAGGTCGGGACAGCGCGAGACTGCTGTCGAAAGAGCGCTGTATCCGTCCGCGGCTCCCACGCACTCGCAGCCGAATAAATCGAGTATTTGCGTCAGCAGCTCTAAGTTATCGTGATTGTCGTCTACAGCCAACACGATAGGACGCTTGTCAACCGCCGGTTGACCCATATTTAAAGAAGATTCCAAATGCTGATTCCAAGCAGGGTAATTCATAAATCCAGATCGAAAAACGATCGTAAAAATTGTACCCGAGGCATTCTTCAAGTGGCGCTGCGGCACTTGAAACAGATTGGCTCGTATTTGTAGCTCTCAGATGGCCAGTCTTCAGTCTAGCCAGATTGTACAATATCGCTGCAAGTTCTGGCAAAGACTCCACCAGTCGAGCGCTCCCACAGTATCTCCATAATTTTACCGAGCCCCGCGCAAATTGCCAACTTACGCCCTACGGTTGCGTTAGCCTTGACAACAAGCGGCGATAACCAGGAAAAATCTTGCTAATAAACTTTCCTAGCTTAATTTTTGCTTTGAAGAGTGGCGGCGGTTTTCGATAATTCTCTCAAAACTACACTACAGATATCCTCCGTGTATCTACCTAAGGGAATATTCGATAACGCACATAAATTTAACAACTTCCACCTGCTGAGAGATACTTGTTTCTCTGGTTTAGACTTCAATGTTTTTAAGTAGTAATTACGATCGCCACTTGAACCAGTAAAAATATCATTTTTTACTGACCCTTTACCAGATATTAACCTAGGAGATGTTGATGACAATTGCAATCAGAGACGACTTAACTTACATCTTGCTCAAACAGATTGCCACTGGCAACGGTAGCAGGGGAGAGTCGGAAATTAGGAATGCAGCCGAAGAGTATGTCGGTCGAGATGTGGCAGAAGCTGAATTGCTCGGGCACTTGGACTACCTCAACCAAAGGGAATTTATCAAAGCGGAGTTTAGCGGAGAGCCTTACGGAGGCACTGAGTTATTGCCGCCTTTAGTGGCATTTCAAGAAGCTGATTTAACCGAAAAAGGCCGCAAACTGTTGCAGAAAATGGAGACGAATCCTCCTAAGTCTCTGCATCAAGAAGGGTCAGCAGTTCCGATCGCCACTAAGGATATGCCATTTTTGGAAAAAGTGATGGTAAAGGGTCACTTGGAGGATATCTTTGATGCCCGGGACATTACCGAAGTGGTGTATCGCATCATGCGCGATGTGATGACAACAGAAGCCAGCGATCGCGTGGAAGCCGAACTGCACAAAGAAGTTTTACCGACGGACGACAAAACCCTGCAAACAGAAATAGCCGACCTCTGGAAAGATACGAATCCGCTGGTAGGATTGCTCAGCCGGGTGCGTCAGCCTTTGCGCGGGCCTGCACCTTTGGGGATCGATGGCAATTTGTTTGCACGGAGGGTGGAACTAGAAGGTGCGCTTCCTGCGGGAGTAAAAGCAGAAACTGCGATCGCCGCTGTATTTTCAGCAACGAAGGATGAGTTGTCCCAGGAGCGAATTCAGGAAATAGCTGGCTTTTTACCCGACAGAATTCGGGAAATTTGGGAGTCGGCTTAACGGGATATTTCCCAGTATAAATACTGAGCGACCGGGTGGACTCTTCAAGCATTCTGCACTCTAAGTGAGAAGCTTGTGCGATCGACCCGGTTTCTTTATTCGTTTGTAGTGAGGACTTTAGTCCGCGTAAAAGTCTTTTAAGAAACCCGGTTACTACACAAAATTTGTGGAAAAACCAGAAATATTCCTAAAAACTGGGTTTCTCTGTCCGAGGGTTGAGTAAATCCCACAAACGCAGCGAAAGTGTTGTAATCTATAGTACAGGGCGAGTTAACACGGTGGCTCGCAAAAATGCTGTCAATTGCCCTGGAGATTAAAAGGGATGGCCCGCAGAAAAGTTAGACAAACGTCAAGAGCTAATTTAAAACAAGAGATTTTACTCAATCGAATTACCCATCGCATCCGCAACTCTTTAGAACTGCAAGAGATTTTGACGACAACGGCGCTAGAAATCCGCAGCTTTTTAGGAAGCGATCGGGTAAAAGTTTATCACTTTGATGCAGACGGTAGCGGCGAGGTGATTGCTGAGTCGATCGACGGCTATAACTTGCCATCTCTGCTTGGTTTGCGCTTTCCAGCCAGCGACATTCCCAATAGTTCCCGCGAAATGTTTGTCAAAGCGCGGCAGCGAGTGATTGTAGATGTGGAATTGCAGCATCAAACAATTAATCGCTTAGATTGTCCCGAAACCGGCAAAACTTTAGCAGTTGAAGATATTCGCTATTGTCCTGTAGACCCCTGTCACGCAGAATATCTGAAGGCGATGGGGGCGCTTTCTTCTCTGGCGGTGCCGATTTTGCATCAAAATCAGCTTTGGGGGCTGTTGGTGTCTCACCACAGGCAACCGAAACGGTTTAGCGATCGACAATTGAACATGGTGCAGTTGCTTGTGGATCAGCTTTCAATTGCGATCGCCCAATCTTTTCTCCTCACTCAAGCCCGACAGCAAGCGCGCGACGAAGCCATTGTCAACCAAATTAGCAGTTTGCTGCACTCTCCTCTGGAACTCAGCGAAATTCGGCAAGCAGTTCTCGAACAAACTGTCAAGCATTTGCACGGTTCGGGAGGGCGATTGTACATTGCTGCTGAATTTGGCGATCGGCCTGCTAAACTTTATACCTGCGGGCCGCAGCCCCCAGACACCAATCTCGAACTCAGCGATTTTTGGCAGCAGATCATGGGGTTTGCCAACCAAGAGGAGCCAAAAGCTGCCAATCTTACCAGCCAATTAGGTATTTTTCAAAATCTATATTCCGAGCATTACAGTTCAATTGATACAAATATTTCTAATTTTATCGTCCCGCACTTGTACGCAATTTCCGATATTTCTGATGAACCTCAACTCCAATCTTTATCTGCAAATTTTTCCCAAGCTTCTATTCTGTCATTTTTGGCAGTACCGCTGCAATACCGCCAACAGTGCATCGGCTGTCTCACCGTTTTTCGCAGCGCCGTAGAAACCGAAATTTGGTGGGCTGGCCGTTGCAGTTCCGACGCCCGGAGCGATCGTCCCCGACAGTCCTTTGCAGCTTGGAAAGAAATCAAAACCGGCGAAGCTCAAAAGTGGACAAGCGACGAACAGAAGCTAGCAAAATCTTTAGGAACTCACCTGTACATGGCTGCCATGCAGAGGCGCGTCGAGGCGATGATGCGACATCAAGCTTCCCACGACCCATTAACAGGTTTAGCGAATAGATTGCTGTTTAATGAAAGGCTGTCTTTAGCTTTAGCTAACGCTCACCAGAATGCAGAAATGTTGGCGGTGATATTTCTAGATTTAGACAGATTTAAAAATGTTAACGATACCCTCGGCCACCCAGTGGGCGACCAGTTGCTGCAAGCTGTATCACGGCGTTTGACTAGCTGTTTGCGCGTGGGAGATTCGCTCGCCCGTTGGGGCGGTGATGAATTTACTGTGCTGCTGTACAATATCAACTGCCCTGAGGACGCAACTAAGGTGTGCCAGCTAATTATCCAAAGTTTAAGCAGTCCCTTTGATTTTGACGGTCGGGAACTTTATATTAAGGCTAGCTTGGGAATTGCCTTGGCTCCTTACGATGGAGAAGATGCAGAAACTTTGCTGAAAAATGCTGATGCTGCGATGTACAAAGCTAAACAGAGAGGTCGGAATAATTATCAGTTTTACACGCGGGCGATCGGAAATCAAGTCTCCGAGGAACTTAACTTAGAAAATTATCTTTACAAAGCTCTGAAACAATCCGAGTTTGTGCTGCACTATCAACCGCAAATAAACTTAAATACCTGCCAAATAGTCGGCATGGAAGCTCTGATTCGCTGGCAGCATCCCGAACGCGGTTTAATTCCTCCAGATCGATTTATTCCCTTAGCTGAAGAAACAGGATTAATCTGCCAAATAGATGAATGGGTGCTGCGGACAGCTTGCTTGCAAAATCGAGAGTGGCAGTTATTAGGATTGCCTCCGGTACGGGTAGCTGTGAATTTATCAGCCCGCCAGTTTCTGCACGCTAACACGGTACAAACCATCGCTGAAATCTTGTCAGAAACTGAGTTAAATCCCGAGTATTTAGAAATAGAAATTACTGAGACAGTTGCCATGACAGATGTGAATTTTACGGTATCGGTATTGCAGCAGTTGCAGCAAATGGGCATTCATATTTCTCTAGACGATTTTGGCACCGGTTATTCTTCGCTGTGGTCTCTGAAAAACTTGCCACTGAATAATTTAAAAATAGACAAATCCTTCGTGGCAGATTTGCTCAACGGCAACAGCGGTGCTACGATTGTGAAAGTGGCGATCGCCCTGGGACAGGGCTTGAATTTACGGGTGATTGCTGAGGGAGTGGAAACAGCAGAACAGTTGGCATTTTTGCAATCCCTGCAATGCGATATGGGTCAGGGTTACTTCTTTAGCAAACCCATACCGGCGGCGGCGGCCACCCAATTGTATCTAGAAAATAAACTGAGTACAATATGTAGTTTACATTAACAACCAGAAGTAGCCGTAGGGTGCATCTCAATACGCTTAGGTTAACCATAATGTCATTGCGAGCGATCGAGCGAAGCAATCGCAAAGACTATGATGCCGCTCAATTGATTTAATCCTAATGTCATTGCGAGCGATCGAGCGAAGCAATCGCAAAGACTATGATGCCGCTCAATTGATTAATATGCGTGCAAAGTCATTAGATTGTTAACCCAAGTTGACTCATCGCCCAAGAAACCGGGTTTTCATAATATCTGGGAGTTGGAATCAAGTATTTTCGCAAAAAACCCGGTTTCTGACTACCCCTGCCTTAATCAAGAAGTGTCATAGTCTAGGCGATTGCTTCGCTCGATCGCTCGCAATGACAAAAAAACGGTTAATTGAAGCGTATTGGGGTGCATCTCAGAAAGAAAATCCCTCGCAACTAACATCAAATAAAGGTATGTTGTTGCGCTTGGGCGCTCTTTCATATACAAGAGAGCGCCCAAGCGCAACAACGTACCTAACTAAAAATTAACCCCAATGCAACGCAAGTTTTATCAGGTTTGATCGTTCGGACTTTAGTCCGCAGAAATCAGGACTAAAGTCCTCACTACGAACCTATTCCATAGTCGTTCTAGCGGATATCACAAGACTGGTTACTGCCAAACAAACACTTTGGCTTCGTATTCCGGCAAGTCAATCATAATATTATCATCGCCCGATTCCACATCATAATTACCCGTCCATTCGTGCCAAGTTCCATTGGCCGGGAAGTGGGGAACGCTGTAACCCGCTAGATAATTTTCCGACATATTTGCGACTACAACAACTCGCGAGCCTTCATCATTCCAGCGAGTGTAAGCAAACACTTTCGAGTCGGGATCTTCGTGGAAAAAGTCGATGTTTTCGGTGTAAAGTGCTTGGTTGTTTTTGCGCAGGTGAATCAAGCCTTTGTAGTATTCCCACAAACCTTTATTCATGTCATTTCCTAGCAGCGTCCAGTCAATTTTTGCTTGCTCGATTGTTTTGGCTTTGTATTCGCCAAATTCTTCGCCCATCCAAATCAGCGGTACGCCAACTGCGGTCATTAACAACACAGATCCCAACTTCACCCGCTTGAATGCTGCTTCATCCAAAATTGTGCGATCGCCCAATTCGGCCATCACGCGATCGTGATCGTGATTGCTCAAATAATTGACTACATTTGTAGCACCCAAGAAACCTTGGCGCTTGCAGTCGATTACGTCTTTGAGCCGCTCTAAATCAAAGGTATCGCCGCAGATATGTTCGACAATGCAGTGATAGAAACTGTCGTGCCAGCAGCCGTCCATCGGGCCGTCTAGATTGGTAATGCTAGTAGTTTCGGGAATGTATTCGGCAACGGTGTAAAAGGGTTTTGGGCCGGCGGCATTTTTGGCTTCTTCAACTATCCAGTGCATGAAATCGTAGTTAGCAATTTGTCGCGCTGCGTCGAAACGAATGCCGTCGAGATGGTATTCTTGAATCCAATAGCGAACTGTATCGCCGATAAATTTGCGCGCCGGGTAAGTTCCTAAGTTGTCGTCGTAAAATTCGTAGTTGAATTCTGGGCCCCAATTGTTGTCTGGATCGCGGGGGGCGTGGTGGTACCAATAATCGTGATCGATTTGGGTGAGGGGGCTGGATGATTCGGAGTGGTTGTAAATCCCGTCGATGATGACGCGAATCCCGCGCCCGTGACACTCGTCTATCAGGTTTTTGAGTTGTGCGGTGGTGCCGTAGCTGGACTCCGCAGCGAAGAAGTAGCGGGGGTTGTAGCCCCAACTGTAGTCGCCTGGGTATTCTTTGAGGGGCATGAGTTCGATCGCGTTAACGCCGAGTTCGACTAGATAATCGAGTTTTTCGACGACGTGCTCGTATTTGCCGCGGGCGAGGGGATCGGCTTCGCCACCGGAAAAGTCGGCAACGTGCATTTCGTATATTACTAATTCTCGATCGGCAGGCAGGGGTTTGTCATCGTGTTGCCACACGTAGGTATCGACAATGCGATCGCCATCTTTGATTCTAACCACGCCGTTTTGAGTGGGATCGTCGATATCAGTCGCGTATGGATCTACCACATCTACCCACTGATCTGCTTCCAGAAACCAGCTTTTCGATTGCACGCGAAATTTGTATTGATAAACGCCATCCTCCAAGTCAACTCGCGTGCGGAAATAACCTGCTTCGTCCTTTTCCATGGGAATTTCTTCCCAATTAGAAAAACACCCCATCAAGGCAGCTCCTTTGTTGTATGGAGCAAATAACTGGAATTCAATTGGAGCGCTCATAATCCCTCTTTTTAAGATTTTTCAGTAGCAGTAGATACTTTTAATCTCGCAAATGAAAGCGAACTCAGGCATCACTCTGCGGATATAATTTCTGTAAGTTCTTCACTATTCCTAAAAGTATGAGTATCTGGCAGGCTCTGCACATTTCATGAAGTGACATCGTGCCATATCGGGAGTGCGATCGGAAATTTATCTAACTTCTTCTGGCTCAACCCTCAGTATTAGAAACTGGATCGTTATTTTGTATCTATCTTAAGGTAGAGTTCTGTTTTAAACTTGTGTTATAAATATCTACACTGGGATAGATGCGGAATAAAAATCTAGCTTGTTTATACTTTAAAATATTCGGCTGCTACTGTGAATTTTGCCCTAAATTTCGGCAGTAAGGTGTGTATTTTGCACCCTAAATTTTCGGTCGCCGGGTGCGATTGTGTACCCTATTCTTGAGGTCGTAAGGTGCGGACTCCGCACCCTACTTTTCACTTGCTTTTACCGGCTGGTGAGGCTTTACCCAACCAAGCCAGAACGGAGGGCGAGAACAGCAGCCTGAGTTCGGTCATCAGCGCACAGCTTGTTCAGAATATTGCGGACGTGAGTCTTGACTGTACCGACAGTAATGTACAGCTTTTCGGCGATCGCAGCATTGCTGTAACCCTGCACGATCAGTTCCAAAACTTCTAACTCCCGCTCGGTTAAAGGGTAAGTTTCAATGATGTGACTGAACTCTGGTTCGGCAGCCTTAATTGTGACTCTTTTGCCCTCAGGCTTGGGTTCTTCGGGAGCAGGCTCCTTAGTGCGAGCTTGTTTCAGAACGATGCGAGCGATCGCCGGATCGATCCAAGAGTTACCTTCGTGAGTTACTTTTACTACATCTAGCAACTGATCGAAGCTGATATCTTTCATGCAGTAAGAGTCAGCTCCGGCGGCAAAAGCTGCCAGAACTTCTTCTTCGTTGTCCTGGAAAGTCAGAATCAAAACTTTGGTATCCGGATCGGACTCCGCTAATATCGATTTTTTGAACTTTTGTGTCAGTTCAATGCCGTCAAAATCTGGCAAGCCAATATCTACAATTGCCACGTCAGGTTTGGTAGACTGAAGCAGTTTCAAACCGTCTGTGGCGTTAGCTGCATCGCCGACAACTTCGATGGTGTCACGCTGTTGTAAAGCTGTGCGGATGCCGACTCTTGTCAGGTCGTGGTCTTCTATCAATGCAACGCGAATTTTACTCATCTTTCTTCCAATAGTCCGCTAAACTTTTAAAATATCGTCAACTAACTCAGCTAAGCTGAGTTATTTTGAGAATGTGTCCTGATTTAGGGTTTGACAGCCCGCACATCTTTTTCCAGCATACTCATGAAGCCGCCAAGATTGCAAGTTAATTTTTAACTTATTTTGCGGAGAACGCTAGGAAAGTGCGATCGGGACTGGTAAGCTCTCAATGTTATAACAGTTTACATGATTTATCCCATTGTCCGCCCCTTGATAGAGGTAAATATAGCAGTACCTGGGTAAGTTTAAAGTATAAAAACTTTTGATGCACATTGGCCGTCAAAATCTATAAAGCTAGCAGGACTCCTTCTTTAGTCGGTGTTAGGGCTATAGTTCAATGCTTATTTATAAAACCAGTTATGACTCAGTATCACGCCAATAACTCTTTGCGCTCGGACTGTTCCGAGACGGAAATATTACACAAGCCATCAGAAATAACATCCCCCCAACAACAAGTTGCCGATCGCGCAACTCAGGACGATCGCCTGTGGTCGGCAATTCCTCACATAGTTTGGAAAGCAAATGCCAGCGGCTGGGTGACTTATTTAGGGCAGCGCTGGGAGGAGTACACGGGAGTACCAGCATCAGCAGGTTTGGGTTTCGGCTATCTGGCCCACGTCCACCCAGAAGACCGTGCTGGTCTTTTGGCGCGATCGCGCCCGGATGCTGGCGGGCCCCAAAGTTACGAAATACAATTTCGTCTCCAGGCGCGCGGCGGCACTTACCGCTGGAACCTGGCCAGAGGAACGCCCGCCAACCCTGAGAGTGGCGATGTTTTGGAGTGGGTGGGAACTTACACAGATATGGAGGAAATCGTGCAAACTCAAGCCGGGCCAATAGCCGAACCAGCATTTTTGCGCCGTGAAGCGCCCTCGAAAGCTAACTCCAGAGGCGAAAATTTGTCAAAAATGCACGCAGTACGGGAGTGGCAGGCGATCGACCAGTTTACAAATCTGTTGGGCCAGCGCGCGGGTAACTTGTGCGAACTGTTGCAAGCAATAGCGGACGCGACTGTGGAAGCGATCGCCGGAGCGGAGTTTTGTCTGGTGGCGCTCCCAGAGTGCGATTCCAGCGGGCTCAAACTCAGCGCTGTCGGAGGCGCGACAAACTTTGCACGTGCAGGTCACACCCCGCACGTGCAAGACAATTTACTGCTGAGGGCGTTTGCGACGGGAGAGTCGCAACTGTGGCGCTCAGAGTCCGGCGGCGGGGTGCCGGCGGCGGCCTGTGCTGCGGCGATCGAGTCCGGGGAAACCGGGCGTTTGGGCGTGCTGGCGATCGGGAACGAGAAAGACAGCACCGCCATTGACAGGGGCTCGGTGGAACTGCTGGCGGTGATGGGAAAACAAGCTGCGATCGCGATTAACAGCGCGCGGGCGATCGAAAAATTAAAAAAACAGGAACAGCTTTTAGAGTTGCAAAACGAGCTGCTAATTCGCCAGCAGGAAGAACTGGAAAATCAGGGCCGGCGCATTCAACAGCAAAAATTGCAACTGCTAGAAGCAGCAAAGTTAAAATCGCAATTTTTGGCTACCATGTCCCACGAATTGCGAACTCCGATGAATGCGATTATCGGCTTTTCCCAATTGTTGCTGCGCCAGCACAAACAACTGCTGACGAGCCAGCAAACAGACATGGTGGCGCGGATTTTAAACAACGGCAAAAACCTGCTGGTGCTGATTAACGATATCCTCGACCTCTCCAAAATTGAGAGCGGCCGCACAGAATTAGAAATTGCAGAATTTGATTTAGCGCGTTTAGTCATGGATGCCGCCCTGGAATTTAGGAATCAAGCCAGCGACAAGAATGTGGCAATGTGCGTCTGCGTGGGCTTGCAAGATCAATTGATAGTTAATGACAAGTTGCGCCTGCGGCAGGTATTGGTCAATCTGATTTCCAACGCGGTTAAATTCACGCATCAGGGCTGCATTTGCATTGAGGTAGGGGAATTGGAGGGCGATCGGCTAAGTATCGCCGTTCGGGACACAGGAATCGGCATCAATAAAACCGAGCTGGCCCACATTTTCGACAAATTCCATCAAGCCGACCAAACCACAACCCGGCAATATCCAGGTACAGGTTTAGGACTAGCAATTAGCGCCTATTTAGTCGAGATGATGAACGGCACAATTAGCGCAGAAAGTCAACCCAAAAAAGGTTCGACATTTCGGCTCGAAATCCCGCGAACAGTTAAGCCCAAAAAACCATAGCAGAAGCAGGAATCTGTTCGATGTTCGGAATGCGAGTCCGCATCCATGACGGTTGACTCTCATTCCTGATATCCCGTAGTGTCAATTACCCGGAACAAAAAAGGTTTGTAGTGAGGAATGCGAGTCCGCATCATCTAAGGACTTGCACTTCCAAAAACCCTACTAATATCATTTTCCACAAATTGTGTCCACAAATAATATTTTTTGGGTGTGTTTGTTATACCCAA
>NZ_JAUBUN010000034.1:0-76077 GCF_036702665.1 Microcoleus sp. Aus8_D2
AGAGAGTTTATACGGTCGCTCACTAAGAAAAAGCCGTCCTAGAAGGACGGGGCTTTAGACCCAATAATTTCGGTAAAATATCTTTGCAGAATTCTTACTTGGCGCTGGGCTGCTGGTTCGCTCGCATTCTCTCCACCGATGACGCCAGCTTGGGGAATAGTAATGTAATCAAACCTGCCCAAGGGTATATTTCTGTCAAGACGTACCAAAGGTTTAGAGCGATTAAATAGCAACTCAATCTGAGTTTGCTGTTCGCGTTCTTCAGGATACAACTTCATAAAACGAGTGCAAGCATCCATATCCGAGTAAAGCCTGCTTTGGGGTGGCGCTTCCTTAATAAATCGCCCGGTTGTCTTATCTACAACTTCCTCCAACTCTGAATACTGAACCTCCGCTATTTTTTGTACATCTAACAAGCGAAATGTAGTCGCTGCATGGGGTGATTGACTCCAAAACTTGCTCTGGTTGCTGCGAGCCAAAACTTGCTCAGTCATTTGCTGGGACAGCACATCTCGGCCACCAGTAATTGCTATAAAGTCGGCATACAGTTCGTTTAGCTCCTGTGGCTGAAATAGCTTCAAGCCAACAAATTCAAGAGCATCTACTTGGTTTGCCTCTTGTTTTGCATACTCTCGAAACTTAGCTTCTGATTGCTCCATACGCATAATCCAGCGGTTTAATTGACTCTTCAATTGATTCACAGTACCCAAAAGGCTACGCAAAACTTTAGCAGCAATTAGCCGGGACTCCCGCTCTAAACCAGCTTGCAGCGATTTTCCTAAACCTTTGAAAGCTTCATCGCATTGCTTATTTATCCAGTCTTGTTTAGTCGCCATCCAGCGAGTGCGGAATTCATTAATTTTAGAGAGTGCAGCAGCATACTCATCAAGTCCAACTTTTTCGACTACTTCCCACGTTTTTTCAGCTTCCCGCTCTAACTGTTCGATTTGAGTATTGAAATTACATTCTATTAGCTCCAGCATAACTTTAAGAAAATTAGGCCCTCGGTCGCGGTCTACCAGATAGGAATAAAGTTTTTCTTGGAGAGCGATAGCAGCAGAATTAACGAACTGATTCTCGTTATTATACATCCGCTGGATAAACTCACCTCGTCTCTTTTGATCGTTACGTAAATGATCCAAACGGTATTGTTCCACTTTCGGTTGGAGATAGCCGTCAATAAACTCCAAAATTTTCCCTGTTTCTTCTGCGAAAAAAGGAGGGTTTGGCAACTGGGAAGTACACTGGAGCCGATTTTCCTTGATAATTTCTTCAGTTACACTTTTCAACCATTGCTGAATAATCTGTTGATAGGGACGACCGTCCTGAGCAAGTAAAATCTCGGCTCTTAGCTCCCTATTTAGCAATTTAATCGCTTTCAACTCTCGCTCAATATCTAGTTCCATATCACTAGGTAGTAGCACTTCAGAATTTAGCCACCATTTGTACAAGTCAGCAGCTAATAACGCAGATAGGTAGTTGCGAATTTGATGAATAGGAATTTCGATACTAGCTATCCCGAAACTCATAAAATTTAGGGGATAGCTGCGACCCAAAGGTTCGGCTTTGTTGTTGATTGGTTGGTCATTTCTTCCGCCGATTAGGCGCTTAGTATTATCCCGAATTGAACGCTTATAGGGCGAGTAATCAGAAACTAAGTCTAGAAAGATATTCTGAGCCATCATCTCCCGAACTGTATCCGCCTTTAACGTCACCAGCTCATTGTTAGTACCGACGATGTAAGTATAATCATAGGGAGGACGGCGCTCTTCTAATCGGGAATTTTCCGTGGGGCCATATAGTACACTATAAGTGGTATTAGTGTCAGAGAAATAATTGAACTCCATCAAAGCAGCATAACCATTTTCTTTGATTCGCAACCCCGAAGCGATGCCAGAAAAGGCATCGGTAGAAGGAATAATTGCTGTTGTTTCTAAACCATTTTCCCCTCTGAACCATTCCCGCAGCGAGTATCCCAAATCGATTAACATTCCGCTACCAGTACCGCCTGAGATGGAACCAATTACGAAGATATTGAGTTTAGGTTGAACTGTCAGATTGTAATTTCCAATCATGGTTTGCTCGTGACCCTGAATTCTGCGCCTTGCTTCTGCACACTTTTCTCGAATTCTGTCACGGTTAAAAAAGAAAGAGAATCGACCGCAAGCACGAATCTGACCTGCTCCTTCTTCACTGGCTAAAAGGCCTGGCTTTGAGATGAGTTCAGGGGGAAGCCATTCATGAAACCAGGAATAGCTATTAGGAGAATTAGTAATTTCTTCAGCATCTTCTAATTTGACTCGCGACCAATACTTTTCAGATGCTTCTAGAGGTGGCCCCGCCATTACGGGATTGGAAATTTTGTAGCTTTGATCTGTATCAATGTGGAGAAATCCAAGGATAGGCAATTTATCCAAGCTACCATAGGACTCAGTTACTAATCGGCGAAGTCTGGCAATTACTTCAAGTCCTGTACCCCCTACCCCAATAATCAGTGTAGGAACAATTGTTCGGAGTTCTTCTTGTGCAATTGGCATAAAATTGTCCTCAAAATCAGTAATTAACTCTAAAAAATTTGGCTCTGGGAATTAAGTTTCGTAATCTAACACTGATGAAACGGGTTGACTAATCCTGCTAGTAACAATAATGCCGGAGTTGCCAAAGTCCAAAAAGCAGCGTTAAATAGGGCTATTTGACCTGATATGTCAACACGAATCCTTAGATATTTTTCAAGGAACCTATCTATTGGCAGCAGCATCATCCACATAAATGACATCCAAGCCAAACCCAGAAATATTGGAATTAATGGGCTGGTATTGAATCGGTTAAATACCTGACCTGCTAGTAATTGCGAGATATTGCTTGGGCTAGCTGAAAAAGCTATACCACCTGTTTTTCGTGCCCACGTATCTATTTTTGAAGTCAGGGGTTGGCCGACCACTAAAAAGTTTAATTTAACGCCATTTTTACTAGCTTCTGATACTTTCTGAGTGTCAATCTCAAATACTCCATCTGTGATGACTAACATTTGTTGGCATCTTGCTTTCTGGGTATTTAACTGAGATAATCCGTTTTCTACGGCTAAACTAATGTTGGTTCCTCCCCCTAGCTGCTGTGCGATAGACGGTTGAATAACTCGCTCGATCGCTTGGTAAATTTCGTCTCTGTTGCTAGAGAAATTGGAGGTGATTGGCACTACTTTGTCGGCAAAACCAGATAGAGATAATAAGTTGGGTTTGGGCAAGCTAGCGTTTTTGTCTACATAAGCTTTGACAGCATCAATTTCTTGCTGCATAATACTTCCCTGCGATCGAAAAAGTTTAATGTCGTTCTGGTAGGTACTACCGCTGAGGTCGAGGGCAATCTGAACTGAAACCAACTGAGGAAACCAACCTAACTGCGTAGTTAACAATCCTAAGAGTAGAAACAATGCAGTTAAGCCAGCAAAAAACTGGAAAATTGCATAGCGCCAAGGAGGTTGATTGGTATGTAATGTCATAGACTGCCCAACCTCCTATTATTGAATGGGTTTAAAAGTAAATGGAGTACCTGACGGACCACCGCTACCTTTGGTGGTTTGAACTAAAATTGGTTCGCCAAGCCGATCGCCAGTTTGTTCAAACATTAGTACCGAACCTGAAGTCTCAGCCGGCGAAATATTGATAGATTTGAGATTCTGAAGCACTGTCGATCGAGAAGGACTGCTAGACAGGGCTTTAATCAAAGCCTGAGTTGCATCAAAGCTAGTAGCAGTGCGCCAGCTAACCTGTCCCAGCCATCTCTTTTCCGCTGTTTGTGCGTAAGGTGTTTGAGCAAACCAAGGTACAGCTAAAATTAAACCTTCCACAGCATTTCCCCCTGATGTCAAAGTTGTTGAAGTATACAAAGCATCACCACCTAATAGCTTCATCTGCTGTCCTGCTGGCAGTTGACTGTTGGCTACGGCCAAGGCAATGGCAACAGTAGTAAACTGCGTATTTGGTAACAAAACAATTGCATTGACTTGGCCCTGAAGTGCCTTAATTTCGTCCTGTGGTTTGAAAGCTGGGTTGCTCATGTCAATTGACCGTACAACAATACCTCCAGGCTGTTTGAAATTTGCTTCAAATGCTTGCTGTAAACTACTGCTGTAGGTACTTTTGGGATTGTAAAAAATTGCTACTTTATCTATTCGTAAAGTATTCCAAGCATAGTCAGCTAATTTTCTACCAGATACAGCGTCAGAAGGCACTGTCCTGAAGAAGTTGCTGCCTGATAAAGTGGTACTGGTACTCGTAGGAGATACCATTGGGATGCCAGCTTTTTCATACTCAACCAAGGCTGCTTTGCTGGCATCGCTGGCATTGTGCCCGATAACGCCTAAAATGTTGGAATTTTTTGCTAATTCTTGGGCAACTCCAGCAGATATAGGAGGGTCGTTACCGTCGTTGGCAATGAAAATTTCTAGCAACCGCTTGTCTAATCCTCCGGCATCATTAAATTTAGTTTGAGCATCTGCCACACCTCGCAACATTTCCTCTGCTGAGGCTGTACCTCCTTCCACTGGTACAACTACTGCTAACGCGAAAGGAGAAGCTGCTAGGCGCGCTTTGGCGTTGTTGAAATAAATTTGGAGTTCTGGAGAATTGCGATCGCCCTGCGCGGCCTTTTCAAAAAATTCGCTGGCTTGGCTGTAATTAGAAGCTTTAAACGCTTGAGTACCTCGATCGCCATCAGCATTTGGTTTGCCGAGAAATAGGCGACGTTCTCCGTTGCTATAACGTTCGGGTGCTGATGCTGGAAGTGAGACAGGTGGGGGTGTGGTTGTCGGTGATGCTGTCGGTGATGTCGTCGGTGAAGCACTCTGAACTACTTCTTCTGGTTTTGGACGCGGTTTAGATATCCACAGCCAAACTGCAATCCCCAAAACAGCCAACACAACGGCTGCTGCGATCGCACGCCAGGGAATTCCTTCGATCCCTCCCTTACCATTAGGAGGTTTTAAGCCAGGACGATGTTTGGAACACAGAAGGCAGGTATCTCCGTAATTTTCTATTTTTGTGTGTGACCCTGGTGGATTGCCTGTGCATTCCCAAGGACCATTAGGATCGTCAGCCATGCTTGCTAAACCTTTGTCTTGTTTACTGACAGAGAAAGCGAGTTAAGAAATAAAAATGATAAAATCCGAGTTCGCATCAATTGCCTCTATTTGTCTATCAGGCTAGAAGCCTAACTTTTTTGCAAAAGTTGCTGGATTAGTTACAAAAGTTTACAAATATCCTTAGCTATCGATCGCACTCACAAACACAAGATGCTTCCCAACAGCGCCTGTCGCAGCCTCCTACTTATATATCTGGGAAAATCCAAAAAATTATGCAAAAACCCAGAAAATTAAGATGCTTCCCAACAGCGCCTGTTGCAGCCTCCTGTTTATATATCTGGGCAAATTCAGAAAATTATGCAAAAACCCAGAAAATAAATTAAAAAAATTACCGATCGCACCCGAAACTAGAGTCAAAGCGAGAAATTTACCAAAATTCAGCCCTACTCCCCTGTCGGGTCGCTAACTGCCATCAGTAATCACTCAAAAGCCCAGCCACAAACTTTTTGACTTGTAAATTGCACGGTTTACAGTTGAGCTTTCAAGTATATTAAGCTAAATAACACTGGTCGTAAACTGACATACATCAGGAATTATGTTAGACTTCCATCAGGAACTTCACACACACCTATTTATGGCATCCACAAACGATCGCTTCGTCGAAGCAGAAAGCCGCTGGGACTTAAAAACCCTGTACGCAGACTTGGCCGCCGTTAAGGGAAAGCCTCTCACCCCCGTCGAAAAGCTCCACCTGCGGGGGTTGCTTTGCGGCTACAGTCCCGCTGAAATCGCCGAAAAGCTGCAAAAGAATCCCAAGGGTGTTGAAACTGACCTGTGTGCCTCTATTTATAAATACGTTAAAGCCTTTGTGGGTAAAGGCATTGAAAAGATAGAAAACTGGAGAAATATTGCTGAATGGCTTGAGGATGCTGGATATAAAACTCAGTCGTCTGCTAAATTCCCAGTCAAAGATTTATTACCCGAAAATTGTATTGTTAATGTAACCAATATAAATATAGATAACAATCAAATAGTATTTTTGATAAACTTGCGAATACCGACCTCACCAGATTCAGAACTCTCAATACAAAACTTTGACTTAAACAACGACAATACTAATTAGGCTGTGGCTGCAACGCCAGCCAGCACAGTTGAGTAAAGCAGCGAAAACTTGCGATCGCCCAGGTGACAGCCGAGACGTAGGGCGATCGCACTCTGAATTTTTACGCCAAAATAAATTTAGAATTGGTAAGTTTTTACACTGATAAAATTTTCTACCTCACTGTTGTAAAAATCCCCTGAAAAATTATCCTACATTCCACGTTGCCGTTAGGCTTTCGCTCTCATTTCTGTTTCACTAGCGCCTGCTCGCACCATAATTGTCCGAACAAGAGAACCAAATATTCTCCAGCCGACAAGACTTAGGCTGGCGTGCCGCGTTGCTAACAGCAAATCATCAAGACGTATCTGTATAATTCCATCAAATACTACAGCATTGGCCACTACATTGCGAGAGTCCCCTGGTAATGGTGGAAGATACATTCGCTTAGTCGATTTGAACTTTAGCAGTTCACCAAGGAGTTGTTTTGCATCAGGATCGTCAGAAAAAATTGGTTGCAATCGCAGCAGCGACGCATAATCGCGGCGACCCCGAACAAGGTCACAGGTTGAGCTTGCGACAGCAAACTTCATGTTAGTAATGCGTTCTCCCATGAAGTAACCAGCATCACTACTAACAATATCTCCCTGCAAAAGAGCGAAAGCATCATCATCGTCCCCAATCAAACCTCTTGCTAACATATCCCCATACTCAATTGGCTGACGCACCAGTGCTCCCTCGGCCCCGAAAACTTTCTGACGGTATTTTGTCTTACCGAGTCGAGTGGCAAAGTCTTGAATAATTGTGAAAACTCGATCGTCGTGAGAAAGTTCGCGTAGCTGATTTTCAAGAGTTGCCAGATTGTTAGGCTCATTATTTGCAGCAGCCATCACCCTCTCTCTATCCTATTGTCGATCGCACTCTCCGATTGCTTTCAGACGATCGATTTCATCGGGATCGAGCATCACTTCATCATCCTCATCCAAATCAAAATTCTCTGGAACTAATCGATCGAAACTATTGCGACTGGGAAGCTCGGGTAAATCTCCCAGCATCGCAACCGCTTCCGCAAGTAGATTGAGATTCTCTGGATCGGGGTGTTTTTGTGCCGCACGTACAGCCAAAACCACAACACGCAATCCTCCCCTCAGCCTCTCGACATCACGGGCTAGTCCATACATTGCTTGAAAATCGCGTTCCTCAATAATACGGTACTGTCCTGTTTTTGTTTGAAGAGTAGCAATGACACCATTCGCGATCGAACTTAGTGCTTCTGCGCCCTTTAAACGAAACTTTTCAAACGATGTCCAGCTTGCACCATTTTGCAACCTAAATTTTTTATTTGTACTTTGCATAGTTTAACCTCCTTATTATATTCTAACGCAAACCCAACGGAAAAACAACACTTAATTAATTCTAGCTTAAAATAAACAGCCGAGACCTAGGGCGATCGCGAATCATACTTCGATCGTGCTATTATTCAATGATAGTGTCAGTAACTAAAAAAAATGGCAACAATTAACCTTCAAATTCCCGACGAACTAGCACTGCGGCTAGAGCCTCTCAAAGATGAGTTACCACAAATTTTGATGCTGGGATTGAGGGAAGTCGAAGCCAATCCAGCAAACGGATTTTCTGGACTCAGGCAGCTCTTAGAATTTATAGCAAGTTTACCATCACCACAAGAAATATTAGCCCTGCATTTGTCCGAGTCTCTGCAAGCGGAAATCGATAATTTATTAGAGAAAAATCGCACAGAAGGACTCACGCCGATCGAGCAGCGTTTGTGGCAGCAATACGAATTTGTAGAACATTTAGTACGCATTGCCAAAGCGCAAGCCCTGCTGAAATTGAGCGAGGCTGCATGAGTAAAACCTACGTTTCAGCTAGTCTGCGACGAACGGTATGCGATCGCGCCAACGGATGCTGCGAATATTGTTTAATTCCAGAAAAACTCGCCCTCTCGTCTCATCAAGTAGACCATATCATCGCAGAAAAACACAGGGGCGAAACAGTTGAAAGCAATCTGGCTTTGTCTTGCTCGCTTTGTAACAAAAATAAAGGCAGCGACATTGCTTCGATCGATCCAGAAACACGTGAAGTGGTTCGACTTTACAACCCTCGAAAAGATCGTTGGGCAGACCATTTTCAACTTCAAACTGAAAGTGGTACGATCGAACCTCTAACTGCGATCGGTCGAGTAAGTGTGTATTTATTGCAAGTTAATCGTGCAGAATGCCTGACTCAACGCAAGCTATTGAGCAAAACTCGATCGTTAACAATACCCGATTAATCGCTAGCCAACCTAATCTTTACCTATGAGTATCACCCTCACCCCCGAACAAGAATAACTCATACTCGCCCAACTCGCCAGCGGGCGCTATACCAACGTTACTGAAATCATTGCTGACGCGCTGCGACTTCTGGAAAAACGCGATCGATACGATCGCTGGGTAGAAGAAGTTTGCGCCAAAATCGACATCGCCGCCGCACAACTCGATCGCGGTGAAGGAGTGGATGGTGAAACGGCGATCGCTCAAATCAAAGCCAAATTTCACCAAGCTCGATCGGTATAATTGCCAACCAGTAACCGCTAATGCTTGCGATTTATTAAATTTGAGTTAGAAGAGTATGAATAAAAGTTGAACTGCAATTATGCCGAATCTTTACATTATAGGCGGGCCTAACGGTTCAGGAAAAACTACCGTCTCTCTGAGATTATTACCCTATTTCTTAGAATGTTTTGAATATGTGAATGCAGATGCGATCGCCGCCGGAATGTCTCAATTCAATCCAGAGTCAGTCGCCATCCTCGCAGGACGCTTAATGATACAAAGACTGCGAACTTTATCAGACTCTTTAGGAATTACGCACTCCAACCAAAGAAACCGGGTTTTTACGAAAATATGCGTTTCAGCCAGTAGATTCGGTAAAAAACCCGGTTTCTAGGCCCCCATGAACAATCTCCAGAACTCGCAATTGAACGGGTGCAGCGTAGGGTCGAAAGTGGCGGACATTCTATTCCAGAAGATGTCATCCGCAGGCGATACGATCGCGGACGCAGAAACTTAACTTCATTATATTTACCATTGTGCGATCGCTGGATAGTCTATGATAATTCTAGAGATACTATCCGAATAATTGCTGAAGGTAGTGCAGAAGAGGGAACCCTCATCTCTGACAGTGAAACTTGGAATCGTATTATAAATTAGTAACATGACTCAAGAAAAGTTTGTCAAATTATCCGATCGCATTGACGCAGGTGTCAAAGCAGCAATTGCCGAAGCAATAGAAAAGCACCGCAGACTGGGACAATCAATTAGTATCTGGCGTGACGGTAAAATCGTGACTTTAACTGCTGATGAAATTCCACCGCTATCCAATAACGACACTGTATAATTCTAATTCCCATCGTCTATTGTGCTAGGATTAGATTAGAGCGTCAGTGAGTAAAAAAAATGGCAACAATTACCCTTCAAATTCCCGACGAATTGGCTCAACGTCTAGAACCTTTGCAAAATCGATTGCCAGAATTGCTTTGGCAAATTCTAGAAATAACGAAAAATCCCACAACTATCGAGCCGGAAATCAACACTCATAGTGGCGATATTCCCGCAGTTTATCAAGAAGTTCTAGATTTTTTGATAAAGAGTCCAATTCCACAAGAGATTGTTAATTTCAAGGTTTCACAACAGGCTCAGACACGCCTGCAAATTTTGCTTGACAAAAACCGCGAATCGACCCTAAATGAAATGGAAATAGCAGAATTAGATGTTTACGAGCAGCTAGAACATCTGATGATTTTACTAAAAGCAAGAGCCTATTCGGAAATTGGATAAATGACTTCTACTTCCATTTCTGCGGAACTCCGCAGATTAGTTATTGAAAGAGCTTCTGGACACTGTGAATATTGTCAGATTCATCAAGATGTTTCAATCTACAGCCATGAAGTAGACCAGATCGTTGCTTTAAAACACGGAGGTAAAACCCGTGCTGAAAATCTCGCTTTTTCTTGTCTATCTTGTAACCGCCACAAAGGTTCTGATTTAGCTACTATAGACCCAGTAAATGACGAAATTGTCCCTTTATTTAATCCACGCCGTCAGGTATGGGACGAACATTTTGTTCTGAATGATGCCAGAATAGCAGGCATCACTCAGATTGGTCAAGCTACTGCAAGATTACTCAAAATCAATGCTCCAAATCGCATACTTGAGCGTCAAGTTTTGATCGATCGACGACGGTATCCATAAATAAGGCTCAGAACAATGCTATTTAAATTATGAGAATCATCAGAGGCGATCGCAATTTAGAAACTTTCAACAGTCAACCCTCAACAATCAACTAATTACTCGATCGCACTGTCAGCACTTGCGGCGGCGTCGCATCCGGCGGATACAGAAAATCCACCTGCACCAAACGCTTTTCCCCCGGCTTCATGTTCACATTCACCAAAGGTTCACCCTGCTGTCCCCGGCGCTGCACGATGTGAATGTAGCGCGTCAAAGTCTTCCCCCCATCATCATTAAACATTACCCGCACCGTACCTCGGAAAAATATCCGATTTTCGGGAGGATCGTAAAACATCAATCCCGCCGATTCTGTATTTGCCTTAATCGGTGTTTGCATCTTAATACTCACAGATTGAAAATCGCGAGATTTGTTATAAAGCGGAAAACTCAAACTGTATTGAATTCCGTAATTGCCGTGAGCAAAATAAGCAGTATCGGGATAGCGCGCTAACATTTTAGCACTTTGAATTTGACCCGTGCCAAAAGTACCCGTATCCGTAGTGCTCAAGGCATAGGAAAATTCTTCGCCGCGTTTGGGAATGGTTAAATAATCAGTTCTCGAACTGTCAGTAATTTTAGCTTGCCATTGAGAACCTTCCGCTACTCCCGAGACGCGCCCGTAAATTTTTTGCTCGGGGTTTTCGCCTGTGGGAGTTGGTGCTAAATCTCTCGGCCCCGCTAAACCTTTGGTAGTTAAAATATTTTCCCACTGTTCTAATGTCGGATATTGTTCGATGCCATCTTTAGTTTGGGGAGCAAACATTGCCAAAGAAGCAACATAAACCGAATTGCTGCTCGACATTCGCATCAAGGTCGATCGCCCGTTGGAAGCAGGCGTCACAGTCCCCACAGGTATCGGCAAATTCATCAGCATTCGGCTCTGCAGAGCCGGAATCTCGATCGCAGCCGGCAAAATGGCTTGTCTGTGCCCCCGCAACACATCGCTGGTGATGCGGCTGCCAGGCCCCGCAAACACAGTACCGAATCGATTTTCTAAATACGACGGCAAATCGACAAACAAAGCATCCGGCCGAGTTAAATAAGTCGCTCCTTGCAGGATATTTAAAGTAACAGGTTCCGAGTTGGGATTGTGAACAATTATGCCTTGAAATAAGGTGCGAGTTTGGTCGCGATTTTTTGCCTTGGCGATGTGGTGGGCGAAGATGTCAAATCGGCCGTTGAAGGCAAAGTTTAAGTGTGCAGAAGGTACTTGTTTGGCTTCCTCGGGAAATGTGGAGAGCAAAATGCCTTCGGTTTGTACAACTTCGGGGCTGTTGCTGTTGAAAACGGGGATGCTGTCGAGTTTTCCGGGCAAAACGCGCACTTGCTGGGGCACCATGACAGTGTTCAGCGGGGCGGTTGTCTGCGGTTGTGGTGGTAAATCCAGTTCGTTTTCCGGTAGCGGGACTTCTCGCTGGATTTGGATGACTTGTTGGCTCGGAGGTTTCGGGATTGCTTGAGCTAAGGGTAGAGTTGGCCAAAGAAACATAGCTGTGAGCGCGTTTAACTGAACTTGCAGAAGATTGCCTTGACGCAAAGCAATCGACACAAAACTTTACCATAAGTTGGTTGATGTTTTTGGGGATTTTTGGATTTTAGGTGGATGTTTCGGGTAAATTCGCCGATCGCCCAATTTATACCAATTTTCAACGAAATAACAGTATTCTTGTTCCCCCCCGAAGCCCGGGGGGGCTAGGGGGGGGTCAAAATTCTTGTCCCCCCCCGAAGCCCGGGGGGGCTAGGGGGCAATACGGTTCACTTAAGATTCCTTATACCCGGAGATCCCCCTCGCATCCCCCTTAAGAAGGGGGACTTTAAGGACTCTCTTGTCCCACCCCCTACTCCCCTTGGTTCGGGGGGTTAGGGGGGATCAGTCTTAAGTAAACCGTATTGGGCTAGGGGGGGTCTTCGAGTGTTGCACAATTTTAGATAAATAGTATTAGCACAGGCGTGGCGCCCAGCTTGCGATCGCACTTTCCTGATCCCGCGCACCATTTCTAAAATTGTTGGGCGTGAACTCGGTTGCGATCGTCGGACGCTCAAACAATTTACCAATTATCAATTACCAATTACCCATTACCAACTTGCGTTATTTCTGTTTTAGGACTACCAACGTAATGTCGTCAAAAACTTTATGTTTGTCAATATGTTGCCGCAGATTATCGATTACTGCTTGTCGAATTTCTTCAGCCGTTTTGTGGCGATTTTCTTGGGTCACTTGGCACAATCTTTCTATGCCGTAATACACTTTATTTATATTTACAGCTTCGGTAATTCCATCAGTGTAAAGCACTACTACATCCCCTGGATTAAGATGCACTTGAACTTGGGAAACAAAATCAGCAATATCTTCCTCTAATCCCACAGGAAAACCGAGATCCATTGTATCGATCCGTTCGATGTTACCATCAGTACGGACTACAATTATTTCTTCATGTTGACCGCTGAGGGTAAGGTTACTGTCTTGATAATCTAACAAAGCCAAGGTCATGTTTTTAGACGAGTCGATGCGCTCGATATTGGCATAAAGGGTGCGGTTTAACACATCAAGAAACTTCACCGGATCGGTTTCGTTCATTTGTTGGAGAGTGCGGACGGCGGTTTGCGCCATAATCATTAATACGCCACTTTCTAAACCATGTCCCGTAACATCGCCGATACTAATTTTCACCCGATCATTTTGGGTTAGCACGTCGTAGTAGTCGCCACCAACTTCATCGGCAGGTTGCATATATCCAGCTATTTCTAATCCTTTAATTTTATCTAGTTCTGATTGTTTGGGCAAAATCATTTGTTGCAGTCGTTTGGTGACTTCTAGTTCGGCACTGAGGCGGAGGTTTTCGGCTTTAAGTTTGTCATTGAGTCCGCTAATTTCCTGGTTTGCTTGGGCGAGTTGGGCAGTGCGTTCTTGCACCTTTTCTTCTAAAGTTTGATAGAGACGGGCATTTTCGATGGAGATCGCAGCTTGGGCGGAAATGATGTTGAGGACTTCTAAGCGATCGCGCGTAAAAGCCCCCGCTGTTAAATTATTTTCTAGGTATAAGATGCCTACCAACTTACCTTGATTAATCAGGGGGCTACACAAGATAGATTTAGGTCGCTGCTGAATAATATACGGGTCAGAGGCAAACCTGGTTTCAGTCGTTGCATCATCAATCGCAAGAGTTTCTTGCGTGCGTTCTACATAATTAACCAGCGAGATAGGAATCACTTGATTTTCAGTCGCTGACTTGGATATTAATTGACATCGTTCACCCGTACATTGAGCTTCAATTTTCCACTCGCCTGCTGGGTCAGGTATGATGAAATAAAACTTTTCTGCTCCGGCGTTTTCCAGCAAAACTTGCATCAAATTCGAGAGCAATTCATCCAGATGAACTTTACCTGAGAGCGCTTGGGAGGCTTTAATAATTGTTGATAAATCCAGATCTTTTGCAGCACCTGAACTGGTAGAAGTGACAGTGGTTCTGGTCTGAACAATCGTTTCGTTTATTCCACTCGGAAGGCTCTTTTTCCTACCGACAATAGGTGCGAGTAATTCAGCATGGCGCTCTTCTAAATCCTTAACTTTTGCGTTCGCTCCCCAGCGGATGTAAGCATAGTAAGCGTCAATTAGATAGGTACGTGCTAGTTTCTGACGACCTAAAGCTAAATAAAATTCTGCTGCTAGTTCATTAGCCAGGGCTTCATCCTGCACATATCCATTTTCCTTGGCTCCATCTATCGCCTGGTCGTAATATTCCATTGCTGAGAAAGATTGCCCCAATACGCGGGATTTTTCTGCTTCTACTAAGTCATACTTATGCTGGTAATTCATTGGGCAATGTTGCGCCCAATATTTCATCTTTTGTTGATTTTCTTCTACTTGCTTCAAGTATTGTTGCTGCTTTTCCTCAGTTTCCTGAAAATACTGAGCTAAAAGAGCCAAAGAATAGTAAAAAATATGTTCGGTAAAGCTAAAGTTACTGTGGAGCATTGTTGAATAATTGACTCCCGTAACACCATGCTCTATAGCTATTGCATAATCTTTAAATAAATAGCAAAGCATGGTTTTAGCAAAAAATACTCTAAATAAGGCAATTGTATTATTAATACTTTGAAAATATACAATTATTTCTTTTTCATTTAACCGATCGCCAACTAATAGCAATTTATTGTCTGCTTGACCCATAAGATTTGCCACTAATTGACCAATGATTTCGATCAGATAAAGCTGATGTTCTTGGGAAAGCTTAGCTGTTAAATCGCTATAGTGTTTTTGTCGCTCTTGCACGTAATCGAGATGTTCTCCCTTAAAAAATAGATGCGAACAGTAGTAATCAGCAGCATGACAAGCATATTCTATATCACCCACTTCTAAGCCGCTATTAATTGCTTGCAGCAGGGGTTCTATAGTGGTTACTAGAGGCTTTTTTAGATGGTGACTACTTATAAAAATACTAACGAATACTTTAGATAAAAACTCTTTTGCCTTTAACCGCTCCAATAACTGCAAAGATATTTGACCAAGTTGATAGGCAGAATCTATATCTGGTATTAGCCAAGATATGAGCGAACCATAAGTAGCATAGGCATAAATAGAAACGGACGAATTCCCGTACTGAATAGAGATTTTAATCATAGTATATAGAATCGGTAGCGCGAACACGCTCGATCCAAAACAAGCAGGAGGCCATATAAGAATTAAAATTTGCATTGCCGCTAGCTTGTAGGGATCGGTCATTCTTGGCAGGTTAGTTAACTCCTCAAAATTTAAGTTTTGCGGAGCTGATTCATATAGGGACACTCCTAGCATTTCTAGAACTTGCAGCCCCGTATCTAACGCAGATTGAATCTGGTTTTTAGCAATGTCAAATCTAATTTTTAGATCGTATAATTTGACTTTTTCGAGGGTGGTTTTGGCAGTTTGCAGAGCGCGATCGCATAAAATTTTGGCTATTTCTAAATTAGCATTGAGATATTCGGCTTCCGTCGCTTCCAGATACAGAGCAAATGTCAGCTCGTATCGACTTTCCCAGCTATCTTGACTCAGGAGATCCAAACCTACATTCAAATAATTAACAGCGACTTCATACGCAGTCGCTGCCTTTGCTTTCTGTCCGGCGATCAGGTTTAATTCAGCTAGCTCATCTTTTTCTGACTGAGTAGTTAGTAAATCTGTCCCAAAATTCAGTTGGTTAACCAAAGCAAAGATATTATCTTTTCGCTCTTGAGGTGTTGTATTATTCAGCAACAGTTGACCAATTTTCAGGTGAGTGGCTTTTTTCTCCGATTCTGGAATCAAAGAATAGGCTGCTTGCTGCACTCGATCGTGCAAAAATTTGTATTCAACTTTGATATCCCGTACAGAGGCCAACTCTTCCTGGGCCAATACTAGAGGAATTTTGTAATTTTCAGACAGCGGCAGAATCAAACCAGCTTGCATTGCTTCCCACAAATGAGCAGCAGTCGTTAAGTTTGATTCTTCGTTGACTATTGATAAAACTTCTAAGTTAAATTGGTTGCCGATACAAGCCGCTAGTTTTAATGCTTTCTGGGTTGTTTCTGGGAGTTTGCGAATATTTCGGGCAATCAGTTCAACAATATTGAAATCTGCGATGCCAATTGCTTGGATTTGTTGAATATTCCACTCCCAGCGGTCTGTATCTACTTGATAAACCAGCAGATTTTCCGAGTACAGGGTTTTGAGTAGCTGCGTTAAGAAAAACGGATTGCCTTGGGTTTTATTAAAAAGTAATTTAGCAAAAACTTTAATTTTGTCTAAGTTTACGCTGGCATCGAAAGTGTCGGCGATTAATTGGTTGACGCTATCCAAAGCCAGCGCTTGAATGGTGATATTATTCACCACCGTTTCAGTTTCTTGAATTTTTTCTATTGTCTGAATTAAAGGATGAACGGGACTGACTTCGTTATCTCGATAAGCTCCAATCGTCAACAAATATTTGTTATCGGGATCGGTTACCAAGAGTTGGATTAACTTTAGAGATGCCGAATCTGCCCACTGTAAATCGTCGAGGAAGATGACTAGCGGATGTTCTGGTTGACAAAAAACTCGAATAAATTGTTGAAATACCCGATTAAATCTGTTTTGTGATTCCGATGACCCTAGTTGAGAAACTTCAGGCTGTTTACCGATAATTAATTCGACTTCGGGGATAACATCAATAATAACTTGACTGTTAGTATCTAGCGCTTTTAATAAGTTTTCTTTCCAAACAGCAATCTGTTCGGAACTTTCGGTTAATAGCTGACGAACTAATTCTTGAAATGCTTGGATTAAAGCTGCATAGGGAATATTGCGCTTAAATTGGTCAAATTTACCCGCAATAAAATACCCCCTTGCTGCTACAATTGGTTTATGAACTTCATTGACAATTGAAGTTTTACCAATCCCGGAATAACCGGAAACCAACATCATCTCGGTGGCACCGAGGCTGACTCGCTCAAAGGCATCTAGAAGGGTTTGGACTTCGGTTTCTCTGCCATAAAGCTTCTGGGGAATGAGTAATTGGTTGCCGCGATCGCGTTGACCGATGGGAAAGTTTTCTATCTGACCATTAGTCTGCAATTGCTGCAAACAAGTTTCCAGGTCAAATTTTAATCCCGCAGCACTTTGATATCGGTCTTCAGCATTTTTTGCTAACAGTTTCATCACAATATCTGAAACTGCTTGGGGAATTTCTGCTACCTCTTTGGGTGGGACAGGTTGTTTGGCAATATGACAGTAAACCAACTCCATCGGATCGGTGGTAGTAAATGGCAACTGGTTGGTTAGCATTTCATAGAAAGTTGCTCCCAACGAATAGAAGTCGGTGCGGTAGTCAATTGCTCGATTCATCCTTCCCGTTTGTTCGGGAGATAGATAAGCGAGAGTCCCTTCTAGCAAGTTGAGATTGCTAATTGTTTGGCTCTTTAATTCCAACCGCGAAGCAATACTAAAGTCAGTTAGTTTCAGTTTTCCAGTAGCTGGATTGATAATTATATTTGAAGGTTTAATATCTTTGTGAATAATCGGTATTTGATGGAGATAAATCAAAGATTCGGCTATAGCGATTGCGCCTCTTAGAAACTCGGTTATTGACAGTTTATTAGCTGCTATAAACTTAGCAAGTGATTGACCGCCAAAATCTTCTAAGATTAGAGCCAAACTATTCTGATATTTTTCTAAGCTGTAGGTTTTGACAATTCCTTCACAATCTAAATTTTGAGTCAGTAAAAATTCTTGCCTTAAATTGGTGATTTGTTCAAGACTAGGATAATCGTCTTTGATGACTTTAATGATAACTGGTTGTCTGTCCTCGTCTTTTTCCCCTCGATATACAACTGTCCTTAATCCTTCGTAAATCTTTTCTATGATTTCATATTGTGAAAGGACAACCATTTTTTATCTTCCTTGTTTAACTCTTGTCCAAACCCTGAACCATTAAAGATGCCGAATCTCAGCCAGATTATCAATCAATCTGGCTGAAATTAAGTTTTTACTCGGTTTCAAAGCGCGGGTACAACTCTTTAGCAAACAACTCCTGAATCTCTTTCTCGAATTCCGGATGAGAATGGAAGTTCTTTGCTAAGTCCCCGTAATCTTCTTTAAGCGAGATTTTGTATTCAGCTAATCTAGACCCTATTTTCGGTAACCAAGCTGTATGCAATGTAAATGCAAAGTTGAGCGATTCATGGTAAAGCTTGCATATTGCTCCCTTCCACAAAGCATTAGCATTGAAAATCCAGATTTCATTTCTTTCTGGTGTGAAAACGTTACAAGTAATATAACCGTCTGTTGAACTACCTTGATTACCACGGCGCGGCATAAACTGTGGCGAACTCACCATATAGCCAGGAGGAAACGGGTATTGATCGGCAATTTCCATCGAGCTTGTTTGCAGTCGGAACAAACAAGGTGGTATACCCTGTTCAGCAAGGCTTAACATATTTGATTGTGACACTTGCTGATACTTATAGTCCTGGAAGAGGTAGCACATGAACTGGGTCATCAGGTCTTTCCAGAGTCCAAAAGAACTCCAGTAAATATTATCTAGCTGTCCAGGAGTCATACCGGAAGGGAGTCTGTCAAGATAGGTGTATAAAGATGGACCCCAGGTGAACTTTCGATCTGAAATAACTTTTGACTTAATGGGTGTTTCCTCCTGGCTTTTGCCGTCAATTACATAGCGTCCCAGGCGGCTGATATCCATCAGATTGAGTTCCATCCCAGGCCAGGGAGAAGATACGGGATCGTGAGGGGGATAGGCGGAAATGTCATAGGTGCGGAGCCATTCAGCAACATCCCAAGCACAAATATGAGAGATGTGGAGCGTAATTTCGTCGTCAGGATTGTCATAGTTAACTAGAAAGTGAGCAGCTTCGAGGGGAATCACCACTTTCCGCACGACAACTTTAACTTCCGGTTCATTCATAACAGGGCGTTGTCCCTTTGCCAGGTCACTGCGGCTCACAATATAGAGGATAGAATCGGGTGATGGCGGACTTTCCAGCAACTGTCTGAGAATTCTTTCTCGCTCCTTGTTGTCTGGAAAAGGATTGTTGAGTATTTGCGCGAGTCCAGTACTGAAGGATGTATCCATCAGAACCACATAATCTTTGGTTACTCCAATCTGATGGATAGTTTGCTTAATGCTGACGGGCGAACCATCGGGGTTGACAAGCGTCCACCGCTCTAAAGGATTTACGCCATCCCAACGAATCAGATAGACGAAATCTTCTAAACCTTTAAATTGTTCCCAAAATTGACGGACTTCTGGAAAAAGTTTGTCTACTTCCTCAAGGAAAGGAATGGTATCAATAAAATTTTCTAACGATCTGCCGTAATTGACCGCAAACATCTCGTGGGTGTAAGTATCAAATGCAGGATGTGCGGTACTAAAAATGGGTGGAAAGAGATAGGGCAGATTAATTTCAGGGCGCCACTCTTGATTTGACCCGACTGGAGTCCTCACCTCAAGGGTATCTGTATTAATTTCATAAGGACGACCCGCGTCATAAGTTACTAGCAGTCGCTCAGATTCGTCTTGAGAGAATTTTACCGGCAGAAACGCTGTATTCAACTCATTGCGAGCGCCCAGAATTAAGGAAAACCTTAAGATGCCATGATTGCGAAATCCCAACTTAGTGCCCTTAGTTGCCTCGTCAAAATAGTAATCTAGCGGCTTGGCAATTTGTGTCTTCACAGTTACTTGACCTTTTTGAGCGAAATCAAGTCGGTAAACCATGCCGTCGCCATTTAAGAATGAGTCTCCGTCTTTAAAGGGGAGACCGCCTGATTCCACGGTGCCCACTGGCCCAACGAAAAAGATGTGACCCTGTACGTCGTCTGGTAAGTGGCCTTCAAAAATCTCCAGTTCGACGTTATCTAGTTCTTCCCGACTGGCGGTCATAATCGACTGGGGAACTGGGGGACAGCCTGCTTTGGTGTTGCTCTGAGTTGGTTGGCTCATGTAGCTCTCCTGAGTTAAAATGTAATAATGGTAACAGTGTAGATGAGTATTTGATTTATGAATGGGAAATGAGGACTGTAACTTAGATACTATCTTTGATAAAGATTTCAGCTCAATTCTGCCATCCCCTGCGTCAAAGCGCAATTTGAATCACATTAACTTATTATCGGCTCTCTCGTACTTATGGTGATAACGCAAGCTAATAATTTAGCACGATCGAGAATTTCAACGTTCAGCCTTAGATACTTGGTATCATTTGCTACTTTTAACACCAAGCATCCGGGAGAGCCGAGGAAAAAATTATACGCTCAGAGGTTGACATCGACACTGATGTCATGAATGCTGCACTGGGGCAAGCCTAACAAGTCCCTTTAGCTGACATATCAAGGTGCGACTGGGCTAAAATGTGGCGCGCTGATTCGTGAGCGATCGCCATTTTAAGTAATTTAGTAATTTAGAGCGGATCAATAACTCACATTTGGGATAGGGTAGAAGTTTGAAAAAAACACACAATTTGAACCCTAAGGAAAACATGAAAAAACTACTTGCAAAATCCGCGTTACTTTTGGCTCTGCCAATCTGTGTGTTAGCTAATTTTTCCTTAAAAGCCTCTGCTGATTCTACTGCCGAACTCATTCTCAGTACAAAATGTCAAGGCGGTTATAACATCAATATTTGGCAGAAAAAAACTTCCCGCGAACTGCTATATCGTGCCACTAGCTCCAAGGGTAATTTAAATTTGGGTAAAGGAACTGTGAAAGCGACAGAAGGTGTGAAAGTCTATAAGTTTCGGAAGGACAATTATGAATATTGGGTGTGGGATGGCACGTTGGATAGCCCGAACTCTGGAACTTTAGAGGTGTATAAAAACAACCGTATTTTGAGCAAAAAATCTTGTAATAAAAGTTGAATCTTCATAATGACAATAATTTTAACCAACGACGACGGCATCGATGCTCCGGGGATTCAGGCACTTTTGCAGGCTGTAGAGGGCAAGACGATTGTGGTTGCCCCTCAAGGACAATTGTCCGGCTGCGGGCATCAGGTGACGGCTCACAGTCCGATTCATGTCGATCGCCGATCGTCCGTCGAATATGCTGTAGGAGGAACACCGGCAGACTGCGTGCGGATTGCTCTCAATCACGTTTGTCCCCAGCCGGATTTGGTGCTTTCCGGGATTAACGCCGGCGGCAATTTGGGCGTTGACGTGTACATTTCCGGTACGGTGGCTGCGGTGCGGGAAGCAGCGATGCACGGTATTCCTGGCATCGCAATTTCCCATAGAATTAAAAGGCCGCTGGAAATTGACTGGGATGTCGCGACTCGCTGGACATCGCGAGTGTTGGCCGATTTGTTGAGTCGGGAATCAAAGCCGGGGTGTTTCTGGAATGTGAATTTTCCGCATTTAGCACCGGGAAGTGCGGAACCGGAAATAGTGTTTTGCCAGCCTTCAACTCAGCCGCTGCCTGTGGTTTACCGCCAAGAGGGAGAATACTTTTATTATGTGGGAGAGTATGGCTCGCGCGTTCGAGCGCCGGGGACTGATGTTGATGTCTGTTTTGGCGGTAATATTGCTGTGACTGAGATCTCGCTGTGATCCTATTTGGCGATCGATCTATATTTTTTATCCCAATAGTCCGGACAGTTTTCAATCACCAACTGTAGAATTAGGGTTCCAGCTTCCGCACTCTGTGAAATATTAACGGTAGAATGCGGGTTTTAGTCGCTGTCCAAAAAACAGTCCGGAGTATTGTTATCCAACAATTTATTAAAATACGGTGTTAAATGCGATCGCGACGGAATATTTCCTATTCATCGCTAAAAACAGATTTGATTATACTTTTGGTTGAGCACTTCATCTACCCTAAATATAATATCATCTCGCTCAATTACCCATAATAAAATTGGTTTGATCCTTCGGACTTTATTCCTCATCAGAGGAGGACTAAAGTCCGAACGATCAAACCAATTTTATGATTGTGGTCCTTCGAGCCGACATGATATAATAAACTGGTTTTAGGCTCATCCCAAACAGGGATATTTGGATGTGAAAAAACTATAGTAATGAACATTGAACAGCATTAATAGCGCTCCCGAGAGGGGCAGCTATCTCTACTTGCGGCCGTCTGTACTACCATAATTTTTTTTGTCATCCTTCGGCTTAGCAACACCGTCAGGTTGTTTTTTGGGCTTTTTGACTTCTTTGTTGCTTTTTCTTTCTTTTGACATAATTATTCCTCCATTTTTCCTCAGCATAACATAGATTTAAACATCTGCCTAACCGCAATTAGAGCGGGTTGCCTCAAACGGATTTTAGAGCGTATCCGGTCAATTACCCTTAATAATAAAATGAGTTCGTAGTCAGGGCTTCAGCCCTCAGAAAATGCTTAGGACTGAAGTCCGAACGATCGAACCTATTTGACTGATGTCTTTTGAGCGGACACGATCTGACTTTCTGTGAGTTTTTGATAATCTTGGGTAGATGATCGACTAGGTTTTGAACAAATAGCATCTACCGTTAGGCATATCCATAAATCCCTCATCGCTACAAGGTCGAAAATTAATTTGAACCGGACTGTTTTCAGGTCGCAGTCTGAAACCCTTGATTGACCCGAAAGCCTATCGTGTGCCTCGCCCCCCGTTGCCTTCGTACCGATCCCCCTGAAGCCCTGATTCTACGGTTGACCGTCAAAAACAGTCCTCTGTGTTGCAAAAAGAACTAAGTATCTTGAAAAATATAAAGTTAATTTTCAGCTTTCTTGAAAGTGCGATCGCCTCCGCTCCATTCGATATAAAATCTTTATCAAGAGTGAGTATTTCTAGATAAATTTTCGCTATTAGGAATCTGACCGCTATGGAAGTAACCGAGCTGCTCAAAGACTACGAAAATGGTAACAGAGACTTTGCTGGCGCCGATTTGGGCGGAGCCAACCTCAGCGGAGCTATCTTGGACGGAGTAAACCTTTCGAGGGCTAACCTGTCGGGAGCTAACCTGAGTAGATCGCATCTTACCAAAGCAGATCTCAACGGCGCAAACCTTTGCAGGGCCAATCTGAGTTTTGCCAAAATGGGCCAAGTCAGACTAGCCGACGCAGATCTCACGAAAGCCAATCTCAGCGGAGCTTTCCTCGTTAAAGCAAAACTTCCCAGGGCTAAGTTGAGCGGCGCCCAACTCATCGGTAGCAACCTGCGGGGCGCCATCCTCTGGAATGCTAATTTGTGTGCGGCTGACTTGCAATTCGTCAACCTGCGGGGCGCTAACCTCACGGGAGCAAACCTCAACTGGGCTAACTGCGGAGGTGCAAAACTCAGCGGTGCAAAGCTCTTTGCCGCTGAACTAACAGGCATCATTCTGAGGAAAGCTTATGTCAACGGCATCGACCTCAGCAGGACGGATCTCAATGGTGTCAACCTCAGCGAAGCCAAACTCAACGGGGTAAACTTGGAAGCCTCGAATTTGGTAGCAGCCAATCTCAGCGGTGCTCAGTTGCGGGGTGTCAAGTTGACGGGAGCAGATTTAACCAGAGCAAATCTGGTGGGAGTTTCTTTGGTGCAAGCAAACCTCAATTGGGCTAGGCTGTGCTATGCAGACTTGAGCGAAGCCGACTTGAGCGGCGCAACATTCATCGGAGCCAACTTTGAGGGTACTCAGTTAGCTGGCGGATCGACAATGGCCGCGCCTGTGAGGTATGGTGTCTACTTAACTGCGACGGGTTGTGTCGCAGCGTAAGCATTCGGCAAAAATCACTCTCGCATTGGTTTAACTTTTGATGCAGACATTATTAATTAATTACTTTTGTGAGAGTGCTGTACCGACAAGCAATTTACCGCTATTTTCCCGAGTTTTTCACCTGATTATTGAGCTTACCCGATTAATTTCGCGACTCGCAAAGCAGAGGTAATCGCTCCTTCGTGCAAGCCATCCCCCAAATAAGCTCCCGCATGATAGGTATTGTTCTCGCCGTTAGTCTCGATAACTTCGTCTCGGTATCGAAAAGACTCGACAGTATACAGCGGTGTGTGATGTTTTTGAATGTGAATAATGTGCTGTTTGGCGATCGCCTCCTCAAGTCGAAACGCTAAACTGTACTCTCGCGCCGATGTGATACCGCAAAGCTGATTCAAGCTAGCATTGTAGCCCCATCCCTTGTCCGTCTCGAAAAAATCGAATTCTGACAACTTGCGGATACCGTAGCGATCGTACATCGAAGTATCCGAATGCAGCACAGTCGTGGCATAATTGGGTTTCCAGGCCGCAAACCGCTTCGTTTCCGCCTCCGTCGGGTCAGCCAACAGCCTCATCACTTGGTCTGGCGGCATCGCAAAAACCACCTTATCAAACTCGAAAATCTCCCCATTCGCCAGCACAATTTTTACAGCATCAGCACTTCTAAAAATCTTGGCAATCTCCACATTCAGCAGTATATCGCCTTTAAACCGCTCCAGAATCTTTTCAATGTAAGAATAAACCCCGCCTTTAATTCTCACCCAATTCACCGAAGCATATTCCCGCAGCACCGGCATCGCCAATTCCGCTGGAAAATCGTCGAGCAATTCAAACGGTATAGAATAGCTGTACATCGTGAGCAACTTTAGCCAATCATTGCGGACACACGACCTTTTCAAACTCTGAGAAAGCGGCATATCATAGAAATCGTGCTGTTTAGCAAACCGCAGTTTTAAAATAAATCCCGCCGAACGAGCGTAGAGACTGTCGAGCCGCAAATACTCAATCAGGCGTCGGATTCCCGTGAAATTTTTTTGAATAGCAACCGCCGATAAAAAGTGACCGCCATCTTTAAAAAACAGAGCTGAACCAATTTGCACTGGTTCTAATTCAACACCTAATTCCTTCATTAAATCAATGAAATTGTAAAACACCGTTGGAAATTCCAGGACACCATTTTCTAATATTTCATTGCACTCAGATTGATTTGGTAAAACATTTTTATTGAGCGTGCGAATGTGTCCACCTAAAATCGGTTGACTTTCCAACACAGTGACGTGGTGTCCCTGTTTGTTAAGCCAGTAGGCTGTCGCCATACCGCTAGCTCCGCCCCCAACAATTGCAATTTTCATGGTTAACTCCTAAATTGATAGTTGGATTGTTATTAATTGAATGCTTGGATTCCGGGTAGGACAACGCAGTGTTTATTGGTGTTAACTTAAGGCGAAAAACCTTTGTATTTTTCGTTGATTGCCGAGACCATATCCCCCTAAATCCCCCTTAAGAAGGGGAGTAGGGGTTGACTTTGATAAGATTCTTATTCGCCCCTTAAGAAGGGGAGTAGGGGTTGACTTTGATAACTTCTTGTCCCCCCCTTAAGAAGGGGGGTTAGGGGGGATCTGGCCTTAATCGTCAGACAGCCAACCTGCACTAACTTTGACGTTAAGTTGACACGGCAAAATGCACTGCCGTCTCCTCATAGATATCAACCAATTTTCGATCGCCCAAACCTCAACCCAAGCCACGAAATATCGCAGTTATTTAATGGTGATTCCTCACCCTAAAATCGCATCACCGGACAAACGTTGATAAAGCAGCGCCCCCGTCCAAAATGTCGGCGCAAAGCCTGGATAGCCCGAGGAAGCGTTGCAAAAATAGAAATTGTTGAGGGATGTTTCGTGATTTAGCCGATCGACCCCCATGTTTTTCGGCGTCAGGGTAGAACCGTAGGAATTGCCGTTAGGACACCAACAGAAGCGCTCGTTAGTCGTAGGACTTCCGGTAATATGAAACACCATGTGTTTGCGGAAATCAGGAACATAGTGTTTTTCAACTACGTCTAAAATTGAGTCCAAAATCTCTTGTTTTTTCTGCCTGTAAGCTTTGCGGTCGGTCTCCCAAAGTTGTTTAAAATAACTGTAGTTAGCAACAGTTAGAAATTCCACAATTTGACAATTTTCGGGACAATCCCCCCGCGATTCCGTCAAAAAAGTCGGAGTGGTAATCGCAAAACTCGGACGAGAAAAATCATTTTTATCGTACATTTGAGCAAAAGCTTCATTCAGATCCAAATGTTCGGAATGAAACGTATTCCATTTGCCAAAGCCGTAGTCTCGCAGGTCGATATCTTTGACAACGCAGTACACCATGTAGTTGGATGCAGAATACTCATAATCGAGTTTCCGCCGCACTGTTTTCGAGAACAGTTCCTCTCCAATCATCTTGGCCGCTCTTTTCGGGTCGAGGTTGCAAATCACCGTGTCGCCCGTGAATTCATGGGTTTGATGCGTTGTCAAATCCATCGCTTCAACTCCCGTGACGGTTCTATCTGTCAGCCTGAAATTCGTGACTTCATGGTTGAGCAGAACTTTCCCGCCGTTGGATTCAATGACTTTAACTAAAGAATTGATGACATCTTCAAAATGCTGCGTCGGGTAAAATGCACCTTCTTGATAGCCTCGAAATAAGGCAATCCAAGCATAGAAAGAAAGCTGGTTCGGAGGGAGCAAAAAGTCCGGCCATTGCAGCGCTAATAGAGTTTGGGCGGCTTGCGGGAGTTGGAATTTATCGAAAACGTCTTGCAGTGTGCTGTTGAGGTGTTGGACGGCGCAGAATACGTCACCGAAATTTTTGATTAATTCAATTGGTTTGACGGGAGGGGCGAGTTTTCTGAGTCCCTCGCCAGTTTTTTCGACTTCGTTGACGAATTTGCGAATTCTGTCGCTGGCTTCGGGAAACAGCGCCGACAATCGCCGGATCAGTTCCTCTGCTTCTGAGGGAATATCTAGGGCATATCCAGGCATTCTCATGTGGTCGAAGCCATTCGGATCGTAGCGCTCAAAGGTGACATCGCGATCGAGATTGAGTTTTTTGAGGACTCGATTGACGGTATGTCCTTCGCCGCAGTCCCAAACGTAGTGGAATTGGGCATTAAACGTGTATTTTTTGGCCATTGTAAAGGTGTGGCCAAAGCCTCCGGGGTGCTCGTGAGCTTCCAGGATGTGCACGGTTTTGCCGGAGTTTGCCATCAAGGCTCCGAAAACCAGTGCTGATAAACCACTACCGACGATGAGGTAATCTGTTTTCATGGGATATTTCCTCGATCGATTGAATCGGGCGATCGTTGTAGAAGGAAGAAGCAAGAAGGAAGAAGCAAGAAGCAAGTCGCAATCGACCGCATGGGTTTCAGCAACTAAGAACGTTCTCACCTACTTATATCTATCTAAACTAACTCTAAATTTTCAGAAAAGTGTCAAGTCAAGCAACAAAATTGCTGGGCGAGTTGCTTGAAACATTGTATTAAAGCCGTCTTGCGGCTGCTGTTAAGATTGATTAAGCATTTATGCAGGTCTCTTAGAGCTTCGAGGGCGGGCTTTCTGGTTCGCCCTACAATAGAAGAAACCGGGTTTCTAGCCATCACGCTGACGATAATCCTTATGGAACTCAAGAAACCCGGTTTCTCGGAACAAATCTTGGGTTTAGCAACGCAGCATCCAGTCATAAACCGGGTTTCTACCTTTGTGCGTAACTCTTAAGGTATAGAGTTATCTCCCCAATTAGGATGATGTTAATCAGATGCACAAGGTGTTATTTGTGTGGCACGATGACATCAAAAAAAGCATCATCCAAATCGTAACCAAACATCTGCGACATTGCCATCAACTTCGATTTACTAGGAATTCCCTGCTGGTTCAACCAATCAGTCAACACAAAAATTTTGCTCATCAAAAACATTTCCAAAGCTTCAGGATTGTACTGAATGCCTTGGGTGCGGTGGAATTGGTGCGGCACTAACATCGCGGCATACCGGGCCAATTCTCCGGCTTTCCAATCCAGCAAAAATGGCAGCCAAGGATAACAAGCATCCAAGCGAATAAACCACAGCCGCACTTCTGGAAGTTCCGATATTTCTCGCGGATCTAATTCTTCGCGCGGATACTCAATTTCAAATTGTACCTGTTGTTCGTTTTGGGCGATCGCTCCGGAGGCCAGCCACTGTTCAATCACAGTCCGCACCGGAGACAAATCTAAACTGTTTATGCGATCGGCCTCGATCGCTATCATAATACTCATAAAAAGTCAACCTTATAGAATTAAGTCATTATCTATAATACCACCAATTACCTCGTACCGATAGATGACTCAATATAGCTGGTTCGTAGTGAGGACTTCAGTCCTGCTTTTTTGCGGACTAAAGTCCTCACTACGAACGGGTTTGTAGTGAGGACTTCAGTCCTGCTTTTTTGCGGACTAAAGTCCTCACTACGAACGGGTTTGTAGTGAGGACTTCAGTCCTGCTTTTTTGCGGACTAAAGTCCTCACTACGAACCTTGTGAGCGTTGATTTTTTCGCAGGATTTCAGCCATTTTTACCAAACTTGGTATCCTGTAAAGAATTACCAATTCCCTGAATAATTCCCCGCCCGATCAAACCAATTCCCCGCCCTATAACCTGCGTCAAAATGTAAACAACAGCAGTGCCCAACAGCGAAATAACTGCCCGAACTCTAGGTGCGATCGCATCCCGAGTTTCCAGCAGCAAAGTTAAAGCCAACTGCCACCCAGAAAGCTGTGCTAACTCCAGATTTCTCGGAGCATAAATAGAAATTCTCTTAATTCCAGAATCTCGCAAAACAAACAGCCAAAACCTGCTTTCAAAAATAGCTTTCGGTTCCACAAAATAGCTATCCCAGCGATATCTCCACGATAAGTTATTCCGAAACCGCTCAATTTCTCGTGTCGAAATCAACTTGCCATCGTAAAAACTTTGCTTTATTTCCTCAATATCCGCAAAATTATTGAGCAGAGGCTGCACCACTCCGCTAGCAACTTGAATTGCCAAATTTTCTAACAAAGCTTCAGCTCGCTGCATCGCTTGCGGGCTGCCAGCCACACAAGAAATATTGTCAACTGTGAGCGGAATTTCAAATAGCAAATGTGCAAATAAATCAACTGTCATCGGAATTTTCTCAAGGATTTCCGTGGCAACTGCTGTTTCATCTGCCAGCAGCACCGGCACCACTTCTACGCCGCTGCCTCCCAATAAATTAGCAGCGATTTCCCCTTGAATTTCTGGCAGTTTCAAACTTGTTTGACTGCTGTCAACAACCAGATTTTCTCCCATTGGCAGCGTATAGTATCTGCCCAAAAAATCTATGATTGTCGCTTCCCACAAATCCCGCAAAATAGCAGGCATTTTTTCTGACAATTGAGTTGGCTGCACTTGCGAAAAGCGCAATTCCTCCAGCAACTCCCGTAACTTCCGCAGGATGGAAATCATCAATTCGCGCTGTTTTGTCGATCGCAAAATATCGATTTCCAAAGGCACGCCCGTCAAATTCACCCAATCCAACTGCAATTTAGCCGCCACCGAGTCAAACAAACTTCCTTGCCAATCACTTGCAACCGCCAAAGACTCACCCGAAACTTGAGAATTCGCCACTTGCAACTGAGAATTATTCAACAAACTGTCCCCTCTGCCTTGTCCCCTCTGCCTTGTTCCCTCTGCCTTGTCCCCTCTTCCTTCTTCCTTCTTTCTTCCGACTTCCATTTCTCTTCTTCCTTCTTCCTTCTGGGCCATTCCTTCAAACAATAACTGACTGACTATCCAGCGAGCAGCCAGCAATTCTCGGCGCTTCCCCCTGAGTACAACCCCATCTAAAATAGAAGACAAATCAGTCGGATCGGCTACTCTCACCTGTTGCAAATCAGCTTTGACAACCGCCAAAGCCGCATCTATTTCCTGCAATCCAGACCGACAAAAATAAGCCATAATTTTTTGGTGTACTGGCGTATCAACTGTCTGACAATCAGCATTATCCTCTGCATTTTCTGGGGAGTTTTCTATTGTTTGAACCGCCGTTGAATCTAGTTCTATTTCCGAGTTAGCTGCCGCATCCGCTGGCCAATAAGTGCTTCCCGATGCCACCGCGCGAATAGCTTCGATTGTCTGGGAAATATCTCTACCTTTAGGACAATAGCCATTCGCCCCCGCAGCTTGTACCTGTGCCCACAGCTCCGGTGTCAGCGGCCCGCCTAGCAGCAACAGCGGCTGGTTGGGGTACAAACTTTTGAGTTCGCGACAAACTGCCAGCGCTTCGATTTGAGCCGATCGCAAATTTACGCTCTCAAAACCCAAAATTATCAAATCTGCGGGCTTCTTGGCTCTTCCAGAGTCGATCGAGCGAGTTTCTAAAACCTGCAAGGCTTCGGTTCCCGTTGATACGTCTGCGACAACTTGCAAGTCTGGATACTGCTCGATCGCGACTAGCAGCCCCAGCCGGAAAATGGGGTCGCGATCGATCGACAGCAGTTGGAATTTACTCACTCGATTTTAAATTTTAGATGTGAGATTTTAGAGGCGCCTCAGCTAAAACCCAATTACTCGGGGATCAAATTAGCATCAGGAGGCCCAGCCGATTCAGGAATCGAGGGCGGCGCCGGTTCCGGAGCCGGAGCCGGAGCCGGGGCCGGGGCCTCTTGTCTCGCGGGCGGATAGTAAGGTTCCGGCTCCCGGGCGGGCGGATAGTAAGGTTCCGGCTCCCGGGCGGGCGGATAGTAAGGCTCCGGCTCCCGGGCGGGCGGATAGTAAGGCTCCGGCTCCCGGGCGGGCGGATAGTAAGGCTCAGGAGCTGGAGCCGGGGCTTCTTGTCTTGCGGGCGGATAGTAAGGTTCCGGAGCTGGGGCGTACTCCTCCTGTCGCGGAGCTGGGGCGTACTCCTCCTGTCGCGGAGCCGGCGCGTACTCCTCCTGTCGCGGAGCCGGCGCGTACTCGCGAGCCGGTTCCGCCGCCGCCGGTGGCGGTGCAGTGTTGGCTCTCAGTTCGGCACTCCAGCGCCCGATCGCACCTGCCGCCTCTGAATGCAGCGCCCTACCGTAACCGATTTGGGAAGCCATATCGATCGCCGCCGAGAGACTACCGCCAGAAGCCAATTCCGCAGCTCGATCCAGAATCGGTCTGTCTCGAGCAACTTGCAGTTCGCTCACCCACTGATAGACATTATCCTGAGCTTTGGCGTACAGAGTCCTACCGCTCTTAATTTCCGAAGCTTTATCAATAGCCGCGCTAAGTTTTCCTTCCTTCGCCAGGGCGATAGCTTCATCCAAAAAAGGCTGATCTTGAATAACTTCTATGCGTTTAGTCCACTGAGCCAAGAGAGTTTGCGCCTCTACCCTGCGGGGGCGGTTTTGAGAGATCAGCAGTACCTGGCCGATGCCACCTTTGAGTCCTTCAACCGTTCCCGCTTCTGCCAACTGCTTCGCCAGAGTCACCAAAGATTTGTCTTCGATTCGCTGAATTTCCCGGCGCCAAGTAGCCACCAAAGTTTGAGCGTGAACCCGCCGCGGCTGCTTCGGCCCGATCTTTTGCGCTTGCTCGATCGCTACCTGAAACGCCCCTATCTGACCGAAACTAGCGATCGTGCTCGCCATTTGCAGCCGCACCAAATCTTGAAACTGCACCTGTAAACTTTCAATTTGAACTTGAGCCTGCTTGTACAGAGGGCGGCCCGGAGCAATTTTGCTAGCAGCACCCTGCCCTTCGAGCAACGTAAAAATGTGTTGCGCCAGCGGTGTTGATACCGACTGGTTCCACATCACCGCCTGAGCTCTACCCAACTGCATCAAATCTTGAGCTTCCGCAAACAGAGGCGAATCCTGCGGCACCACAGAAGCAGCCTCGATCGCCCCCGGCAGGTCTTTCGCCCCCAACCGCTTAGTCGCCATTACCAGCAAAGTGCGGCTCCAGCCCTCAATTTCCTTTTCAGCTTTAGCGCGGGCAAAAAGCTGCGGGTCTATTTTGCGAGCCAGGACGATCGCCTCAGCGAACTTCTGCGGAGTTCCCTCCTGCGCCAAATCTCTCGCCTCTTGCAAGCGCTGCCAGCCGTTTCTTTCCAAAGAAATCTGCCCTATCAGCTCGTTGTAGCGCTTCTGACTCCAGAAAATATTTTCCAGCTTGAACAGAGCTTGAGCGTAATCCCACGCCTTCCTCAAATCCTCACTTTTCAAAGCTGCTAGGGCTGTATCGTAGAGTTTTTGGCCCTCCTGCCAATTTTTTTCCCAAGCAGTCACAGCCTCCTGTACCTCTGGGTAAGACGGACTGGTTTTCGGAATTTTCGCCACAATCTCCAGAGCGCCCTTCAAATCGCCCAGCTCAATTTTCGCCTTGGCAAATGCCAGAATAGCTTTCGACCATTCCCCGATCAAATGTTGACCCTGCGAATATAGCGGGTGTTCTTTCGGCCAAGCCTGCACCAGTGCCATCGCCGATTCTAGCTGATCTAGCTTGCCAGACTTAGCTGCTTGTTGAGCGCAGTAAAGTCGCTCTCCGTCCGCCGCCAGCGGCGACAGTTGCTGGCAATTGGGTGGGGGTGGCATCGTCAGCAACCACAGAAATGCGGCGGCACCCGTTACTCCAAATCCCACCAGGAGACTCAGCCAGATCAGTTGCCACTGCCAAAAAGTTCTTTTCCCCTCCCTCGGCGACGCCGTAAGGGAGGAACTCGCATCGCCTGTCGCCTCTGCACTCAACTGTGCCGTCGGTTTGGGGGATGGGTTGTATTTGGGTGGTGTGTGGAATTGGTCAGATTGTCGTCTCGCCATTACTTCAGCCTGTCCTGTAATGCGCTCTCTGCGTGACACTCCCACATCAAATCATCGATTGCGATGTGAGCTTCTCAACTCCTGTTAAGGAGATCGAGAACTTCCTTCAAGGTACTGGCAATCTTTCCCTCTTCGGCGTTTTATAGTGAGGTTCGTGTCTGGCCCCACTGGTTGCTTCCGAGCATTTTAGGCTCAATAAGCACGTAAATCATACCAGTTATCAAACAATTATTCACAGCTTCCGGGTGCAGTTTAGCAGAAAAAACAGTATAAAGCCCGGTCAGTCGAGCGATTTTCCATTTTTCGATTTGAGATTTTAGATTGGGAGCATCTGTGCGCAAGCTTTTATCGTGCCAGATCGAGCTCATGCTCGCACTCAAGCAAAAAAATGCTTTTTACAAAAATGAGATGCTCCCTTTATATTTGACTCAGCAGATAAATTTGGGGGTGGTTAAACTCAGGTCTGATACTAAATTTGGGTCAGAAATTCCCTCGATCGGACGGGCGCGGTTGAAACCTATCCTACACAAACTTTCGTCCACTCGCCTGCGGACTAAAAAATCAAGCGGGTACTAAAGCCTGATTTTGTCTAAACTTTTACGTGTAGCGGGTAGAACTGATTTTTTGGCTGAGTTCTAAATTTTATTCCCCGATCGCCCAACTTGCCGATCGAGTTTCAGTGTTCTTTACTCTGCCGAATTGCGGCGCGCGACGACCATCTGTGCCCGAGCGAGCGCCCTCAATACTTGAATCATTTTATACCGCCAGCATCCCCAGCCAAAATATTTGTTGTGCTGATAACAGCGGCTGGCTCATCGGTTACGAAGCTTTTGGCGTATCGCTGGCACTCGATGCTTCCGTAGCTGACCCAGCCGAGCGGTATCCGTAGAAATCTATCCGGTAGTCTACAATTTTGACACCTGTTTGCTGTTGGATTTGTTCAATCAAGTCGATCGGCAGTTCCACATGAACGTCAAGAATCTGAGCCGTATCCAGACAATTAACGTGAGAGTGAGAGTCGCTGACATTCCCGTACAAGCGTCCCTCCGATCGTTCTATGCACTCAATAATCCCTTCTCTCGACAAAGCTTCTAGATTTTGATAAACAGAAGTATGACCGATCGAATGCGCTTGTTGGTTCAGGCGATCGTAAATTTCGCGAGCCGAGAGGTGTTCTTTTGCATCCCACAAAAGTTCTAGAATAAATCGACGCTGGCGGCTCAAGCGCATTCCCATCGCCTGACAGCGGTTTAAAGCATCTTCTAATGAACGAATTGGTTTCACAGCTACCGCCTTCTAAAGCCTGATCGATTTTTTATTCTGGTACAATATTGCACGCCGATCCTATATCCCTTAATTCTAACGCAGGGTTGCCGAACAGTAGAAGTTAGAGGGCAAAAATCTCGAAGAGAGTGAATTTTTTCGAGTTGCTGCTCAACTCAGGCGGAGGGCACGCACCATAAAATTCTCCCATCACAATTATTGCTTTAACTCTATCTTCTACTGCAACAAGTTTTAGTTCGAGGATTTGATGGCGTGAACCAGTAACTTGGCGATTTCCGAGAGTTGCTTTTTGTTGAAGGTTTTGAGCAAAAGCTTGACTACCGCCTTCGGTTCGGCGGGAAGTGCTACTTCCTTGGACGCGGCTGCTGGGGCTGCTGGCGCGCTTACCTCTGCTGCTTTTGGGCTTGCTGCCAAGAGTAGCAAATTTTTACTCGGAGCGATCGTCTTAACTTTCCCCGCTTGCACCAAATCCCCAGCATCCTTGAGTTCTTTGATAACCAGCGGAGCTAAGACTTTATAAGAGTTTTTGGGATTAACGATCGCCCCTCTAGCTGTTTTAACTAAATTTTGCCAAGACTCAAATTTAGCTCCCAACTTATAGAGGCGAACGCACACAGCCGCCAACTGCTCGCGACTAGCAGCAGATTCTTTCTGCTTGAACACCTGCAACATCTCTTTAAGTAAAACCATCACTTCCACAGCAAAATTCGCCGGCACAGCGCCCGCTGTTGGAGCAGCAGCGGGCGCACGAGATCCAGCAGCAGCAACCGCCTGAACTTTGCCCGCCGCCAAGTTGTTGAGATGAGTTTCCAGTTGAGCAAAAACTGGCATCACCTGCTGGACGAGTTTTTCTCCCTCTTCATTCCTCAAGCCAAAAGGCCCTTCCAGTCGCGCCAGCAAGTCTTTAAGCGTATCAACTCCCTTTAAAAATAGGGATTCTGCCGTTTGGTCAACCTGCTTGACGGGCCCGTCCTTGAGCACTTTAAAACAATCTTCCAAGCGGTGAGCGGTTGTTTTAATACTATCCAAGCTGAGCATAGCCGCCCCTCCTTTGACCGAATGGGCGGCTCGAAACATCTCTTGGACCATTTCGGGGTCTTTCATCGTGGACTTCAAATCCACTAAACCATTTTCTAGAGTATCGAGGTGCTCCTTAGCCTCCTCTATAAACAAACGCATTATTCGGTCTTGCTGATCTGACACGACAGTCCTCCTAACAATCTCAGCCCCCTCCAGAAAGCACCCTCTTCGCGGGAGGAAACGCGACTCCCGCCCAGAGTCGGAAGCTCCCATGCAAGACATTCTAGCCTGCCTCAGCTTGCAGGCTGACAATACTCTTGTCGGCGCGGTTTTAGCTCTCTTTCCTGGTGGGCTGGAGGTTGAGGCTAGAGTTCTGAGGGAGTGTCTGGAGCGATTTCAATGCCCATTCCTTGTTTGATCGTCTGCTGATCCGTAATCAAGTCGCTCAACTCCTTGACTTCGACGCCGATGTTTTGGCAAGCCTGTTTCAGTTCCCGCTCGAAGGTGTTGAGGTCGCCTCCGTAGCCGCAAAGCTGCGCGGCTGTGGTGATTCCTTGTTGGGCGTTGGCTTTGGCGCAGTCGATCAATTCAATGCCTTTGAGGGGTTGGGAGGATGCCATAATGTCAAACCGTAATTTATCTTTTTTTCCACTGTACCTAGAGCGTTGAGGTCGATCGATCTATCGAAAGGCATGAAAAATCCTGCCCGTGTTGCGTGTTACCAATAGATTATTTTTGGGAACTTCCTGTCAAAATAGCAGTAGTTAGGATTTTCTAACCCTTACTGTGGCTAACTTAGGCTAGATTACTGTGAGAAATGTTTCCCAATCTCAAATGCACTGGGCGTGGAGCGTCCGACACCGCCTGTTTGCCTCTGTTCTGTTCGCCATAGCAGTTGCTTTTTTCCTGCCACCTGACTATCTCCTCCTGACTCGGACGCTGTGCATTTGGAACGCGGGCGCGGTCAATTTCCTGATTTTGACTTGGATACTGATGCTCAAAGGCACTCCCGAACTGATGCGCCACAACGCTCAGCAGTTAGACGCCGGCCGCTTAACAATCTTAAGTACAATTACGGCAGCCGCTTTTGCTAGCTTTTTAGCCATCTTCTTCCTGCTGCGGGATACCAAAGGCCTGCCCCCAAATTTGCTATTGCTGCACTTGGCGCTTTCTGTGCTGACAATTGTTGGCTCATGGATGCAGGTACACACTATCTTCACGATGCACTACGCCCGCAGCTTTTACAAAAATCGCAGCAAACAGCACGGCAACTACTCGCAGGCGGGGGGTTTGGATTTTCCGGGGGACGACGAACCAGACTACAAAGATTTTTTATATTTCTCGTTTGGGATTGGGATGACTTGCCAAGTCGCCGACGTGCAGACGACTTCTCGTTCCATGAGATTTCTGGTGCTTTTTCACAGCGTGCTGTCGTTTTTTTTTAACACTGCTATTTTGGCCATGAGCGTCAATATTATTGCTGGATTGAATGGATAGGATTGAGTCTCAGTGGTAAGGGAAAGGTTTGGTTTTACGAAATAACTTCAGACCAATCACGAAAATTAGCAGAAGGCAACAGTAAAACAAATAAAAATGATAGCAACTAGCCTTTTATACTATATCAATCACCTTGGAAGCATCGATTATTTAGCTACAATTATTAATTCTGTATCTTCGGCAGAACTTTGCAATATCATCAATGAACTTTTGCAATCAGAGAACTATGAAACAGTTAGTTTAACTTGTCTCTTTATTCGAGATTTAGTTCTTTTTGGCTCTCCTAATCCTGATTGTGAAAAGTTTTGTCAAGGTTATTCAGAGTCTTCGATCGTCAAAACTCTCGAGCAGCTTCTTTTTTCTCCAAACCTTTTTATTTGTCAGGAAGTCGTTTATACCTTGGGTCAGACTTGCAGCTATAGCAGTCTCCCGATGCTGAATCAAGCATTTAGTGCATTACGAGACATCAATCCAATCCTGTTGCCGAGACTAATTGGTGAGATGGGTTGGCTCGGAACCGAAAACTTCTGGGCACTTCTTGAGTCTATGGTGACTAGCCCGGTTTACATGACTCGATGGGCAGTTATCGATGTGCTGTCTGAATTTGTTGGCGATGATGCGCGGGTGCAAGACGAACTATTTCAAAGGAAATTCAAGTTTACTGAGCAATTGCGACGAGATTCAAATATTCTCATTCAGTCAGAGGCAGAGTATGAGTATCAAGTTCTCAAGTTTCGTAGCGAGACCTACAATCTACCGAAGGCAGAGCGTAAAAAGAAACGGAAAGACTTAGAACGACATTATAAACCAAAGTTTTGCTTTGCCCATCTATCGATCGCGTTTACAAATTACCTGTATACCAAGGGGTTAAGTCAATATTCTGTAGGTGAGCTTGAAGCTTTTATCTCAAATATGACTCAAACATATTCGTAAATTAGTCTAACACGTTAGTCCATTGAGCTTACACTAAGGCATTTTTATGTTAAGCGTGACAGTTGATGAAATTCAGCGCAATCCTTCAAAATATCTGCGTCAAGTGGAGGCAGGTGAAACTTTTGTGATTCTTCAAGCAGATAAGCCGATCGCTGAACTGAGACCCATCTCGTCGAGCGGTAAGCAGCTACGACCATTTGGCTTGTGTGCTGGCGAGTTCACTGTGCCTGATGATTTTGATGCACCTTTGCCGGAAGAGATTTTGAGTGCGTTCGAGGGCAAATGAAAATTCTGCTAGATACACACATCTTCCTCTGGTTTATCAGTGGCGATAGTCGATTATCAGCAGATATTCGAGATGCAATTCGTAACACGGATCGTGAGGTTTACTTGAGTGTGGTTTCAGTCTGGGAGTCAATCATCAAGTACCAGTTGGGCAAATTGCCGTTGCCGGAGCCACCTGAAACCTATTTGCCCAAACAGCGTGATTTGCATCAAATCGTCAGCCTTGCCGTTGATGAAAAGAGCGTTGCTCAACTGGCTCAATTGCCACCGCTTCACCGCGATCCCTTCGATCGAATGCTGATTTGTCAGGCATTACAAAACGGGTTAGCAATTGCGAAAGTGGATACAGCAATCCGAGCGTACTCGGTGAGTCTCCTGTAGCACACAGCTCAACAACGCGGTGCAGCCGAATGAGTTCTAAATCGTGGCGATCCTGATTTTGCTTGCCAAGTCGAAGTCATTACGAGTATGATTTAATAAGAAGCAAAACAGAGAGCCGCCATGAGGATCGAAGCCATACCCCTCAACCAGATTCGTCGCCCCCTGCCGCGAGTCAACGACCAAAGTAAAGTAGCCGCCCTCATGGAATCCATCCGCGAGGTAGGTTTAAACGAACCCATCGACGTGCTAGAAGTAGATGGCCAGTATTACGGATTTTCTGGCTGCCACCGGTACGAAGCTTGTCAGCGTCTCGGTTTAGAAACTATCCCCTGTAAAATACGCCGAGCTCCCCGTGCTGTGTTGCAGATGCACCTAGCCTGAGCAATTCACGACAGGCAAATATTCGATCGCCCAAAACAGTCAAAACAGTCTCAGATGTTCGATCGACAATCACCACTAACAACCTAAAAACCTATGACTGCCAACAACCACAAACAACACCTTTACCCGACGCGCATCGATATGTCAGCCGCCACCCGCTCTCAAGTAGTCGGGCTGCTCAACGCCACGCTAGCCACGACTCTGGACTTAAAAACTCAAGTCAAGCAAGCTCACTGGAACGTCAAAGGCATGGACTTCTACCAGTTGCACTTGCTGTTTGACGAAATGGCGGGGGAACTAGAAGAATACATTGATTTAGTTGCCGAACGAGCCACAGCCTTGGGCGGTTTGGCTGTCGGAACAGCCCGCACAGCCGCCGCAGATTCGATTTTGCCAGAATTTCCCTTCGACATTTTAGAGGGGAAAGAATACGTGACGGCTTTGGCCGATCGCTACGCACCCTACGCCCAACACCTGCGAGTGGCGATCGACAAAGCAGCAGAACTCGGCGACGCCGATACAGCCGACTTGTACACCGAAATTTCGCGGGCTATTGACAAGCGTTTGTGGTTCCTAGAAGCGCATTTGCAAGGCTCTGCGACAACTGCAACAGCCGTCGCCCAGAAAGTTGCCCTCAAATAGCCACAACTTTTGTGGGGTGGGCCCTGCCACAACTTTTGTGGGGTGGGCCCTCTTGGCCCGCCACAGGCTTTCTGGCCTGTGCCACAACTTTTGTGGGGTGGGCCAAGAGGGCCCGCCCCAAAGATGCCTGTGCCACAACTTTTGTGGGCCGTTGCTCCTAGCCCGCCCCAAAGATGTATTTCCTTAAAGCTCCCAACAGTTTACGATCGAGAATATGTCCATTTATTAATTTGGATCAATTTTTCGTGGCAGCTAATATTCCAGATTATGCTTCTCAACTGCAACGCCTGATGCAACAAGCCGGGATTTCGAGCGATCGAGAACTCAGCCAAAAAGCAGGAGTTCCCGAAATTCAGGTCATCCGCCTGCGTCGCGGCTTAGCTTTGAAAACCCGAGCCGACATCCTGCTCAAAATTAGTCAAGCTTTGCAAATTTCCTTAACCGAACTGCTCGCAACCTTGGCGCCCGACTTTGTAGAGTTAGAAAAGGCAGCACCCACAGCCTTAGAACAAGAATATCAGCGCCTCCAAGCTTCGATCGCACAGCAGCGAGAATCTTTGATGCAGGAATTCCAGCTCTCCAGCGTGCAAATTTTAGAATCTTGGATGTTGCAGTGGCCGACTGCTGCGAGCAAAGCTCAGGAAAATCATAACTTGCGGGCCCAGAAACTGCTGCCGTTGCTGCGCCCCGTCGAGCAGTTATTGGAGCATTGGGGGATAGAGTCGATCGCCCCTGTCGGAGCAGAGATTCCCTACAACCCGCAACAACATCAACTCCTGGAAGGAACAGCCCAGCCAGGAACTCCCGTCAAAGTCCGCTACACAGGCTACAGACAAGGCGACAAACTCCTCTACCGCGCCAAAGTTAGCTCTGTTTGATTAATGGCATTCGGCATTCAGCATTCGGCATTCGGCACAAAAAATATTTTCCCCATCTCATAAATAACTCGCCCCTGTGCGCGGCGAGTCAGGCAAGTGTTGCGATCGGCTCCGAAAACAAGGGAGCGCACTCAAAACTATTTTTCCGCCCAGAGGGCTTTCCTCCTCTCTGATTTGGATCGGAGTCCATCTCGCAGCTATACTAGCCTAGTCTGGCTTAGAAATTCTGACATTCCCACCGCAAAATATGAGTCCTGTAGTTAAAATTATTCAGCCCTCTGGCATTTTAGACGGCACCAAGGCAAGTCAATTCCGCCAAGAGATTAGCGACCTAGTGGAAGCGGGAGCCGATGTGGTATTGATCGACTTCCAAGATGTGACTTTTATGGATAGTTCTGGTTTGGGCGCTTTAGTATTGGCGCTCAAAACAGTCCGGGCCGCTGGGAGTCAATTAGTCGTCTGTTCTATCAACGAGCAAATCCGCATTTTATTTGAACTCACCAGCATGGATCGAGTTTTCGAGATCTTTCCGACCCGGGATGCTTTTAATAGCAAAATTCTCTCAACTAACTAACTCTTTTGGCTGCTGCCTTCTTGCCATTTGGTTGCAAATGTGATGCAAGAGGTCAGCTAGCCAAAGTTGATCTTGAGTAAAGACCAATCATCATCAAAAACTGCTTTAGCGTTCAACTTTTGAATGTAGTTCAAAACGAGTTCTAACTGGTCGGCAGTTGCACCGTTGTAAGATGCTAGCAGGTCGATGAAAGGGTCTAGCCCCCAGATATTGCCGTCAGGTTGGTGAATCTCGTATACCCCGTCGCTAAAGATGTAGAGAGTGCTTAAATCCTCGACATCGCAGCAATTATCCATATAGGGGGCGTCGGGGAACATCCCGACCGGCATTCCGGGGGTTTTTAATCGCTTGATTTTAGCAGTGGAAGCAGGCGACTGGGAAATCAACACCGCTGGGGGATGGCCGGCGCTGGCGTAAGTGAGCTGGCGAGTAATGCGGTTGTAAACGCCGTACCAGATGGTGAAATACTTGTCATTTTGGTAGCTCATCTGGAAGGTGGTGTTGAGGGCCCGCAAAACGTCGCTGGGTTTGTAGTAGTCAATGTTGGGGAGCGCGCGCGATCGCAGCAAATTCAGCACCGCCACAGAAGGCAGCGCCGCCCGCAAACCGTGACCGGCTACGTCGAGCAAGTAAATTGCCAAATAATCGGCATCCAGCCAGTTGTAGTCGAAGCAATCTCCTCCCAACTGCCGGGAGGGAATGAATTTTGCCTCGATGCTGACAGGTTCCGTCATCGGATCTGGCAGCAGCGATTGCACGTACTCGGCTGCTTCGGCTAGCTCTGCTTCCAGGCTTTGCTTGGCAATTTTTAAGTCTCGGCTGAGTTGGTGCAGCCGCAATCCGGCGCGTACTCTCGCCTGTAACTCGTTGAGTTCGATCGGCTTGGAGATAAAATCGTCGGCACCGGCGTCGAGCCCTTTGACTCGATCGGCGATCGAACCCAAAGAAGTCAACAAAAAGAATTGCGTAGTTGCCAGCTCCGGATCTGCCTTAACTCGACGACAAACATCTATGCCGGTCAAGCGCGGCATGATCCAATCGCAAATTATCAAGGCCGGACGCATTTTTTGCGCCTGGGCTACGCCGTCTTCGCCATTACTTGCTACTGTCACTTCGTAACCCTGTTTTTTCAGGGTTCTTCTCAGTAGTTCTTGAACAGCCGTATCATCGTCAATAACCAGAATTTGAAACATGGGCACTCAGGTAGTACAAGTCTTTCAAGGTCTGGGGGTCATTAAAAATATATCCTGTCAGCGCGATTGTCTGAGATTGAGTATAGTCTAATAACATCGCTTGCCAGGTAAATGCTTTTGCCTGCCAGCCATCGAGTTCAATTTACCTTTAAATTTGAGCCAAATTTTGGCGAAGTCGAACTCACCCAGTTTATACTCAGAATATAAACTTTTATGGACTTTTTTGAACTGCTGGCGCGAATTGACATCGGGGTGGCGCTTCTGGTATCATAAACAGCTAATTACTCGATTTGACATTTATTTTCCTAGCAGCAAAAGCTAGTATAATCTAACTCCCATTCAATTTTGGCTGTTTTTACATGGCCTGCTGCCCCTATTAGTGGAAAATGACGCTGCCGGTGAATAACTGCCATGGGTGATGTTGCCCCTAGCAGTTCCCGGCTTTTTGGGAAAAAAGTTAAAAACGTAAAGTACAGGCAAGACAATATTTGCCTCTATTTTATGGAACTATAATTTCAGTGGCAGAGCGTGATTGAATTAAAAGGTTCCGAAAAGTTGCGAGTCCTCAAGAAAGCGGATATTCAAATCAATACTGGTCTGAGTGCTTTAGACCCAGTTTTGTCGTGGTTTGCACAATTGTACGAACAGCGAATTCCCACAAGTGTGTGGATACGCTGTCAGTTGGCTTTGGCTGAGGGCTTTACAAATGCGGTGCGTCACGCCCACGGTGGAAAGCAGCCGGATTTGCCGGTTGACATTGAGGTGGTGGTGTGTACTGAATCTGTAGAGATGAAAATTTGGGATTCGGGCCCTCCCTTTGATTTAGACCAAAAAATTAGAGATATGTCAGAAATCGATCCAGAAGCTTCGGGCGGGCGGGGTCTCAAGTTGATGAAAGACATCGCAGACAGTCTCAGTTATACCAGAACTGCTGGTCGGAACTGTCTGTCGATCATCAAAAATTATACTCCTATCCCAACGGCGAACGATGCATCTGATATTTTGCAACTAGGGCCGGAGTAACTTACAGGTTAACGGGCGATCGCAGCTTTTAAACGCGGGACAGAGGGTTGAGCCACAGCAGGATTGTCCGTTTTAATTGATTTAATTCTCGATACACTTCTTGTTTTACCCACTGGCCAAGAGCGTCGAAGGGTGTAAAAATTTGACCGACAGGCCAGCTAACATCTTGACCTAAGGGCGTTTGATGGTTGCCGGCTAGAGTCTGAACTGTAATCATGTCGGGAAATCTCGGTTTTAGCAGACCGGTCAACAGCAGGGTTTGGTCGATGTTGTCGCCGTTAAATTTGACTAACAGATTGCGCCGGATTTGATAGCTATCTTGGATGAGGCGATTGGTGTCTTGCGGGGAAGGGGTAAACTCTACGTTAAAGACGGGGGAAATTTGCTCGACGATCGGGATGGCTTCGGATGCTGCATAATTGTTGAAAGAGATCAGAATATTGCCTGCCCTTTCTACGTCAAACACCGAACCGATGAGCAAGTGCAGTTTGCATCCCATGCTGTGCCCCATACCGTAGACGGGGAGATACGAAGATTTGAGCAATTTAGTGGCGCGCAACCTATCGAGGGCATTTTCAAATTTGTTGAGGACATCGCGGGCGATCGCCATGTGATCCAAAGTATTCACAAAAGGCGTTGCTACTACCACATATCCTTGATTCCCCAAAGCCTCTAACAGCCAGCGATAGGTGAGTTGCGGTGCACTCGCCACAAATGCACCGCCGAGAAAATGTACGATCGCGAGCGGTTTCGAGGGAATTAATACCCAGTTACCAGAAATTTCTTGCCAGTCCATAAATTCAATCAAGTACAAAGTAAAAAGGCGATCGTTATCTGAAGGTATCAGGTAGAAGGTAAAAAGCATAATTTTTGTTAAATTTTTGCTTTTACTTTCTGCCTAACAAATAGGTTTCCTACCCATTTTTTTATTCAAAAAACTTGACTTTTTACTTACACCTTATTTATTGTAAGTGTTTTGGCAGCAAATAGCACGGCGGACGCAGGCTGCTATTTCCCGCTCGATCGGGTTGAGGGTGGCGGTTTAATATAACACAATAGGCGATTGTTAACGCTTTTTTGTGATGGCGCGACGGGAGAGCAATCCGTATCTATTTTTCAGAGGGTTTTATCTCCAATACGGTCTGATCTGAACCGTATTGGATGGACTAAAACTTGCATACAAATACAAGACTTTTTAGGAGAACCCGCTGACTTCAGACGATCGCTGGGGGTTGAATTCTGGTGCCGAATGACGGATGCCGGATGTCGTTTGATGACTCAAATGCTCGTGAGACTTCATCCATTTCCACTTGTTCAGAGTAGCTTGAGGGTTGAGGGCTGTGGTAGCGATGCCATAAATCAGAGTCTGCAAAACCTCCCGATTTAACCAACTTTGTCCCACCTTTCTCATGTAGTGCAGTGCCAAAACTTCTCGGAATTTGTTGAGCCTTGGCAAAAAGGGCAAATTGTTAAAGCACAACTGTTCGTACTCGTTGAGCGATAACTCTTTTTCTCCCCGCAAGCGCCGGAGTTGGTTTTCCTTGACACACTCAGAAGCTATGCGCTTTTTCAGCCAGTGCTTATCTGTGAGAGAGTTTTCTCTAATTCGATAATTTCCCAAAGGTGCTGTCGTCGCTAGCAAGCCGTGCTTTTGAGCAATTTTGGTGAATAACTCTGTATCTTCTCCTACCTGCCAATCTTCTGCAAAGCCGCCTTCTTTGAGAAGAATGAAGCGCTCAACTACCACAGAAGATGGGAAAACCCAAGGACTTTCACCTGTCTCCTTAATCGCCTGCATTTCTGCTTTAGTTGTAGGATAGGTGGGAACGTAACTCAACTTGTTGCCGCGCTTGTCTAAATACCGCAAGGCATGAGCAACAGCTTTGACTTCAGGATTGTCTGCGAGCATCTTCAAACAAACTTCTAGCTTGTTGGGCTCCCAGGTATCATCGCTGTCTAGAAACGCTACATACTTGCCGGTTGCCCGCTTGATCATTAAATTTCTCGACTTAGAAACCCCATAATTTTGGGTATTTCTACAGAACTTAATTCTCGAATCTTGCTTGGCCAGCCTAGCACCAACTTTGGCAGTAGCGTCAGTAGAGCAGTCATCAACAATTAAAATTTCTAGATGCTTGTGGCTGCCATTAACTACGGAAGCAACGGCCTCGGCCAGAGTTTCGGCTGCATTGAATGCAGGAATGATTACACTGACTTTTGGGCTGTTCATAACTTGAATTAGGTGTGGTTTAGTAGTTGTTCGCCGAAGTATAGTCTTCGCCACATATGACCCCTGAATTGGAATACTCAGAAAGTACAGGTTGGACGCTGAAACTGAAAATTTCAGGCTGTGAAACGCACCGACTGCGATCGAGTGCGATGAAAGCGGGCTATGTGCGGGCTGTTAAGTTCCAAGGCAGAATGTTGTTATCGCTTGGATGATTCCAGCTTCCACTCCCGGGCGGGTATGCCAGCAAGGGCAAAAATGGGATGCTGTTTCCGATCGTATGCATCTACAGATAATCAAAGATGCTTTACGGAAAGCATGATACAGCTTTATTAATTTTTGTTACAGGAAATTCAGCAAATTAACTTCCTATATCAAACTCCTTGCCTTGGGGGGAAAGAAGAGAGACAGAGTTGGGTAGGGAATAGGGCGAGAATTGGGATTGTTGCCGTGTTTTCCGCTACTTGCTTGGCTCTTGATTTAAAAGTTGCACTCTCGTTTACCTACGTACAGCCAATATAACAGGCTGGAAGCCCGAGTGCGATCGACCCCAGGGGGGGAGAACCGTCAGGATGCGGATCGCAGCAGATTTGACGGCTAATTTTTTTGACTGATTGCCCTCTGTTGCGTCATCTGAGGGCTTTCGCCAGGGCGATCGCATTTTTAGAGGACCTGTGCAAAGAACCAATTTTTTATACGACAAGCAGAATCTGTGCGAGTCGAGTTGTCAATCAATAGGTGGGCATTGCCCACCCTGCAAGCATAATTTATGCATTAGTCCAGTTAACTGTTTAGCTACTCGCAGAAAGCGGCAGCGTCCGGTCGGCTATGTGTAGCAGGCCAACAGCCAATTAGTTAAATTCTTGATTTAATCGCTTCTGATATCTCATCCACTGAATTTTGTGTACGGTGGCTTGAGGGTTCAGCACTGTTGTGGCAATTCCGTAAATTAGAGTAGGCAAAATCTCACGATTTAACCAGCTTTCTCCGGCTTTTCTCATGAAGCGAGTTGCCACAATCTCTCTTAACTTATTGAGTTTTTTCAACGGCGACAGATTTTGGAAAAAGATTTCTTGGTATTGGGTCAAGGTTAACTCTGATTGACCGCGAATTCTGCGCTGCTGGTTTTCTTTAACGCAATCTATCGCTAGACGCTTGTTCAACCAATATTTATCGGTTAACGAATTGCCCAAAACTCGGTAGTTTCCTAAGGGCATCTTTGTGCTTAGCATCCCGTGCTTTTGAGCTAGTCTGGCCATCAGTTCGGTATCTGCACCTACTTTCCAGTCGTCTAAAAATCCTCCGATTTCTAGGATAGCTTCTCGTTCTACTACTAAAGCTGTAGGAAAAACCCAAGGAAGCGCGCCGTTTTCTTGAACATTCTGCAATTCTTCCCGATTTGTGGGATATGTGGGAATGTAGCTGACCTTCTCGCCTTCCTTGTTGAGATAGCGGAGGGCGTGACCGACTGATTTAACTTCTGGGTGTTTTTTGAGGAGATTCAAACATTCTTCTAGTTTGTTTGGTTCCCAGGTGTCGTCACTGTCTAAAAATGCGATAAATTTTCCGCTTGCTGCTTCGAGCATTAAATTTCTAGATTTGTAAGCTCCTAGGTTTTTCGGATTTTTGTAATACTTAATTCGCGGATCTTGCCCCGCCATGTCAGTAACTATTTTGTCGGTGCCGTCGGTGGAACCGTCGTCAATCACTAGGATTTCTATATTCCGGTGAGTCCCCTGGAGTGCGGAGGCGATCGCTTCGCCGATCGTGTCTTTGGCGTTGAATGCCGGCATGATGATGCTAACTTTTTCGGCGGAATAGTTTGGGCTAATGGCAGGCGCTGCTGCTTTTCTGACAATCCTGGGTGTGACAAGTGCGGGCGAAGCAAATTTGACTTTTTCTGTGTTTAACTTGTTGTCGATCGCACCTGCGATATCTCTAGTCTTGAGGTTTTGGGTGTTAAATCCGGGGATGAATGCGCCGATATTGTTTGCGTTCATAAAGCTTGATGGAGATCTTTATTTGAGATGATTGTTTGCTTCAATAGATTCCGATTAACCAACACTCCGGACAGTGGGGTGAACAGTTCACTAACGCTTTTTGGCCTTTAAGTTCAAGGATTCGGCTTTTTTTGAAAGTTAGCTACACGCCCTGACTTGAAAAAAAGATTCAGCCGTCCGCCCGATCGGGCTTTAAGCCTTAAAATCAGCCAAAATTTTGTCCCGAGTATTCATTAATAAAAATTTAATAATTAATCCAGCCATACTAGCACTCTTCCCGCTTAGCTGCAACACTTTCAGCTATAAGTTTTTTTGATAATGGTCAATATTTCTGATAATTGGAATTAGAATGTAGTGTATTTAACAATTACCGTACTGAAAATATTTGAGGGTGATTAAACTTGTGGCTGCTAATGATTCTGAGCGCAATTAAATTGAATCTATGTCTTTAGGATGATGTCATTTAATTTTTACTGTAATAGCAACTCACAGAACAGGGGCAAAATGTTTTCAAAGTTAAGCAAAAAAGTGCAAATTTATACTTGTTTCCTAACAGTATTACTGTTAGGTGGGTGCCGCCAGCAGCTACAACCAAACTTGCTGCAGCAGCGCAGCAAACAGGCTATGGCAGTTTCGGCTCACCCCCTAGCGAGCGCCGCGGGGCTGAGCGTGCTGCAACACGGAGGCAATGCGGTGGATGCAGCCGCTGCTACGGCTTTGGCGATTTCGGTGGTGGAGCCTTTTTCGGCGGGTATTGGTGGCGGAGGTTTTTTGCTGCTGCGGCGGGCTGAAACTGGTACTGTGCAAGCCTTAGATTTCCGGGAACGATCGCCCAAACGAGCCACGCGCGATATGTACCTTGACAAGCAAGGCAAGGTGCGCCCAAGGGCAAGTCTGGACGGGCATTTGGCGGCTGGCATTCCGGGCACTGTGGCTGGACTTTATACGGTGCACCGCGAGTACGGTAAGTTGCCTTGGGCGGCTGTGGTGGCTCCGGCGATCGCCCTGGCAGAAAAAGGCTTTCCGGTAAGTTCGCGCTTCACCAAGGCTACCCTGCAACGAAAGGATGCGATCGCCAAAAACCGATCGGCGCGGGAGGTTTTTACTCGCGGTGGCATTTTATACCAGCCTGGGGAATTGCTGGTTCAGCGGGATTTGGCGCGGACTTTGCGGCAGATTGCACAAAATCCCCAAAGTTTTTATACCGGGGATATTGCGCGGGCGATCGCCACCGACATGGCTAAAAACGGCGGCATCATCACTCTCGAAGACCTCAAAAACTATACGCCGATTTGGCGAAATCCGGTTTGCGGTAACTTTCGGGCTTACGAAATTTGTGCGATGTCGCCTCCTTCTTCCGGCGGCGTTCATTTATTGCAAATCTTAAATATTCTCGGAGAGACGGATCTCAAAAAGTTGGGGAGGCAAAGTTCAGATGCGCTACACTTGCTGGCGGAATCGATGAGGATTGCATACGCTGACAGGGCTGAGCATTTGGGCGATCCAGATTTTGTCAATGTGCCCGTCAAAGCTCTGACTAGCCGTAGCTATGCCAAATTGCGCCGATCGCAAATCCAAATGTCAAAAGCCAAACCTTCGGGCGAGGTAAAAGCTGTTGACGCTGAAACTTTGAGCCGCTTTGTGCAGGAGTCGCCGGAAACTACGCACCTGACGGTAGTTGACAAAGAGCGCAATGTTGTTAGTTTGACGTTTACGGTGAATGGCGGTTTTGGGGCTGGGGTTGTGGCGGCGGGTACGGGAATTTTGCTCAACAACGAGATGGACGATTTTGCTGCTGCGCCGGGAGTGCCGAATTTGTTTGGTTTGGTGGGCGGTGAGGCAAATGCGATCGCCCCGGGGAAGACTCCTTTATCGAGCATGACACCGGTGATTGTTTCGGAAAATGGCAAATTTCGCCTCGCTGCGGGGGCTCCTGGAGGCAGCACGATTATTACCACGGTGCTGCAAATTGTCCTCAACGTGTTGGTTTACGACATGAATGTCGGCGATGCTGTGTCTGCGCCTCGGGTGCACCATCAGTGGGAGCCCGATCGCCTGATGGTGGAACGCGGAGGTTTTGAGGCTGGGACGCTTGAGGAGTTGCGCAGGCGGGGACACCAGATTGTCGAACGATCCGGCTGGGGAAATGCGAATGCGATCGTCCAGACTGATGACGGTTGGTTGGAAGGGGCTGCCGATCCGCGCGGGGAAGGAGAAGCAAGGGGGTTTTAGCGATCGGTCATTAGTCATTAGTGCTGTCCCCGCTCGCGAACTTTGTCATCAGTCATTAGTTGTGATATCAAGTGAGGTCGATCGACCCGACTTGATATAAATTGCGGACTTACGCAGAAACCGGGGTTTTTCCGCAAAATCTTTTGTGAAGGGCGATCGCCAACCGTATAAAAACCCGGTTTCTTCGGTATGCTGTGCGTAAGTCCTGAAATTATTAGTCTGTGTACGTGTATTTTGGCATTGGTATTTTTGCCCTGAGGTTTATTGATTGACTAATTGCTAAGAAATACCAAAACTATTAACCACCCACGCCGTAAGTTTACGTATATGTAAAGTCATTGTAAAGGCACTAGACATTGATGCTTATATCATGTGAAACTGAAGTTGTGCATTGAATCAGCTTTGTGTTTTCAACAAAAAGATTATGATAACTTCTCACAAAATTGCTACCTTAACTGCTACATTGACTACTGCTATGAGCTTGTTGGCAGCCCCAGCAATGGCATTTTCCGTAGGGGCAACTAATAACACTGAGACTTTGAAAAAGAATTTGTTGGGAAATAACACAGCAGGATTGAGTAATTTCTCTGTTTCAGTTACGGGGAATCAGGCTGCTTTTGGTACTTTTACTAATGACCCTTTTGGTTTGCAGTCAGGCGTTGTTCTCAGCACTGGCAAAGTCACCGATATACCGGGTCAGAATCGGAAAGATAACGTAATGACCAACGGCAGCGATTTAAACACGGACTTTGGAGTAAAGGGCGAAGCTGGGGATTTAACTCAGCTAGACCTCAGATTTTTTGCTGACGACACTGCTGAAAAATTGTTCTTTGAGTATGTATTTGGTTCAGAGGAGTTTCCTGAGTTCGGCGGTTCTGAATACAATGACGATTTTGAACTGTTACTGAATGGTCATAATTTGGCAAAATTGAGCGACGGGAAAGAAGTTACGATTAATAATCTTGTTCCCGAGCAAAATAATCGCTCTACAGATCATTCAGACTATATTAACAACCCAAGTTTGACAGGTATTGCTGCTAACATCATTAAGCTAGACGGTTTTACTAAAATTTTAGGTTTTGAGGGTCTGCTGAAGCAAAATCAGACGAATGTTCTCAGCATCCGCATTAAAGATATCGGCGACGGTAATTTAGATTCTGCTGTATTTATTAAAGGCGGTTCTGTGGGAACGATAAAAACTGATACGGTTCCCGAATCGGTGGCTGTATTGATGAAAAACAATTCTGTCGGGGCGGTAGAAGCTGAGCCGGTTCCAGAACCGATGACGGTCGGAGGTTTGATGGCGGGAGGTGCTATGCTGGCTGCTGGACGAAAGTTGCGCCGCCGGAAATAATTAGTATCAACAGCTTTCCCTCAAAAAAATCAATATAATTAGGTAGGTAACATGAGTGCTTTGTCAACCCAAGACAGCTCCCAGAAGTTTGACCAGCACGTTGTCAAAAAGCAACCCAGTAAAAATTACCCCGAAACAGGAATATCTGGGGGAAATTTTTATTTACTTTGCCCACCTAAACTAATAAATTATTATCAATTAAATCAACCTGTAAAAACTCAGCTACACTTCCTACTGCATCTCTTGGGAGAGACTTTGGTCGTGGATAATTCGCAGCAGGCTATGGCTATTATTCATTCAGCTTGGCAGCAACTCGGCCCAATCGAAACAGTTTTCATTGAGGAAGACTTCCCAACATCTACTGCCCTCAAGCATCATAAAATCCAAGAATTTGATCGTTACATGGAAGTATTCCACGTCGAGGCAAAGGAACCAGCTAAGTTAATTGTTGCCAGCGTGCTGCGAGCTTATTTGGGGTTCTTGGAGATCGACAAAATCTGGCCTCTCGATCCGACAGAGGTCAAACTTCTGAAAGTAGGTTTTCAAACTTATGCAGACCTATTATTAAGGGTTTTCAACTTGCCCGTTGTTCAGGGAATTGAGAAGAGTGACACCAACTGTTCAACGGCTGACTATCGGGGACCCGAGAACATGAGCCCCTTGGAAGTTTGGCAGAAAAGTCATTGGGTATTTTTAGTTTTTTGTCAAGCCCTAATTGTCTGCCTGAAGCGCTTTGTAGATGCCGTCCAAACTGGAAACATGGACACAGCCAAGATTGAATTGCAGACTGCTGCTGACTTAATGTGGGCATCGGGAGCAGCGATGAAGCTCGCGGGAAGTTTTAGCAGACAGATATATGAAAGTGAGGTTCGCCCCACCATGACTCCGGGAAACCCTCAGTCCCTAGTAGAGTCAGAGCCTTTAAGTGGAATAATGATGTGGGAACACGATTATCTGGTGAATGTCATCTGGAAGAAACAACTCTCTCCCATCTTGCCCACCCTGCCCGCCATCCTTGAGGCGGAGTACGCAGAATTTGTCCGGGCTTATCAACAAGGTCTCTCAGCGGGACATAAAAGCGTTTGTACGAAATTTGGAGGAGGTGAAATCGGAGCACTGACAGCTTCACATTTAAATAGTAATAATGCTGTAGCCAACTTAGAAAAATTTGAGCAAAGTCGTTTAAAGCTGCTAGATCCCCAGAAGCATTTTTCGGGAAAATGTCCATTTCATCAAGCTTAAAATAAGCGCAAAAGAATCTATACTTTTTCAAAAAAAGTATGTATAATCAAACATTAGGATTGAGCGCAGAAAACAACAATCAACTATTTTTTAAAGTTAGCTGTTGCACTCAAATATAACCAGAGGAGCGGAAAATGACCTTAGAAAAGAAAAGCTGGGTTTTACTCCAAGAGGCACTGGAACGATTAGAACTCGGATTTCAAACATTGCCAGAAATTGAACATTCTCCTAACTTAGATGCTATGCGAACCGTGCTGTTGGAAGTCGCAGAGAGGATGCAAGACAATTATCCCTATCCCCATCCCCTCTACGCTGGGCAAATGCTCAAACCACCCACAGAAATTGCCCGTCTTGCTTACACGTTATCCCTTTGGATCAATCCCAACAATCATGCCCTTGATGGTGGACGGGCAAGTTCGGCAATGGAAAAAGAAGCCGTGGCAGAAATTGCCAAAATGTTCGGTTGGGAAACCCATTTAGGACATCTGTGCGGTGGCGGGACAATGGCGAATTTAGAGGGATTATGGGCGGCAGGAAATTTACAACCAAACAAAAAAGTTGTCGCCTCTAATCAGGCACATTACACGCATTCCAGAATTTGCGGTGTACTTCGCATTCCCTTTCAATCTGTTAGGTGTGACAGTCGCGCCCGGATGGATGTAGCAGCCTTGAAAACACTGCTCCTCCAAGATGATATTGGCACGGTGGTTGTGACGATGGGGACGACGGGAATGGGTGCTGTCGATCCCCTACCTGAGATTCTCGAACTTCAGGCTGAATATGGGTTCCGCATCCATGCAGATACCGCCTACGGCGGTTACTTTATCTTGGCAGATAATCTTGATGCCGAAACCAGAGCGGCTTATGACTGTCTCAAACAGGTTGATTCCATTGTGATCGATCCCCATAAACATGGACTCCAACCTTACGGTTGTGGGTGCATTCTTTTCAAAGATACCTCTGTTGGGAAGCTTTATAAACATGATTCACCCTACACTTACTTTAGTTCTGAGGAATTCCATTTAGGTGAAATTAGCCTCGAATGTTCAAGGCCGGGTTCATCGGCGGTAGCACTCTGGGCCACTCAACGTTTACTCCCTCTAATTCCAGGCGGTGAGTTTGCTACTTCTTTGAGTAAGTCACGCAAAGCAGCACTTACTCTTTTTGAGAAAATCCAAAATGATTCGCGATTTATCGTGGCTTTCTGCCCGCAACTGGACATTGTTGTTTGGGCTGTAAAATCTGAGAGTGCGAGTGAATCTTCACGACTAGCAAAGGAGATTTTTCAAGTAGCAGGAGAGGAAAATCTCCACCTAGCTTTAGCTAATGTATCGAAAGATTTATTTTTAGAGACTGGGGAAGGAATCAATTGGGATCGAGACTCTATTACCTGTCTGCGGTCTTGTTTAATGAAACCCGAACATCTAGATTGGATAGACAGTATTTGGCAAATACTTGACTTGGTAACAACAAAGGTTATGTATGGAGTTTAAACCTAACTCTGTAGGCTTCACCATAATTCTTGGCGTGCTGGCTGCAATGCTACCGCTATCAATAGATATGGGATTACCAGCATTTCCTGCAATTGGCATCTCGCTAAATGCCTCTCCTGCGGCTGTAGGACTAACACTCAGTCTATTTATGGCTGGCTATGCTACATCGCAACTTGTCTTTGGTCCACTTTCCGATCGCTACGGGCGTAAACCCATCTTACTAATCGGCTGTGGACTCTTTGCGTTTGCTAGTGTTGCTTGTGCGATCGCCCCATCAATTAATGCCCTCGTGGCTTGGCGCTACCTTCAGGGTGCTGGTGCTGGTGTTGGTATGACATTGATGTTGGCAATGGTTCACGATCTGTTTGAAGGTGCTACTGCTGGCACCCAACTCTCCTACATTAACCTAGTAATCAACATAGCACCAATAATCGCACCAACAATTGGTGGGGGAGTATTGGCGATCGCTAATTGGCGAGCTATCTATGGGGTATTAGCTGTCGTAGGAGTGATACTTATGTTGGCTATTGCGATCGGATTTGACGAGTCAATTAAATGTCTGGATGTAAATGCTCTCAAACCACATCGACTGATCGGAAATTATCTGCGTGTTCTTAGTAACCGAGTTTGCATTGGATATGCTCTTGTCAATGCGCTCAGTTTTGGATGTATGTTTGCCTACGTTGCAGGTTCATCACTTGTAATGCTCAATGTTATGGGGATCTCAACAACAACTTATGGGTTGCTATTTGCATCAACGGCTATTAGTATTTTAGCTGGGTCTTTCCTAAGTGGAGTATTGAACTCTCGTGGTGTACGATCAGCACAATTGCTGGGCTTTGGGTTAGTAATTGCTGCTACTTCAGCTATGGCACTTGTCTTAGTTTCGGTGACTGGTGCTGCTCAGTTACTCACACTATTACCTCTGCTCATAATTAACACCTTTTGTTATGGGTTAATTGCACCCAATGCTATCCATGCTGCCCTTGACTCAGTAGAAGATATTGCAGGTAGTGCTGCCGCCGCAATCGGATTTCTAGATATGTTAGGCGGTGCGTTGGCAAGTTTCATGGTTGGCTTTTTCTTTGATGGACATACCGTTAATGTCATGTCTGAGGTAATGGCATTATTTGCGATCGCTTCGCTTGCTACATATACTCAACTGAAATTTCATAAATAAAAATCTCCTAATCCTAATTATATTAGGCTAGAAAAATACAGAAAATATGGACAATCTATTAAACCAGTGCATTCACCATCTCTTCCAAGAACAGGCTTCCAAAACCCCGGAAAAAATCGCTCTTGTAATGGAGGAGACAAAGCTCACCTACTCAGTAGTGAACGATCGAGCAAATCAATTGGCAAATGCGCTGCGATCGCTTGGGGTGGGCTTAGAAACCCCAGTTGGCATCTGCTTGCAACGATCGCCCAAAGCAGCAGTCGCCATTCTGGGAATCTTAAAAGCAGGCGGGGCTTATGTCCCCGTAGATCCAGACTTCCCAGAAGCCAGAAAACAGTACATTATTGAAGATTCTGGGTGTGAATTTCTGATAACAGAAAAGTCTCTTCTGAATACCCTTCCCCCTTTTGACGGGCGGATTCTCCTGGTAGACGACGAATCTCTATCGCAACAAGAAAGCAGCAACCCAGACATTCCCGTCACCCCGGATGCCTTAATGTACATTTTGTACACCTCCGGCAGCACTGGCACCCCCAAAGGCGTTTGTGGAATTCACCGAGCCACTGTTAATCGCTGTATTTGGATGTGGAATCAGTATCCTTTTAGCTCTGGCGAAGTGTGCTGCCACAAAACCACCCTCAACTTCGTGGATTCGGTTTGGGAGATTTTTGGGGCATTGCTCAGAGGAGTAAAAGTCGTCATTCTTCCTCAGTCTTGCAGTGCCAACCCTCAAGAAATGATTGGCTTCCTTCAGGATGCAAAAGTGACTCGCATCATCCTCGTGCCATCCTTGCTACAAGCGCTGCTCAACACGCGCCCAGATTTGGGAGAAGCTCTCCCCTGCCTCAAAATTTGGACGGTAAGCGGAGAGCGATTGACACGAAATCTGTTGCAGAAATTCAGAGCCAGCGTGCCTGACGGGATTTTGCTGAACCTCTACGGGAGTACCGAGGTAGCAGGTGACGTTACTTGGGCGGAGTTTGCCGGAGATATAGGAAATTTAGAACGGGATGTGCCGATCGGTCAACCCATCCTCAATGCCGAGATTTATATCTTGGATGAAAATTTACAGCCAGTTGCCCCAGGCGAGGTAGGCGAATTGTGGATAGGAGGTGCAGTGCTAGCACGCGGATATCACAACAAGCCTGAAGAAACCAAAGCGCGATTCATCCCCAATCCGTTTTCTGGCAAAGGTATTCTATTTAAAACAGGAGATTTAGTAACCAGAGAAAATAATGACCTACTGTATTATGTTGGTCGGGTTGACAACCAGGTAAAAATTCGGGGATTTCGAGTAGAACTAGAGGAGATTGAAAAAGTCTTGACGCATTTCCACTCAGAAATCTCCAATGTCACCGTTATCGTTCAAGAAAACGAGGCGGCACAGGAAACAAAACAGCTAGTCGCGTTTGTTGTTCCTTCCACAGTTAATGTCGATGCAATGAAACAGCACGCCGTCTCCAAGCTGCCCCATTATATGGTGCCAGCGAGAATCGTTGCTGTAGATGAACTACCCCTGACTCCCAACGGTAAAGTCGATCGCCAAACCTTATCTGGCATGAGTGGGTGGAGCTTCAGAGTCATCGATTCGGAAAAGCTGCCTCAAACCGAAACAGAAAAGTTACTAGCAGACATTTGGCAGCAGATGTTTCTTATTTCTCCCGTCAGCAGAGACGATGATTTCTTTGAGCTAGGTGGAGACTCTTTGTCTGTTGTATCTTTCCTCGTAAAACTGAAGCAAGAATTTGGGGTAAGCATTCCCCTTTCCAACTTTGTCAATGAGCCATCCCTCGGATCTTTAGCAAGGCTTTTTGATAAATCAAAACAGTTCAAGTCTTTTCCAGTGGTTGAGGTGCGCTTGAGTGATGTTGAAATCGTTCCGTTTGAGGAGAAATATTTAGAACAAACTGTGGCATTAGTCAGCGAATCCTTCACATCCAGAGAACCCTTGGGAATTAGCTTGGGTATTCAGAAAGAAGAGTTCAAGATATTTTCGGAAAAAGTTTGTAGCAACAGCCTCTCAGAAAGTTTATCCTTTGTCGCGTTCCATCGGCTTTCTGGAAATGTGATTGGATTTTGTTTGAGTGAAGATTTTGCTAGTTCCCTGGCGGGGGAATTTGAAATACCTGAGTTCTTGAATCCAATTTTTGCGCTATTGGATTCTTTAGATAAAATGTATATCAAAAGTTACGGGGAGATGCAAGTAGGAGAGATTGTCCATGTATTTATGACAGGTACGTCTTCTGATGTAGATGGTACTGCTATTGCCTTAGCTTTGGAAAAGAAGGTACTTGAAGTAGCAGCAAGTTTGAATTACCAGCGTGCTGTCACAACTTGTACGCATTCGGTTACGGCCTATATTGCTCAAGAGTTGGAATATCAACGAAGATATGCCGTGCAGTACGAGTCTTTTGAATTTGAGGGCAGGCGCGTTTTTTCTAATGTTTCTGCTCCTCATACAGAAGCTGTGCTGTTTGAAAAAGTGCTGTAAAAACCATCATTGTATTCAAGACGGTTCAGTTAAGACTGATCCCCCCTAGCCCCCCTTAAAAAGGGGGGGACAAGAGTATTGTCTTTCGTCCCCGCAACGATTCGGGGGATGCTGCAAGGATATCCGGGCAGTAAATAGTGTTAACTGAACCGTATTGTCATTCTATTGAGATATACAGGAAAAAAACAATGGCTAGAATTAGACTGATGCACGCTAAGCTACATGGAGTGCGCGTAACGGATGCAAATGTTAATTATGTAGGCAGCGTCACCATTGACAATGAATTGATCGATAAGGTGGGAATTCTGCCTTTACAGGAGGTGGAAATTTGGAATGTTAGCAATGGGAACCGCTTGTCAACCTATGTGTTGCCAGGAGAGCCGGGAAGTGGTACCATTTGTCTGAACGGTGCAGCATCTCATTTGTGCGATCCGGGAGATTTTGTGATTATTGCTGCCTATGAAGAATGCGATCGCGCTGAGGTATTCCGCACCGGGCACGAGGCGCGAGTGGTGATTGCTGATGAACACAATCGGTGTAAAAAGTTTTTTTGCCAGACTTTAGTTCCCTGCGAGGGCAAACTCCTATTTAACTCCGAGGGAATCGAATTACCAGTAACAACTAATTCCTAAGATTTGAACGCAAAAAAAGTAGGACTTACGCATGGGGCCCAGAAACCGGGTTTTTACCGATATTAAAGAGTCCCAGCGAATATTTTCGTAAAAAAACCTGGTTTCTTCCATTTCTAGTGCGTAAGTCCCGAAAATGTTTTTTGGCATCAGCTATGAATTTTCTGCATCAAAACAACAAAATGCTGTTCTTTCAAGTTTTGAACCCATCCCCAAGGCCCTAAAAATTTCCTTTAATAAGTTTTATCGGTTGGCGTTACCTGTCTGTCAGCAAGCAGCAGATGAAGAAATCCGCAAACAATTCAAACAGAAAGGTAATACTAAAGCCCGCAAGTTAAATGTGGAACAGCTTATAATTTGACCTAACTTAACCGATATAGGTTCGTAGTGAGGACTTTAGTCCTTCTTAATTTGAAGAGGACTAAAGTCCTCACTACGAACCCATTTTATTACCCGATTTTATGGCGGTTGTTTTAGGTGACACTATCTAAGTTGGGAGTAACAATTCGCCGAAACTAGATTTTTGGCTTCAGAAGTGAGGAAAAACTCAATCCTTTAACTGTGCACCGTACCGTCGGGCAAGATTGTCCCTGTTAATCTAGCTCCTGTGAGTTTTACCATAACGCGATCGCCATAACCGATTTTAGATCCCGTTAAATCCGCACCGCTCAAGTCTGCACCGCTCAAATCCGCTCCGATTAAATTGGTTTCTCTCAAGTTGGCATTAATCAAACAAGCTCCTAACAGGTTAGCCCTGAACAAGTTAGCTTTTTGCAAATTCGCACCTGTGAGGTTGACGTTGTGCAGAAAAGTATCGCTTAAGTCAGCTTCACTCAGGTTTGCATTGCTCAAGTTTCTCCCTGAAAAATCCTTTTCTTTTAAGGAAGCTCCTTTGAAGTTGGAACCGCTCAAATCGGGAGCTTGCGGCGCAGCTTGGCGGTAAGACTGAGATGGCTGCGGCGGTGGCGATTGGTAGCGGGAGGCATCAGAATATGGCCCCGTCGGATTTGCAGCATAGTTTCCACCATAATTTCCCGCATAATTCCCAGCAGGTTTTCCTGAAGAGGGCTCGGAATAGTAGCGGGGTTCTTTTGGCGTTGCCGGTGGAGGCTGGGTGTTTTGTGGCTGAGTGTTTTGATACTGAGTATTTCTATACTGAGTGTTTTGTTGCTGATTGTTTTGGTACTGAGTGTTTCTGTACTGAGTATTTTGCTGCTGGGTGTTTTGCTGCTGGGTGTTGCTGTACTGAGTATTTTGCTGCTGGGTATTTTGTTGCTGGGTGTGTTTGTGCTGAGTATTTTGTTGCTGTGTAGTTTGTTGCTGGGTGTGTTTGTGCTGAGTATTTTTGTGCTGAACGTTCTGGTTTTGACCTCTTGGCTGAATCGATCGCAATTGTTCGCGAGCTTGATTAATTTCCTTAATCTTTTCTTCAGCTTTCTGGAGTAGTCTAGGATTATCTTTAGGGATGCGATCGGGGTGCCAAATGAACGCTAAATCCTTGTAGGCTTGAGTAATTTCTTCTCGGGAAGCTCCCGGTAATAGTCCCAGCACTCTATAGTATTGGTCGAGGTCGTTCATGGTACCACCTTTCGCTTTAAGAAATTAGGAATTAAAAATTAAGATCGGAGCCTAAGCTGCTGTAAAAGCTTGCTTCCCCGATCGTACATTACATGAACAATAACTCAGCTAAGCCGCTGCTGGCAAAAAATCTCGGATTAGCTGCAAGTATGTTGCGGCATCCTCCAGCATCGGAAAGTGAGCTGTATTGGGAATTATAACAAATTCTACTTTTTTGCTGAGGGAGGCTGCTTGCTCGCCCATGGCGGCGGGGATAATTCGATCGAACTCTCCAGCTACCAGCAGTGTCGGCACACTCAGCCGTGCAAATTCTTGGGGCATTTCCTCGGCTGCTCTTTTGCTGACTGCCGTCACCATTGTACCGATCGCAGCTTCCTCATCCGCCATTAAGAAATCCTTGAGAAATGCCAGACTGACTGCTGTGGGGAGGGAACGGCGCAAAAACCGGGCCATAAAGATGCGATCGACAAACGGGATAGAAGCCAACCAAGACGGGCGAAATTTGACCACATAGCCGCCGAATTTATGAAAAGTTGTGAAGGCTTTCTCATCGTATTCAAAAATGCCGCTACAAGTGAGAATTGCTTTTTCTACTTTTTCGGGGTAAAGGTTGAGAAATAAAGTAGCAATAGATGCTCCTGTAGAATGAGCATTCAGAAAGACGCGGTTTAAATTCAGAGATGTTAATAATTCGGCTAAGTCGCGGGCGTAGGTTTCGAGATCGTAGCTAGACTCAGGAGGTGATGGCGGTAAGGGCGATCGACCAAAACCTCTCATATCGTACAACAAACAATCAAAATCATCAGCAATAGCCTGTGCCGTGCTTTCCCAGTAGCGGGCTGAGCCAGCCCAGCCGTGGAGGAATACCATAACTGGTTTGCCGCTGGGTTGGGCGCTGCTGTCTGCTGTTATCCACTCGTAATAATGTTCTACACCGCGAACTGAAATAAAAGCCATGATATTAATTTGGGATTTTAGATTTTAGATTTTAGATTGTAACTCAAGATAGTTAACTAAATACTCATGTCAAAAAATCTGCGTCCATCCGCGTCAATCTGCCCGCATCTGCGGTCAAAATTCCCAGAAATCTCAAGCCGCAGAAGCAGCCAACCAAAACAAACCATCCACCAAAAGCGTGCTCAAAACAGCACCGCTGAAAGCGCGCCAGTGCAGGGTAGGGCGCAAACTCAGCAAACCGACTGTTAGCAACACAGCGATTAAAACTAAAGCGCAACCTATGCCCCAAGGAGTGTCGATTTGCCCGATCGCACTTTGAAAAATCGGCATCGCGAATTCCGGTTCCGCGTGCATGACTTTGCGCCAGTAGGGCATCAACCCAGTCAAATAAAAATATAAATCAGTAATCGCAGTACCAAATAGCGAACCCAAGTAAAAATATCCGCCAACTTTTCCCCAAGATTTGTTCAAGCACCAAATAGCAAAGGGCAAACCAATTGCTTCTATAGGTAAATGTAAAATTGGCTCCCACCTAAACCACCCCCAATAGATGGAACCTGCGAGCCAACATCCGGCAAATCCTAATAATAAGTCTCCCCAAAGTTGGGTTTTAGGGCGGAAAATTAGGATTAAACTGAGGACAAACCAGGGAATTGTTGAGAGCAAGCTGATGGTTGGATACAATCTAACTAATGGTGCTTGCACGAAGACGGGAATTGAGACTAAAAATGCTGAGGCGCTAAAAATTAGCCACTGTTTGATGCTGTTGGTTTTGACGGAAGAGACAGAATTGTCTAGGCCCGAGAGGGTTGCAATAGGTGCGATCGCAGATGATACTAAATCTAAATTAAACAACTGATTGAACTCCGTACTGTTTCAATAGGTGGACTAAAAATTTTGCTGCGGTTGTAGGTGCGACTGTCTCAACACCGGCGGCTGTTTGGCTGACGTGCCAGCCTTTTGCCGTTTGGGGCTGGCGCCACAAATCTAAATGTGCGATCGCTGGATCTGCGTAAAAGCTGTCTCCACCGCTGCCGAGAATTGCTGAACTCCAGTGCGTGAAGCGATCGTGACTGATGCGGTGGATGGGAAAAGTGCCCCCCAGGGGTACTCCCCAGCCGTCTAGGGCAAAAAATGCCTCGACTTGGCCGCCGGTTTGCTGCCACATCCAAGCCGCCCCGATCGCCCCGGCTACTCCTGCCGAAAAGCTGACAAATACTAAACTTTCTCCTGCTATGTCCTGACTGCACAAAAAGTGGAATATGTCAAGGGCTGAAAAAGGCGGATGTTTATGAGCGGGAAAAATCTTGACGCTATTGAGTATTTGCTGGGAAGGGCGATCGGCAGCCCATCCCCAAATCCCCGAAAGTCCCGCCAGGAAACAGTCGGTTAGCTTTGGTTCGTGGACTCCCGGGCAAATTACCAGTCTCATAGTGCGTCAAGAAAGTTAATATAGTTCGCAACATAACTTTATCATATATCCATTATATCATATACCATCCGGGGGGATAGGATGTTAAAGTTATAATAGATGAAACTTAGCAGAGTATCCCCCCAAGTGTATGGCTGGAAAGCTTCCAAGCTGCTGGGATCGCAGGCAAGGCGCAGGAGTCTTAAGAAAACATAAAACTTAACCCCCCCGGCCGGATTCCCTGTCACGCTTAGCAAAGTCCGATTCTAGTTTTAAGCTGTTCTGTATTTTAGATTTAACTTTTCGGGCAGCGTCAAAGCCCACCCCAGAAAAGCTTAAAGAAACAGGATTGTGAAAATTAGATGCCTGCGATCTCAGCCACCCTACGGGTTTCGGGTGTGAGTCAAAAGTCGATGCAAGGACTTGTACTCATCAACCCGGTTTTTAGGATAAATCAGAGGTTTAGCCCGGAAATATCGGTGCAGAAACAGGCAATCAGTCCCGCACGCAACCGTCGCGCGATCGCCAAAAATGTAAAATCTCAGATTTACCAGAAAGAATTGGTTGAAAGTCTCTGCCCGATCGGGAGAAATTAAAAGCAGACTATTCATTACTCCAATCCTCGGACTGACCGGGAGACCTCGCTTTCAACCCTTCGACTTGGCTAGCTGACAAGCTGTCAACTGTCAACTGAACCTTCATTCTGCCTGCATCTCTTAGAATAAATAAAATTGAGGAATACAACGTGGTTGCTTCTCCAGAAAAAATCGAGTTCAAAACATCTCCTGCACCTGCAAGTAACGATCGCGTTGCTGTCTTGCTGATGGGTTACGGCGAAGTCGAAAGCTACGACGATTTTGCCAACTACAACGAACAAGCCTTAAATTTACTGACGGCAAAGTTTGCGCCCGTACCGACTTGGATTTATCCGCCGCTGGCGAAGATTTTAGCAATCTTTGACTTGCACGAATGGAGTCACCAACACGGTCAATTCGTCTCGCCGCACAATGCCATTTTTGAACAGCAGCGCGCCGGGATTGAAAAGAATTTGCAGGAAAAATGGGGCGATAAAGTAAAAGTTTTCAAAGCTTTTAACTTTTGCGCGCCGTTTTTGCCCGAGCAAGTAATTGCCGAAATCAAATCGGAAGGATTTGATAAAATTCTGATTTATCCGCTGTTGGTAGTCGATTCTATTTTCACTAGCGGCATTGCAGTGGAACAGGTGAATAATGCTTTAGCCAAAACGACTGATGGCGGCGAACATTGGGTAAAAGGACAGCGCTACATTCCTTCTTTTTACGATGAACCGGCTTACATTCAGCTAATGGCTGATATGGTTGAAGAGGAAATTAAGAACGATCTGGCTGTGGCGCATTTGCCTTCTCAGATTGGGATTGTGCTGATGAATCACGGTTGTCCGCACAAGGCGAAGGGCTTTACTTCGGGTATTGTGGAAAGTCAAGCTTTGTACGATCGCGTGCGGGAACGTTTGATGTATCGCTATCCTTTGATTTCGGTGGGTTGGCTGAACCACGACACGCCTCTGATTGAGTGGACTCAGCCGGATGCGACTTTGGCTGCGAAGAATTTGATCGATTTGGGTGCAACTGCGATCGTGTTTATGCCGATCGGATTTGCGACGGAAAATCACGAAACTTTGTTAGATGTTGACCACGTTATTGAGTCTTTGCAGAAACAGCGTCAAGGAGTAACTTACCGCAAATTGCCTTGCGTGAACGATCGTCCCGAGTTCCTGAAAATGGCGGCTGAGTGGGCTAATCCGCAGATTGAAGCGTTGTTGAGTGAAAGTGCGATCGCTGTTAATCCGAGTTTGGCTTCCGCACACCGCGAGCACAGCCATTCTCACGGCGATCACGGGCATTCTCATGGCGAACACGGTCATTCTCACGGCGGACATTCTCACGGCGGACACGGACATTCTCATGGCGAGCACGGACATTCTCATGGCGGGCACAGCCATTCTCATTAATTGGTAGTTCAGAAACCGGGTTTTTGCGAAAATACTGCGTTGAAGACGACAGATTCGATAAAAACCCGGTTTCTTTTGTCCTAATCGAAGAGCTCAGAAACCGGGTTTTTGCGAAGATACTGCGTTGAAGACGACAGATTCGGTAAAAACCCGGTTTCTTTTGTCGTAGTGCGTAAGTCGAAATTTGAGTGAAAAGGGCGATCGTCCTTTATTTTTTGAGAGAAGGGGCGATTTTTTTTCTCATTTATGTTATTGTAAAACTTAACAATTGCAGCCACCATCTTGTTGGGGTAAAAAATGGTAAGCAGTCTTACTAACTTAATAAAGCGCTGGGAATCTCTACCAAGTGACTACTCAGAAGCCGAGCTGGCAATGAACTTAATGCCCTTGATCTGGGATGCTATAGGTCTTAACTTCGACCAGATAACAACTAGAAATTTAGGTCCTGGAATAGGATTAAAACCAGATTACTTAATATATAACAAATTAAACGAGCCACCTAGAATAGTTGTTGAAATTAAAAAGCGTACTAGCTTATTTCAGGCCGCTCAAGAGCACGGATTTTCAGATTTTTGCCAGCAGCAAAACCTTTATAAAGAAGCAGTGGGCTATCCCGTTAACTCCAGGAACAATGGCATTAAGCAGTACCTTGACAATACAAAAATAGTGGATTCTAAGTATCTAGCTGCTTATGGATGGGTATTTAATGGTGACTTCTTTCAAGTTTGGCGACGAGTTGACGGGCTGGTTTTCCCTTTAACTCCTGTGCTAAAAGTGACAGCAGCCAATTTTCCTAAGCTTTTACGTCAATTAGAGTATTGCTTGACTCCTGAGCGGGCTTTGGTAACAGCGATTTGGAATCAGAAAGGAGGCGTAGCAAAGACAACTAACACCATCAATCTAGGCGCAGCACTCGCTACAAAAGGCAAGAAAGTTTTACTGATTGACCTAGACCCACAAACTGATTTAACCCGAGGATTGAAAGCCCACATTAAACTTGATAATTGCTTGAAGGATTGCACTGATAAAATTCAAGTCGAAGACTACAACAGCGCCAAAAATATTTTGAGCATTGCTGTTCAAATCCGCAAGTTCAGGACTACTGACAGCCAGCTTTTTTCCTTGTCAGTTTTGCCGGGAGATACGGATGAATTAAAAGCTTTTCGAGATAATCCTAACTTGGCAGACTCGCTCAAAAGGTCATTTATCAAGAAAATCATTAACCTGCTTAGTGACGACTACGACTACATATTCATTGATGCTTCGCCTACAGCAGATGTCTTGTCAGCGGGAATGCTAGCTTCTTGCGATACTATTTTAATTCCTGTGGATTTTGACAGAAAATCACTGTATCATGCAGCAGGCGTTGACAGGTTAATTCCTAAATTGAGAAATGTGAGAGTTAAGAATCAGGAAGTGCCTGTTGCTCCCTGGAACCTTGGTTTAGTATTCAGTAATTGTCCGGCTGAAAAAGGCAGCATCCTCCAGACTCACATTGACAATACAATGACACAACTAAACTTCACTGGGAAGCCATGCAAGACTGAGTTAAAAAGTTACGCTCAGGCTAAAGTTGCAGAATTTTCACAAGCCCCAGTAATTTGCTGGCACAAATCTCCAATCACTAAACTATACAAAGACCTCGCAAACGAGGTATTTCTCGAACACAACTTTATCGATAACTAGCAGGTAACTATGACACCTTTTCAAGAAGAAGAATTCTCGGCTGACATTCCACTAGGACAAGTTTTGCGCTTACCGTGTAAATTCATTCAGGGTAACTCAAATGTACCTGCCAAACAAATCGAAGCCATAGCAGCGCAGTTGAGTAAAACTGAAAAAAACATTTTGCCTATTGTCGTTAAGCTCTTAGAACAAGACAACTACCAATCAGTTTTCAATACTCAGATATTAGATGGAGCCCGTTTAGCTAAAAAGGATTTCGTCTGGTGTATCATTGTTGATGAGTCAATGCTGGCACAGGTACAAATAGAATCTGGGCTGGTTATTACTCCGCCAATAGTAGCAACTAACATCCTTGTAGCTTCCGAGCAAGAAATTCATAAAGCACTAGAGCGCATCAAAGCTCAAGACGCTAGTTTTAAAAACATTAATCCCAAAGAAATAGCTAAGAAAATAATTCAATACAGGAAGACGAAGAAGCCTAAAAATATCAATTTTTTGACTACTTTAAAGTGTGGAATCGGCAAAGCGAAAATTTCCACTATATCCGAGTTCTTCACTATTAATAATTTTTCATGAAACAGAAGGACGATCGTGCTTTTCCTCAAATTACCTACGTGCGTGGCGCTAGTGGCGAACTCACACCCGTTTTGCGCTGCACTCGCTTGCGGGTACAAACATTAGTCATTGCAGCAGATAAATGGGGTTTGTCTCCACAGGAAATTGCGAATGAATACAATCTCAATGAAGCTCAAGTGAATGAAACTCTCCCTTTTTATCATACTCATCGTCAGGAAATAGACGCCTCTATTGCCGCCGAACAAATTATCGAGCAGAGCGCTAGTCGGCAGTATTCACTTGAGGAATTGGTTGAGGCGATCGCACCTGAGAACCTTCATAATGAAATTGATAGTGGAGGTGCTGTGGGTAATGAAGTTTGGTGACACGATCTAATTATGGTGACAGTGCGAAAATTGGGAAAAAAACCAGGTTTCTTCGATCCTGCATCGAGCGCCCGAATTTGACAATTGACTATCCAGTTTTTACATTACCAACTTTTTCCTTAACTTGCGCTACTTCTGAATGGCTATCTCGCTGCAAAAACTCATCAAGTAACTCATAAAAACGATAAAAAGCTCGTTCTTCATTGTTAGTAGAAAACTCGATTATTCTTGCCCATGAACCTGATGTTGATACTTCATACCGCTTTTGCAACCAGGGTTGAAAGTCACCATAAAATTCCATTTCCTTTTCTGTGGGTTCAACTCCCAACTCTTCTCTAGCTGTTCTATAACCGACTAAAAACATAAAAAGATCGCTTGCAGAAGCGCGTCCGATATACATTCCTGGTTTTTTATGAATTTTATTCAACATCTCAAAAAGTCCGCTCATCTTAATACTCTCCTTTGTTTACCACAAACACTTTTATAAACTTTCTAATTCTTCAACTATAAACTTTCCTCTGCGACAGTAAAAATCATTCACCCAATCTTCTCTAGACAGTCCCTCAGTTGACAAATTATCAAAAACTAGCCCGCGTACTTCAACTCCGTAGTGAGTTCCATTCGTTGTAATAGACTCATTTGTACCTTCCGATCTTTCTAAGCGTGTACTTAAGATGAATTCTTCTCTATACTTAGTTTTGAGCTTGAGTAACTTACCCGAAATTCCATTTTCTGCGATCCATTTTAACACGGCTTTAGCACACAGGTCACATTTAAGGATATCGTACTGGCTGACGATCGCTCCAATCTCTCGATAAATCTCCTCATCTGAAAAATCGCTCACTTTCCCTCACACCCTCTAAAATATTCCATTAAAAATCACATACTTGTGTATTTTCCACTCATTTACTGACTTCTTGTAAAATGCGACTACTCAAACGCTCGTATTCATCCTCTAAGAGCCACATTTTAGCAGATTACAGCCATCGCACTCAATCCATCCTCTTGTCGATCGCACTCTCTGATTGCAGAGGACGCTCAATTTCATCAGGAGCGAGCATCACCTCATCATCCTCATCCAAGTCGAAATTCTCTGGAACTAATTGCTCGAAGCTATTGCGAGTCGGAAGTTCAGGTAAATCTCCCAGCATAGCAACTGCTTCAGCAAGTAGACTGAGATTCTCTGGATCGGGGTGTTTTTGTGCCGCCCGCACAGCCAAGACGACGACACGCAATCCTCCTCTCATGCGATCGACATCACGAGCTAGTCCATACATTGCTTGAAAGTCGCTTTCCTCAATAATTCGGTACTGTCCTGTTTTTGTTTGGAGGGTAGCAATAATACCATTCGCGATCGAACTGAGTGCTTCTGCACCCTTCAAACGAAACTTCTCAAACGATGGCCAGCTTGCACCGTTTTGCAACCTAAATTTTTTATTGGTAATCTGCATAGTTTAACCTCCTTACCACATACTAACACAAAACCAACGAAAAAACAACGCCTCTTCGATCGTAGTTTAAAATACTATTTTTCGGAGTGCAAACGAGACGATTATTCTTTCAATCTTTCATTTGCATTTAATACTTTATTTATTAGTCCGCGCAGGCAGACTTCGTTTGTATAGCAGCGGTTTTAACCGCTGAATTATCCCGGATTTCTAACTAACTTGACCCAAAACACCCTCAACCAACCGATCGATCTCCGCCTCAGTTGTAAAATAGTGAACGCAAGCCCGCACGCAATCAGGATTCAGAATTGTTCGCACCATAATTCCCTGTTTTTCCAACAAACCAACTAACTGGTTGTGCGGCATCCCATTCATCAATCGAAACGAAACTAAACCAGCTTCCGGCGCAGATTTCCGCAAACATTCCACATCGGGAAGTTCCGACAAACGCTCCCAAAGATACTTGCTCAAACGGCAAATTTCTGCATACCTTTCTGCAACAGTTCCCCATTCGTGTTGAAGCGCGATCGCACTTCGCAAACCAGAATACAAAGGATAAGCCGAAGTCGCAATCTCGTAGCGCTGAGATCCAGGCTTCGGGCCAAGCACTTTAGCACTAGAATCCGTCACAATTCCCCGCCAACCGATAAACACCGGGTGTAAATCTGCCAAAGCCGCCGCACTCACATAAAGCCCGCCCAAACCTTCCGGCCCGCACCACCATTTGTGACCAGTGAAAGCATAAAAGTCAACCCCTGACTCAATTAAATTCAAAGGTAAAACCCCCACAGATTGCGCCGCATCAACTAAAACTTTGACTTTACGACTTTTAGCATTAAAACTCTCTTGTCCCCCCCCTTGGTAAGGGGGGGTTAGGGGGGGTTCATGACATACTTTCACAATCTCAGTCAGAGGCAAAACTTGACCGGTATTCCACAAAATATGACTGATTACCAACAAGCGAGTATTTGGTTGCAAACTATCAGCAATTACCTGCACCGGATTACCTTGATTCAAAGTTGCCGCCAACGGACAAACATCAACCTCAATGTTGAAACGGCGCTGAAGTTCCATTACACTAGCTACAATGCCCGGATGTTCGCAATCAGAAAGCAGCAGTCGATCGCCCGCTTGCCAGTCAATGCCCCACAGCGCAATATTGCAGCCCACCGTGACATCCTCAGTGAGGGCGATGGTTTCAGCAGGTACGGCCAACTCAGATGCGATCGCCCGTCGCGTCAGCATCGCCTCCTGAACCACCCAAGCCCCCACCTCCCCCGAAAACGGCCCCCCAAGCTGCACCCGCTTGTAAGCCTCATAAATCGCCTCTAAAGCAGGCTCAGGCAGCGGCCCTTGTCCGCCGTAGTTAAAATAAGCTTTATTGGCCAAAGCTGGGAATTGTTGCCGGTGATTGTCCTTTGTCATATTTTTTGGGGAATTATTGATAGCGTTAATATTGCATAAATGTCGATCGTCAAAACCTCTCTCAAAAAGGTTTCTTCTTCCTTCTTCCTCCGAACCTATCTCTGTGGTGTATTTTTAGTGCTATTTAAGGACAGTAATTGGTCATAAAATATACTTTTTTGATATCGCAAAAATGCTCCTGACCAATTCCTTGTTTGCCCAATTCCCTGTTTGCCCCATGCCCCATGCCCCATGCCCCATGCCCCATGCCCAATGCCCCATGCCCAATGCCCCATGCCCAATGACTTCTAATTATTCTATGCCTTCCGAATACTAAATGTTAATAACCGATAAACTACTACTTTCCTATCAGCGATGCCATCTCCGAGCATTTTTAGACACCTGTGGAGACTGGAAACAACTAGACCCCCCCAGCGACTTTCTGCTGAAACTGATGCGCGACAGCGGGACGTATCAGCAGCAGGTTTTAGAACACGAGACTTACCAACAACCATCATATCCTAGAGGGGATTGGCAAGCTGGGGCGGCCGCTACCTTGAGTTTAATGCAGCAAGGAGTCGATCGCATTTACCGAGGAGTCCTGATCCAGGGCGAATTGGGAAAAACCAACGGCGCAACAGATTCTCTGGTAGGAATTGACGCTCAAGATTTCCCAGAATTTGGCGAAATCCCCGAAACTGCCGTGCAGCTTTCATCCTCCACCCTTCAGTCTTCAAACATTACCCTTGTCAGCCGCCCGCATTTATTAATCAAGCAGCCGGGACAATCCAAATTTGGCGATTGGAGTTATGCTACTGCGGATATTTGGCTTAGCAAGCGACCAAAACTAGACTATCAAATTATTGCAGCTTTTCACGCCCAAATATTAGCTTCTGTGCAGCAAAGAATGCCAGAAAATGCGTGGCTGATGCTGCGTAAAAAAGGGCTTTGGGCGGTAAATCTCGACCAGCGAACTCCTCAGATGTTCGAGATTTTAGACGATTGCATTCAGATGATAGAAAATCGGAATAAGCCGGAGGTGTTTATTTCCCGGCAAAAGTGCAATCTTTGCGGTTGGTACACTGTCTGTCACGCGGAAGCCGAATCAATCAAACATCTTTCGCTGTTGCCGGGAGTTACTGCTAGCCGCTATGCTAGATTAAAAAGTCTCGAAATTACTAATGTAGAATCTCTGGCTAATGCTAGTTCTGCATTGCTGGCTGATTATCCAGAATTTCCTGATGGAGTGGCTTTTGATGTGGTGCGGCAAGCTCAATCTCATTTGTTAAATCAACCGTTGTTGCGAGAAGAAGGAAGAAGGAAGAAGGAAGAAGTAAGAAGGGAAGAGGTAGAAACCAGAAGCGAAGATGAAGAAAAAGAAGAAGGAAGAAGGGAAGAGGCAGAAGTTCATCAAATTATCGTACCAGAAGTTGCACAAAATAATTTAGTAATAGTTAAAGCTGAGGCTATCAAGACTACAGAAAATAAACCTGCTTCACCTTCCAAGCCGGCGCCAATTCTTCGCAGCAAGCCAATTCCTTATTCTCAATCTGTCTTTTTGCCGATCGCTCCAATCGAACTCTACTTTGACATAGAAGCGGAACCGGAGATGAATTTAGATTATATGCACGGAGTCTTAGTTGTGGACAGGTACAACAATACTGAAAAATTCCACGGTTTTCTGGCAGAATCGGCAGCGGAGGAAGGTGCAATCTGGGAACAATTTTTAGAATTAATGTGGGCTTATCCCATTGCTCCTATTTTCCACTTTTGTGACTACGAAGTCAAGACTGTCAAGCGCCTAGCTAAACTTTACAATACTCCCGCTTATTTGTGGAAACCCGTGCTGAAACGGTTTGTCGATATTCACAAACAAGTGACTCAGCAAGCGATTATGCCGGTGGAAAGTTACGCGCTGAAACCGATCGCCCGCTGGCTGGGTTTTGACTGGCGCGATGCTAAGGCTAATGGTGCTCAGTGTGTCTGTTGGTACGATGATTGGCTCAAAACGGGCGATCGCTCGCTCTTGGAGGCGATCGTCCGATACAATGAGGACGACTGTCGTGCTACTTACGTTGTTAAAGATTGGTTGACTAATTTTTTGTTAAGTCAGAAACAGTGATTTTCTGATTGAACGAACCGCGAAGACACAAAGGCCGCGAAGTCAGAAAGAGCAGAAGAAGATAGTAAATTAAAAAATATTTGGTTGGCCTTTTGAAAACTATTATACTTCTTGTATTCTGCATCCAGTAAAATTATTGTGGGGTGGGCATCTTGCCCGCCCCCAATATGTAGTATCAAAGTGAAATAGTTGAACAACCTACTTATTTATAAAATGCGAAATCTAATAAAAACAAGTATATTTATTGTCTGTTTTCTGATAGCAGCAACTGTTGCTATCTCGATCCACCTCTCAGCTCAATCTTTCGCTGTCACCAAAATAGATTTTATCGGTAGAGCAATATTTCCGACTGGTACTCCGTTTCAGGGTACGGAAATTGGCGGACTTTCGGGAATTACCTATGATGCCGAGAAACAAGTTTATTATGCCATTTCTGATGACCGCAGCAGCAAGGCTCCGGCGCGATTCTACAGTCTCAAAATAAATAACTTGCAATCTGGTAAGCTGGAAAAAGAGCAAATTAATTTTACGGGCGTTACTACTTTATTAGATGAAAACGGCAAAAGTTTTCCAGAATTAAGTTTAGATCCAGAAGGGATAGCTTTTACAGGGAACAGCGTGTTTGTTTCTTCCGAGGGAGATGTCGATCGCCAAATTGCTCCATTCATCAAAGAATTCTCCCTTGATGGTAAACTGCTAAAAACGCTACCAATTCCTGACCTATTTTTGCCCGACGATAAAGGCACCAAAGGCATCCGCAACAATCTCGCTTTTGAAAGTTTGACTCTCACGCCCGATCGCAAATACCTATTCACCGCCACCGAAAACGCTACAGTTCAAGATGGCGCCGTAGCTTCCCTAGAAAAAGGTAGCCCGTGCCGGATTCTGCGCTACGATGCGGTGAGCGGCAATCCAGATGTCTCTTTTCTCTACATTACCGAACCGCTACCCGCTGGTGCAAATCCTGTGGGAAAATTAACTAGCAATGGTTTAGTGGATTTATTGGCGATCGACCACAACCGCTTGCTGAGTTTAGAGCGCGCTTTCTCCCAGGAAACCGGCGTTACTGTTAGACTGTTTGAGATTTCCTTGGCAAAAGCCGATCGCATTGAAGCACTTCCAAGCCTCAAAACCAGTATCAGCGAAGTTTCCCCCGCCCAAAAACGGCTGCTGCTGGATTTGGAAACCCTGAAAATTCCCCTAGACAATATTGAGGGGTTGACATTTGGCCCCGAGTTGGCCGATGGTAACAGAGGTCTGATTTTGGTAAGTGACAACAACTTCAGTCCCCTGCAAGAGACTCAAATTTTGGGCTTCCAAATAAAAGTTCAAAAAACCTCTTGACAAAGAGTGAGGTTATAGGCATAATAGAAATTGTGCCTGAAACAAAGGCAAAACGAGGGACAGTAGTTCAATTGGTTAGAGCACCGCCCTGTCACGGCGGAAGTTGCGGGTTCGAGCCCCGTCTGTCCCGTTCTCTCGTAAATCGAAAGTCTAAAATCACAGTTCTCAGATTTCGATAGATATATTGAGATAGTAGATTGATTAATAATCTGGGATATAACTGCAAGCAAACTTAAAACGCTTTCAGTAATTTTCAACTATCTAATCTAAAATTGTCGGGAGAGTAGGAAAATATGCTCGTTACACCCATTAAGCCGTCACCGGAAACAACTACACAGCGAGTAGTATTATCTAATATTAGTTGGCAGACTTACGAAAGCTTATTGGCTGAAGCAGGAGACAAGAGATCCTCGCGATTTGCATATTCTCAAGGAGTCTTAGAAATTATCATGCCATCAGACTTGCATGAAACTGTGAATTGTCTGCTAAAACGGATTGTTACAGCTTTGACTGAAGAGTTGGACTTGAAGATTAAGGGATTTGGTTCGACAACTCTTAATCGTGAAGATTTAAAACAAGGTGCAGAACCAGATTCGTGTTTTTATATCCAAAATGTCGATCGCATTCTCGGAAAAAGACTTGACATTTCCATCGATCCGCCACCAGATTTGGTGATAGAAGTTGATATTACCAGTCCCTCTTCCAATCGGTTTGTCGTTTATACGCAGCTAGAAATTCCTGAAATTTGGCGGTATTCGGGAGAAAGCGTACAAATTTATCAATTACAAAATCAGCAATATGTTACCTGCGATCGCAGTCCGACATTTCCGATCGTTTCTGTAGCTATGCTCAATCAGTTTTTGCAGATGGCAGAAACTCAAGATGATAATGCCATAATTCGGTCTTTACGTCAATGGGTGGGTGAGCAGTTACGATCGCCCGAAACAACTGAGCAATAATACTTAAGTTACAGCGATTCTCAGGTTACAGGTGCGAGACAATCAACGGTCGGGCAATCTGATAAAGTAACACCAGGGCGATCGGCACTAAGATCGGAATAGCTACTAGCAGTCCCCATTTGCCCAACTTAAGTTTTTGACCGTCCGATTTGAACAGGAAAGTCACAGCGACAATTCCCATGACTACCCAAAGGCCGCCGAAGCCCATGAAGACTGTATATCCTGCGTCTTCCATTTTTTCCCCTGCTTTCCCCAGCCATTAATTTTTAATCTTAGTTGCCGTTTGTTTCTGTTGAAATCTGCAAATCGGTCGATCGACCTTACTCAAATATGACTCATTTTCAGTTAGAGCGGCAGCGCCCTTGAGTTTCGCACTCGCTCCGCGCAGTTCGATCGCTCATAATAGTTGCTAAATCCGGCCTTCCCGTCAACCTCAGCCGCCAAGAGGCCCAAATTCCGTACAGCCAATTCGCGATCGTCCCAATCACCGGCAACTTAGTCACCGCATAAATCCAGCCCATACCCAAAATCTCATAAATACGGCGGAAAACCTCCACATTTTTAATTGCCGTACCGTCTGGTAACACCGCGTGAATCCGCCCCATCGCCGTTTCGTAGTCAATTCCGCCGTGGGCTTCCGGATTGTAGTCATCCTGCGCAATATCCACAAACGACACCAAACCTCGGCCTGCGTCCCGTTTTTTCAAGAAATTGACCTCCCGCACGCACAGCGGACATTCACCGTCGTACAGCAGCTCAATCTGCCAAGATGGTTTAATTTCAACAGATTCGGGAAATTCAGTTTTAGTCGCAGACATAGGGAAATTTATTTTAATGGCGATCGCACACCCACATTTTAAAAGAATTGAGCGCGATCGGGTACCAGACAGTGATTAGTAGTTTCAAAAATCGTCCCAAAGGTTAATCCAGCCGCGGGAGGCGGCAGTGCTAATATCGTCAAGATGCCGTCTGCTGCGATCGTCGCAGGAGACTTTCGCCCGATCGCTAAACCACAGGCCTTCGAGCAAAGAAGGGCAAAGCAACCGCCAACCACAAATTTTAAGGCGGCAACAAAATATAATAAAATTTGAAGTCTTAAACATCAACTATTTTCCCAACCAGCAAATTGCCCTCAATCTCCAAGCAAAAATCTACATGAACGCCAGAGTCCGTCTAGCCCCCAGTCCCACCGGAAACCTCCACATCGGTACCGCCAGAACCGCCGTATTTAACTGGCTGTTTGCCCGCAACCAAGGCGGAACATTCATCCTGCGGGTAGAAGACACTGATGTCGAACGTTCTAAAAGCGAATACACAGACAACATCATCGAAGGACTTACCTGGCTGGGTATGAACTGGGACGAAGGCCCGAGTTTTCAGTCCCAGCGTCTGGAAATATACCGCCAAGCAGTCCAAACCCTTCTCGACAAAGGGCTCGCTTACCGCTGCTACACCACGTCGGAAGAACTCGACGAGATGCGGGAAGCACAAAAAGCCAACAAACAAGCCCCCCGTTACGACAACCGCCACCGCAATCTGACGGAGGAACAGCGCGCAGCTTTTGAAGCCGAAGGGCGGCAAGCTGTGATTCGGTTTATGATTGAGGACGATCGCACGATCGCGTGGAACGACACGGTACGCGACACCGTAACCTGGAAAGGTAGCGACCTCGGCGGCGACATGGTAATCGCCCGGGCATCCAGCGGCGGCGTCATCGGCCAGCCCCTTTACAACCTCGCCGTAGTTGTCGATGACATCGACATGGGCATCACCCACGTCATCCGCGGCGAAGATCACATCGGGAATACTCCGAAACAAATATTGCTTTACGAAGCTTTGGGCGCGACAATCCCTGAATTTGCCCACACGCCCCTGATTTTGAACTCGATCGGGCAAAAGCTTTCTAAACGCGACGGCGTTACCTCGATTTCTGACTTCAAAGATATGGGCTACGTCCCCGAAGCTTTAGTCAATTACATGACTTTGCTGGGTTGGACGGCGCCGGATTCTACGCAAGAAATATTTACATTGTCCGAGGCTGCGGCAGTATTTACATTCGATCGAGTCAACAAAGCCGGTGCAAAATTTGATTGGGATAAACTCAATTGGCTTAACGGTCAATACCTGCACAAAATGCCAGTGCCGCAATTGACAGATTTGCTGGTACCTTATTGGCAGAAAGCCGGTTATGAGTTTGATTCCGAGGCCGATCGCCCTTGGCTCGAACAAATAGCTGCTTTAATCGGCCCGAGTCTCGTTCGCTTAACCGATGCTGTCGGTATGTGCAAGTTGTTCTTCTTGCCAACTTTGGAATACGAAGAAGAAGCACTCGCACAGTTGCAGCAATCAGGTGCTGCACAGGCTTTACAAGCAGTTCTAGAGGCTATGGAAAGTCATTCCAGCCTGATATCAGCAGAAGCTCAGAAAATCACTAAAAAGCTCAGTAAAGAGAAAAATCTTAACAAAGGGCTGATTATGCGATCGCTCAGAGCAGCTCTGACAGGTGCAATGCACGGCCCCGACCTGATAGAATCTTGGGTAATCCTTCACCAGCGGGGGACAGCTAAAACCCGCTTGCTTGATGCCATTAGCAACTTGAATTTGCCGGCAGTTGGTGTCGCGGCCGAAACTCCTACCCCAGAACCACCCAAAGCCGAAACTCCCGCCGAAACTCCCGCGCTGGAACAGCCAGCAGTCGAGGTTTCAACAGTCGAAACACCGACTCTTGAACCAGCAGCAGCGGAAGTTACAGCAGTCGAAACACCGACTCTTGAACCAGCAGCAGCGGAAGTTACAGCAGTCGAAACACCGACTCTTGAACCAGCAGCA
>NZ_JAUBUN010000034.1:76177-85860 GCF_036702665.1 Microcoleus sp. Aus8_D2
GCAGAGGTTTCAACAGTCGAAACACCGACTCTTGAACCAGCAGCAGCGGAAGTTACAGCAGTCGAAACCCCGACTCTTGAAACAGCAGCAGCAGAGGTTTCAACAGTCGAAACACCGACTCTTGAAACAGTCGAAACGCCGGGGGTGGAACCAACAGCAGCGGAAGTTACAGCAGTCGAAACCCCGACTCTTGAACCAGCAGCGGAAGTTACAGCAGTCGAAACCCCGACTCTTGAACCAGCAGCGGAAGCTACAGCAGTCGAAACGCCGACTCTTGAACCAGCAGCGGAAGTTACAGCAGTCGAAAGACCGGCTGTTTCAACAGTCGGAACGGAGGTTTCAGCAGTCGATATTTCGGCAGTTGAAACAGCCGCAGCCGCAGTTGAAATACCTGCCCCCAACCAGCCAAAAACTATTGCGAGTGGAGAAATGACTTCATCAAACGAACCAGAAACAACCGTTATCATCACCGAAATTCCTGCCGGAAATGAAGCAGACAGTTCTAGCGGTACAACAAAAGTCGTAATTACTGACGACACACCAAGTCAGACCCAGCAAATCAAAGAACAAGTTATCTCAATTTTGTCTGAGTTTCCCACTTACATCGGCAACTTTTACGAGCAGTACAAAAGTCCCCTGACAGTTGTTGGCTTAATTGTAGCCTCGATTGTTTCTTTGAAAGTGCTTTTGGGCATTGTAGACGAACTCAACGACATCCCCCTGTTAGCACCTACTTTCGAGCTAATTGGTATCGGATACAGTGCGTGGTTTATCTACCGCTATTTGTTGCGCTCTTCCAACCGCCAACAATTAGGTCAAGAAATTCAAGCTTTGAAAGAACAAGTTTTTGGCAAAAAGTCCTAAACTTTTACTGGTAATTTGTTGAATTTGCGCCCGAGACTGACAATTTTAAATCTGTTGTCAGTGTCGGGTTTTTTAATGAAGATAGAAGGTAGATTAATTACCAATTACCAATTACCAATTACCAATTACCAATTACCAATTACCAATTACCAAAGCAGTAGCCCTAGGGTGCGGATCCCTTAAAAATCCCTCAATACAAACCGACAATCTGACAGATCCGCACCAGCAGTAGCCCTAGGGTGCGGATCCCTTAAAAATCCCTCAATACAAACCGACAATCTGACAGATCCGCACCAGTATCATAGCGAGCAGACTGTCTACAAAACAACTGTTTGTCTGGTTTCCACGGGCCCGAAGTGTCAGGTGCGGATCTGTCAGATTGTCGATGGAATGCGAGGTATTTTCAATGGATCCGCACCCTACGATAACTAATGACGGCCCGACGGCCCGACGGCAGGAGTCATGACGGCAGGAGTCATGACTCATGACGGCAGGACTAAACCCCAGCAGCCGTAAAAGCTGCCCAGTGATAGGGATTGGCAAAAGGACAGGGTTTGCGGTGGCGAATTTGCTGCAAAGATGCTTCAGCAATCAAGCGAGAACTTTGAGAAAGCCGATCGAACATTTGCGAAATTTGAGGCTGAAAATCCGCCAGCAACACCTCCAATTCCTCGCCAGTCAAATCCCGCAGCCACCTTTGAGCCTCCGAAAGAGCTCGCGCCACATCTCCCACCTGCAACCGAGGAAACTGTCCGAGATTTTCATAAAACTTGCTCATCAACAGCAGCGTCGAAACATCGTTCACCTTCCACAGACTGCTGACAACACTAGAGGTGCCAGCATACAAGAAACCCGCCGACAAACCGACAAAATCTTCAGCACCGCCCAGGGAGCCTGCCGCAATTTCGCCAGCCGATAAAGTCACTAAAAAGTATTGCCTAAAATCGAGATTAAAAATTTCCTCCAAACTCAGAAAATCATTTCTCAAAAATACGCCTGATTTGAGTGATCCTGCCAAATCAAGCACACTCAAGCAAGCAAAGTGAGCGCATTTTTTCTGCTGCAACTGCCCTATTTTCCCTGGTGAATCCCCATCATTTACAGACATTGCTCGCGAAAAAGCCTCTTTAATTGTCGGCTTGTGGCGCCAAACTTCTGCACTGGAAAAATACTGGGAAATATTGCCGATTTCAAGGTTGCTGTAAAGCGCATCTCTGCTGAAAGTGGGAACTGCCAACAGGTGCTGCAAATTCGGTCTGTAGCGGCCAATAGCTGCGCTGCGCGCGATTTGTCTCAACCGCAATAGCTGGCAACTAGGAGCATAGCGAATTCCTCTAGTAAATCGATCGAGCAAATAAGCAGTAGGGAGTGAAACGTCCCCAAAAGCCGAACTTTGAGAAAAATCCGAACCGCCGTGCGTCTCCAGATCGAAACCGCTGCGATCGCCCCAGTGAGACCTAAAACTGCCCCCGGTGTCCTCAAACCCGTCTCTCACCCCCAGAGGCAAAGCATGGAGCGGCAAAGCGTGCAAAAATCGGTGCGGCACAAAAATCAGCCGATCGCAATTCTCCGGAATCAGCGCCACCACTCGATCGATTTCCAGCAGCGCGGCCAAGCGTTTGAGGCGACCCGGGAGATGATTGATCCAGCGACCTTTTTGCTCAGAATAAGCGCTGAGGTACTCTCGGGCCCAAGTTTCGGCAGCCAAAGCATTTTCCGGCGAACACAGGTGAACGGCGGGATATTGTGCACTCTTCACCACCACAAAAGCCACCAGCAAATCCCCCAAACTCGCCCACACCACAGCAGCGCAATTGGCATCAGGCAACAATTCGAGAATTTGCTCGAAAGCGATCGGTTCAACTTTGCGAGCTAAGCTGAAGAAAGGGTCATTTGCCTGCACCTCGCGAGCAATCAACCCATCAAACTGCCGCCACAATTGATTTAAGCGCATGAAGTCAGAGTTCGGCAGCAGAGAACCGCTGTTCAAACCTTGACTGTCGCCCTCAGAAATCAAGGTAGTGTTGGGATCGGACTCTCGTTGTTCTTGGTACCGCTGTTCCAGAGCGATTTCCAGTTGCAGAGACTCCAACTCGCTGCGCACCGCTGCCGGAATGTCGCCTTTCGGCGTCAACTGGCATTTAACCAGCAGTTCTACCAAATTCCGATTTTTGTGGCGTTCGACGTATTCCAGGGCTCTAGCGTAGTATTCCGGCTGGCTGGGGCCGAGTTCTAGGCAAACTTGCACCAGGCACTTATAGAGTCCTGTCCAGGTGCTGGCTAATTTGGCTTTTGAGGTACTCGCCACATCGCCCAAATCGGCCGCATCAACCCCAGCATCGCTGCGCAAGAATTCAACAGTATCCACAGCAGCAGTAAAAACCCCGTAGGCGCCAAGCAAGTCGCCTCGAACTCGGTAAGCTTCACCCAAATAAAATAAAATTTGCGCCCATCTGTGGGGATAGGTTTCGCGAGTGTAGACTTGGGCTGCACTGTGATAGCAGACGATCGCACTTTCCAGGTGAGACGACTTTTCCGTCTCCGTCAGTTCCGAAAAAGCCCGCCCCAGATAAATTTGCAGCATTGCCCAGCGGTAGGGAGCACCCTGCTTGGTGTAGACTTGGGCTGCATTGTGATAGCAGGCGATCGCGCTTTTGAGATTGCGGTTTTTTTCCCCTTTCACGTGTTCGCAAAAAGCGCGCCCGAGGTAGGCGCAGAGCATTGCCCAGCGTTCGGGAGTTTTTTGGCGGTTGCAAAACAGCAAAGCATTTTGATAGCAGGCGATCGCCATTTCGATATTTTCGGCTTTTTCCCCTTTCACTCGCCTGGTGTAGATCCTGCCCAGAGAAGTTTGAATCGCAGCCCAGGCTTCGGGAAATTTGATGCGAGTGTAGACTTGTAAAGCGTTTTGATAGCAGGCGAGCGCCATTTCCAGATTTTCCACTCCTTCGCCTTTAATCCGATCGACAAACACCCGGCCCAAATTCCTTTGAGTCGTCGCCCATTGCAGCGGAAAAGCCTCCTTAGTCCGCACTTGCAAAGCTCTCTGATAGCAGTTGACGGCGTATTCGAGATTTTCGGCTCGGTTGCCCCGCAGGAACTCACAGTAAGCATTTGCCAAATTATTTTGAGTCGTGGCCCAGCGCCGGGGAAAAGTCTTGCGGTTGTAGACTTGCAAAGCATTGTGGTAGCAAATGACTGCCTGTTCCAGATTTTGGGCTTTGTCGCCCCGCAGCCGGCGGCTGTAAGCGCGGCCGAGATTGTTTTGAGTGCTCGCCCAATCTCCCCCGAAAGCCTCGCGGTTGCGAACTTGCAGCGCGTTTTGATAGCAGGCGATCGCCTGTTCTAGATTATCTGCCGCATCTCCCCTGAGGCGCTCGCTGTAAGCGTTTCCCAGATTGTTTTGCAGCGTCGCCCACTGTTCCGGGTACTGTTCGCGAGTTCGCACTTGCAGGGCATTGGCAAAGCAAGCGATCGCAATTTCGATATTTTGAGCCTTATCGCCTTTGGGGCGATCGGTGTAAGCGTTGCCCAGATTGTTTTGCATGACTGCCCACTCTTGGGGAAATTCTCTGCGAGTAAACACCTTAGCAACCGTTTCGTAACCGGCAATTTCGATTTCCAAGTTATTCGCCTTGCTCCCGAGGGGAAAGCGCCCAATTTTGTTGCTCAGATTGCCAATTAGGGCTGCAATGCGCCTAGCCTCCGATGCTTTGGCAGTAGGGAGTACCAAAGTTGCCCAGCGGCGCAGTAGTTCTGCGAAATTCTGGTCGAGTTTGTCTAAATTGTTTCTCAGCAGCGCGTACAGGTGCTGTGAATCAACGCTGCGCGCCGCTGCTTGCAATACTTCTGCTAAAAAAGTCAGATATGCTGCCCCGGTTGCGGATAATTGAGAATTGCCCTTGGCAGATTCTAAGGGTGCGATCGCCCTTTGGAAAAATTTAGCAGCTTTGAGCAAACTGTCTCGCGTCAGTGGTGGCACTTCCAAGTAAAGCGTTTGCACAAACCCAAAGTCGATCGACTTTGAGTCAGTCCTCAAAATCAAATCTATTCCTGAGTCCACAGGATTTTCCAGCAGCGCTCGGAGCATATTAACATCAGTTTCGCGACGCTGTTCGTCCATCGTGCATTCCGCCGAACTATTAACGATAGGATTGCTGCTTCCGTGCAGCCAATTAAATCAGGAACTGTTTAAATTTCGCTCCCGAACCCGAGGTACGAGTCTCCGACGGATTATAGAGCTTAAAGGATGGAATCAGTTAAACCAAAATTCACAAGTTGCAACAGACAGGCAGATAGCGAGACTAGCACCTACAATCGCTAATAATATTATTTTGCGCGTTGGTGTTTAGTAAAATCCCGGTCAAAGGCGCCGTCAGTCTTTCGGGGCGGGTTTCACAGACAATATTCGAGTCGAGGATAAAACTTAATTTTATCTTGAGATATTTGAAGTCGATCGGCATTCGGGAGCAGTGAAAAAATCCCAACCGGGAGTCTATTAACTTTAATACTGACCTAGAAGTATTAAAAAAACCCGGTTTTTCCAGCATACACATCGTCATAGCGCAGTGCATTTGCCTAAAAAACAGGTTTCTGGGTAAGTCCAAACTGGATAAACCCGCCCCGACAGACTTGCAGCGGAGCGGGTTTACTTTTACCCTGATAGGGACTGTTTGTAGTGCGTCCTGGCGTCCGCTCTAATGCTGCGGAATGAATTGGGCACTACGAACGTATCTGATTGCGATCGATCGAACACGGTATGAGGCTAAGAAACCGGGTTTCTCAGGAATAGCGCGCCTGCATATTACGACAGTTGCAGCGCTACAGTTCACAAAAATCTACTCAGTAGATTTAATGTACAGCTTGAGAGCGCAGCGCTTCCTCAACAGCAAGCAAAGCCCGATCGACTTCAGCAGCAGAAACAATTAGAGGCGGAACAAACCTCAGCACTTTCGGCCCGGCGGGAACCAACAGCACACCAGCGGCGATCGCAGATTTGACAATATCAGCCGATGTCAGTGCAATATCAGCCTGCAATTCCAGGCCGACAATCAAGCCCCAGCCGCGCACTTCCGCAATCAAATTCGGATATGCAGCCGCCAGCTTGTTGAGGCCAGCTTTCAACTGTGCCCCGCGCTGCTGGACGTTTTCCAGCAGGTTTTCCCGTTCTAAAGTTTGGCACACGCACAAAGCGACAGCGCAAGCAAAAGGATTGCCGCCGAAAGTGCTGGCGTGACTTCCCGGTTCAAAAACATCGCAGTGAGACTTGCAAAGCATAGCGCCGATCGGGATACCGCCGCCCAACCCCTTCGCAGAGGTAAAGATATCCGGTTCAATCCCCAGGTTTTCGTAACCCCAATATTTGCCGCTGCGTCCCATCCCGACTTGCACTTCATCGAGAATCAGCAAAATGCCTTTTTCGTCGCAAATTTCCCGAATCCGCTGGAAGTAAGCGATATCTCCCGGGCGAACTCCGCCTTCACCTTGCAGCGCTTCCAGCATAATTGCAGCTACTTGGCGTTCGTCTTTATCGAGTTCCTCGATCGCCAGTTCGATCGCGCTAATATCGTTATAAGGCACGTAGTGAAATCCCGGAACCAACGGACTAAAACCCTTCTGATATTTAGGCTGTCCCGTCGCCGTAATCGTCGCCAAAGTCCGCCCGTGGAAACTAGCAACAGCAGTAATGACTGTCGGATTGGAGATATTTAATTTTTCGTGGGCGTACTTGCGGGCAAGTTTAATCGCCGCTTCATTAGCTTCCGCGCCGGAGTTGCAAAAGAAAGCTCTGTCCGCGCAAGAATGGTCTACAAGCCACTTCGCCAGCTCGCCCTGTACGGGGATGTAGTAGAGATTAGAAACGTGGTGTAGAGTCTGAATTTGCTGAGTTACCGCTGCAATCATCGCCGGGTGGGCGTGTCCCAGAGTGCAGGTAGCGATACCCGCCACAAAATCGAGATATTCGCGGCCCTCGGTATCCCAAACGCGGCAGCCGAGGCCCCGTTCCAGGGCGATCGCAAAACGCCCGTAAGTAGTCATGACATAGCTGTCGAAGCTCTCAGAACTGAACGCACTGGCTTCGGCGGCTTGCACTAAGGGTTCTTTTAGTAAGGTTTCTGGACTCACGAATTGCTCCTTAACAGATAATATCTAAACCTCGATTGTACGGCAAAAATCCAGCTTCGCGGTGTAGACTGTTACTTTTGTCATAAACTCATAACAGTAACAGCAATTAATCCCTCACAAATCTACCGATGAGTTATTACATTTCTCCTAACTTTCTCGATAAAGTTGCGGTGCACGTCACTAAGAACTTTTTAAATTTGCCCGGTGTAAGAGTTCCCCTGATTTTGGGAGTTCACGGCCGCAAAGGAGAAGGCAAAACTTTTCAAACCGAACTGGTTTTTCGGCGGATGGGCTTTGAACCAGTGATGATATCTGGCGGGGAATTAGAAAGTCCAGATGCCGGAGATCCGGCGCGTTTAATTCGTTTGCGCTACCGCGAAGCTGCCGAGCAAATTCGGGTGCGGGGCGAGATGTGCGCAATTTTTATTAACGATTTAGATGCCGGAGCTGGCAGGTTCGATACTACTACTCAATATACTGTAAATACTCAGATGGTCAATGCCACTCTGATGAATATTGCGGACAATCCAACTAACGTGCAGTTACCGGGAAGTTATGACAGCACGCCACTGCACAGAGTACCAATTATTGTCACCGGAAATGACTTTGCTACCCTTTACGCGCCGCTGATTCGCGACGGGCGGATGGAAAAGTTTTATTGGGAACCCAGCCGGGATGATAAAATTGGGATTGTTGGCGGAATTTTCCAGTCGGACAATTTGTCACCAACCGAGATAGTGGGGTTAGTTGATAATTTTGCAGCTCAGGCGATCGACTTTTTTAGCGCTTTGCGATCGCGCATTTACGACGAACAAATCCGCGAATTCATTCACCAAATAGGAATCGAGCGAGTTTCCAAGCGTTTGGTAAACACTTTGGAAGCACCGCCAGATTTCCCGAACCCAAATTTCAGCCTCGAACATTTATTAGAAATGGGCAGTTTGATGGTTGGCCAACAAAAGCGGGTGCAGGAAATGCGCTTAGTAGATGAATACAACCAATCGCGGCTTTTCAACGTTCCAGGAACAGTCAATGTTCCTGCTGCTGCGCCGACACAGAATCAAAAAAACGACCCGTCATCGAAATATTATAAAGCTTACGTCGAGCCAAGTTCGACCGTTAGTAACGGTAAAGCTGCGCGGCTGAGTGGCGAGGTATTGGAACAAGTGCAGCAATTGTTAGCAAGGGGCTGCAAAATTGGTATGGAATATGCAGACAATCGCCGCTTTAAAACTGGTTCGTGGCAAAGTTGTGCGACAATTAAAACTGCACAGGAAAAAGATGTGGTTGCATCTTTAGAAACTTGCTTGGCGGAACACGGCGGGGAATACGTGCGGCTCATTGGTATCGATCCAAAAGTCAAGCGCCGGGTAGTTGAAACAATTATTCAGCGGCCAAAGTAGGCTGTGCTTCACCGCACCTAAAAAAATCCAGTAATTGGTTTGTAGTGAGGACTTTAGTCCGCATCTCCAATCAAAGGACTGAAGTCCTCACTACCAACCTGATAACCGTTTGTAGTGAGGACTTTAGTCCTTCCTAAAATCAAAGGACTGAAGTCCTCACTACCAACCTGATAACCGCACCCTACAATACCTGACAAATTCAAACTAAATTCTGCAAAAAATTATCAAAGGTTGCCCGATCGGGCATAGCAACCTGAGCACCCACCTTAGTTGCACACAGAGCACCCGCTGCACAGCCCCAAACCACCGCCTCTGACAGCGATCGCCCGCCATCTAACGCCGCAGCCAACCCGCCGTTAAAAGCGTCGCCAGCAGCCACAGTGTCGATCGCCTCCACAGCAAAAGCCGGCACAAAAAAGCTCTCATCCGCAGTCACAGCAACCGCCCCGCGATCGCCCAATTTGACAATAACATTCTCCACACCCCGCTGCTGCAAGTGTTTGGCAGCTTGAATCGCCGTTTCTGTGTCATTCACCAGAAAACCGACTAACTGGCCAGCTTCCACTTCATTCGGCGTGATAATATCAATTAGCGGATAAAGTTCGATCCTCGAAGAGGGCTCCGCTAACCGCAAATCCGCCACAGCCGGCGCTGGATCGAGAATAACTCGCACCCCCGCTTCACGGGCAATAACTGCGGCTTTTTGAACAACTTCTAGCGGCATTTCTAACTGTAACAGCAACGATGTAGCTTCAGGCAACACTTTTTTAAGACGTTCTATATCTGCATCACCAACATTATTATTTGCACCCGGAATCACAATAATATTATTTTGACCGCTATCATCTACAGCAATAATTGCCACACCTGAATGAGTGCTTTTATCTATTAATACATTGTCTGTACTCAAACCATAAGATTGTAAACTTGTCAATAATTCTTCAGCAAATTTATCATTGCCGACGCGACCGATGATGTGGGTAAAAGTGCCGAGACGCGACGCTGCTACGGCTTGATTTGCTCCTTTGCCGCCGCCGGCTGTGAAAAAATTGCTACCGATGATAGTTTCCCCCGGTTGCGGCAATCTGGGAGTTTTTGCTGCTAGGTCGATATTGATACTGCCAAATACGATGATGCTCATGGATTGTTGAATTGGGTAATTGATAATTAGGTTTGTAGTGAGGACTTCAGTCCTCTGATTTTAATATTTAATTTGGGAATTGGGAATTGGGAATTGGGAATTGGGAATTGGGAATTGGGAATTGGGAATTGGGAATTGGGAATTGGGAA
>NZ_JAUBUN010000035.1:0-2779 GCF_036702665.1 Microcoleus sp. Aus8_D2
AGTCCTTTCTTAGAGTTTTATGAAGAAGGACTAAAGTCCTCACTACGAACCTATAATCAAGTTTGTAGTGAGGACTTCAGTCCTTTCTTAGAGTTTTATGAAGAAGGACTAAAGTCCTCACTACGAACCTATAATCAAGTTTGTAGTGAGGACTTTAGTCCTTTCTTAGGGTTGTATGAAGAAGGACTAAAGTCCTCACTACGAACCTATAATCAAGTTTGTAGTGAGGACTTTAGTCCTAATTGTGTGTAGTTACGGCGTCAACCGACGACTCCGATATTAATAATTGGCCGCGTAAGTCAAGTCAAATTGGCGGCACAGAGTGATGCAGCAGTAGCTTGGTCGATCGAATACTAACTCGTAATTCATCTCCCCATCTATTTTGGTAATCGGCTGCTTTAAGGGGATGCCGTGAATGTCGTATTGGCGGCGTTCTAAGGCACTCCAGTCGATAATTTTGATATCGATTTGGTTCTGCAACTCACTGGCGATCAGATAGAGGTGCATCTTGTCTTGAACTTGCCCAGTCAGGGGGATTTTGATTAACACTGACTGAGTGACAAGGGGTTTTTGGTCGTTGGGATGCTTCTGAGTGTGGCAGCTTTTGAGTTCGATCTCGTAAGGTTCTACCTTAAATTTCTCTCCATTGGCGATCGCAGACGAGTGTAAGTCTTTCAGGGATTTTTCTAAGTGAGGAATCAGCCCTAAGTCTGGATCGCACAGCAGTCTGCGAATATTCGAGGTTTCAGTTGATGTCATTTGAGATTTTTGATGTTATTTTTGTTATTCTTAATTTCTAGTTTACCGCGAAACGCAGCTTTATTGAACTCTACTCTGGACATACTTCCAAAAACCCCGTTGCTGGGCGGCGAACCAGACATTTTTTGGCAACAACCGGGTTTTTTTTGCCTAAATCCTTGCAGATTATTTTTTGGTAATTTTCCAGAGATTGATATCGACATTACCAACCGCCGGATTTATTTGATAGTTTTGCTGTTCAATTGCCGATCGCAAAGCTGAGGATGGTCTGTATAAAAACAACTCACTGAAACCGCCGGGAACTTTAGGGGCTTGTGGTTTTTTCCGTGCCAACTCTCGATTTTGGTAGCAAGAAGTGTAACAGCGCGGTTCGACTAGCAGTTTAACTTTTGGTTGCAGGCGATAACTTAAAGGCATGATGTATGCTATATTCGCATCGCTGACAATCAGCGGATTGCTGGCTTGATTGACAGTCGCAGCGACTTCTAAGTCGGCGCGCAGCCAGCCGCTGCCTTTATTCCACCAACTATCGGCCCCAGAACTAACTCCACCGGAGATGATACCTGCACAAAACAGTGCAACTATGACTATTTTCCACAGTTTTTGCGGTTTTAAGTTATCAAAATTGTTGCTAATTTTCGCAGACAGCAGGTAAGCAACTGCTAGCTGAATTCCGACATAACAAGGAACTAAATATCGCGGATTTGTCGATCGCCTGCCACCTTTAAGTATATCTGGCACTGCCAAAAATAAGGCTGTTGTGGCAATTAACAACAATATCAATAACCAAACCCGTTTTGGTGTTTGCCGGCACAGAAAATAAAGGGCGTAGCCGACTAAAACTAAAATAATGATGCCAACGGGAATGACTAAGGCTAGTTGGGTGGCGCTGGCACTTCCATCAATGCCAATATCAAAAAATCCGATGCTGACGGCGCCCACCCACCTGGTGACTAATCTGAGAAAATTTGTCTGTTCTGCCCATACTGTGGTACTTCTAACTTGCTCGAATTTTTCTACAGTATTTACGAGGGAAGGCATGAAGCCGATTAAGGCGACCATTGCTGCTGCATAATAGGCAATAAATGTTTTGACATCGCGCCAGTTGGCGATAACTGCGACGTAGATGGCGTGGGCTGCGGCTACCCAGATAAATAACAAGTGGGTGTACAATCCCAGTGTGGCTGTGCCTGTGTAAAGCGCCCAGGAAAGAATGAGGGTGAGATTATTTTGAGTTGACTCGGGGCGCATTGCTCGCAGCAAAGCTGCACTGGATAAAATAGTAGTTAATGTCCACAAACTGTACTGTCTGGCTTCTTGGGCAAACAAGATGTGGTAGGGAGAAATGGCAAAAATTGCGATCGCGATCCACGCCACAGCGGTAGATTCAAATAACTCCCAAGCCAGCCAATAAATGGCGGGAAATACTAGCAAACTAATGACGGCGGCCAAACTTCTCATTGCTGCAACGGAATTACCGAACAATTGCGCCCAAAATCGCGCTAGTACGTAATACAGCGGCGGGTGTTGGGGGTCTTCTGTTGCTAAGGAATTCAGGGTATCGCTTAATTTTTTTTGGGAATTTATCTGCTGGTATTTTTGTAAGTCCGAGGGCGAAGTTATTTTGGGGAACGAAATATTTTTGAGCATTTCGGCTTCGGTGTAGCCGGAAACTCTTAGAGAAGTATATGTCTCGTCGATCCAGTAAAATTTGCGATCGAGATTGACAAAGCGAAACAAAATGCCGATCGCTAATACGGCTATAATTAAAAATCGCAACCACTTGTCGAGTGGAGGGTTGTGAGAATTTAGTCGATCGCGATTTTTATTAGATTCCATTTTATAACTAGCGAATCCCGCAGATTTTTTTTGATGTCACTCTACAAAAGGTTCGTAGTGAGGACTTTAGTCCTTCTTTCTGAATAGCCTGGGAAAGGACTGAAGTCCTCACTACGAACGAAAGGTTTGTAGTGAGGACTTTAGTCCTTCTTTCTGAATAGCCTGGGAAAGGACTGAAGTC
>NZ_JAUBUN010000035.1:2879-34735 GCF_036702665.1 Microcoleus sp. Aus8_D2
CTTACTACGAACCTTAAGAGAGGACTGAAGTCCTTACTACGAACCTTAAGAGAGGACTGAAGTCCTTACTACGAACCTTAAGAGAGGACTGAAGTCCTTACTACGAACCAAAAAATGATTAATCGTCTACTCCTGCAATCGGTGCAAAACCTTGCCGCTGAATATTTTCGGTGATGGTGCGAGGTTCGAGGAATTGTAGCAAATAATCCGGGCCACCAGCTTTAGAACCAACTCCCGAAAGTTTGAATCCTCCGAAGGGTTGGCGGGATACCACAGCGCCGGTGGTTCCGCGATTGATGTACAGATTTCCGACTTCAAAATCGGCCACAGCGCGATCGATATGCGAAGGCGTGCGAGAATACAATCCGCCAGTTAAGGCAAAATTTGTACCGTTAGCAATGTTAATCGCTTCATTGAAATTATGAGCCCGAATCACCGACAAAACCGGGCCGAAAATTTCTTCTTGGGCGAGAGTTGCACTCGGCGCTACTTCCGTCACAATGACTGGGCCGACGAAATAACCGGTTTCCGGCGCAGCCATTTCTAAGGCTATCTTAGCTTCGGCGCGACCTGTTTCGATGTATTCCCGGATGCGCGACTGCGCCGAAGCATCGATGACAGGGCCGACTTGAGTGCCGGGATTTTCGGCTGGGCCGACATTGAGCGATCGCGTGGCTTCTACCAATCTTTCCACAAAAGTATCGTACACCGACTCGACCACAATCACTCGCGAACAAGCGGAACATTTTTGGCCGCTGTATCCAAAGGCGGAATAAACTACGCCTGCAACTGCTTGGTCTAAATCCGCACTTTCATCGACAATAATGCCATTCTTGCCGCCCATTTCCGCGATGACTCGTTTCAGGTGTTTTTGTCCCGGCCGCAAAATCGCAGCATCAGCATAAATCTGACAGCCAACTTCCTGGGAACCGGTGAAGGTAATCATGTGAACATCGGGATGTTTCACCATGTAAGCGCCGACGGTTGAACCTTTGCAAGGTACGTATTGAAATACGCCTTTGGGAATTCCAGCTTCTAACAAAATTTCGGCTATTTTGGCTGCAATTACTGTGGAAAATTCCGCAGGTTTGAGCAAAGTACAGTTACCTGCAACTAACGATGCTACTGTCATCCCGACGGGAATTGCTAGAGGGAAATTCCAAGGAGAAATAATCAGAGAAATGCCGCGTGGCTGATAAGTATAGCGGTTAGTTTCTCCGGGAATGTCGTAATTTTGCCCTTGTTCCAACCGTTCCATTTCGTCGGCGTAGTACCGACAGAAATCAATAGCTTCGGAAACTTCTGCATCGCATTCTCTGACGGGTTTGCCGACTTCAAACACCATCCAAGCTGATAGTTCGTGGCGCCGTTGTTCCATCAATTCTGCTGCTTTGCGGAGGACTCCGGCGCGCTGGCGAACGGGGGTTTTCCGCCAACTGGTGGAGGCTGCTTTTGCTGCTTCCAGGGCTTGTTTGGCTTGCGATTCGGACATTAATCCGATTTTGCCGACTACTTCTGCGGGATTGGAAGGGTTGAGGGAATTAACTGTGGTTTCGGTGTTTTGGTACTCGCCATCGATGAGTGGTAAGTAGGTTTGACCTAGGCTAGCCCGCACTAATTTGATACCTGCTTCTGCTTGTTGCCGCAATTTGGTATTGGCGTAGTCGGTATCGGCGACGTTGGGGAATACTTTGCTGTAAACTAGCTGGTCATTGCCATTGGCGACTGGGGCGGCTAATAATTGTTCGATCGGCATTTCTTCGGAACTTTGCCGGATAAACGAACTGTTGGCGGTATTTTCCAGCAAGCGGCGGATCAAATAAGCCATACCTGGGAGCAAATCGCCGTAGGGACAGTATACTCGGACGCGATAACCGCGATCGACCAAAAGCTTGGCCAGTTTGTCGCCCATGCCGTAGAGCACTTGCATTTCAAAGCGGCGGCGCGGTATATTGAGAGTTTCGGCAATTGCGATCGCCCTAGCTTGCGATCGCACGTTGTGACTGGCAATGGCAGCATACAAATATTCGTGATTTTCCAGCAACAACTGAGTCATTGCTTCAAAATTTGCATCCGTAGCAGCTTTGTCATTATAGACAGGCTGCGGCCAATCTTTCTGCATCGCCTTGATAGTTTCCTGATCCCAGTAAGCGCCTTTCACCAGCCGCACTGTCAGCGGAGTGCCTCGTTTTTTCGCCCAAGCAATAATGTCTTGCAAATCTTGCTTGCTATCGCGCAAATATGCCTGCATGGTAATTCCGACATCCGTGCGGCTGCGGAACTCTTCCTCTAATAATAAGTCTTTGAGAATGCTCAGAGTTAAACTCTTGTAGGCGTACTGTTCCATGTCGAAGTGAACGGCGGCGCCCAATTCCTTAGCGCGCCGCAATAACAGACGAATTCTCTCGCTAACTTTCTCCTCGCTACCTTTAGCATCCAGCGGATCGAACTGAGAATAAAAAGCCGTTAACTTCACAGATACTTGCACGCGCGGCAGAGTTTCCCCGTCAGCCTTATCAATAGCATCTACCTGCGACCAATTCTTAGCTGCATTCGCCAGTTCCGCCATCAATTCCAAATAGCGGTTCAGATAAACTTCCGCCTCAGTTTCCGTAATCACAGCTTCCCCCAAAAGGTCAACTGTAAAACCCATTTTATCTTTGCGAAGCCGCTCTAAGGTTTTAATTACCTGCTTGATATTTTCCCCAGAAATATACTTGTGCGCCAAAGTTTCTACAGCAGGCGCAACCGTCGTCGCAGCCAATTGGCCGGGGACAGAATCAGCGTTAGCAAAGCTGAGCAATTTTTTCAAAGCTTCCGGCAATTCTACCTCTTCCACAGTCAGGTATTCTTGCAAGTGGCGGGCAATTTCCGGCTTGCTGCGGAGGGCGGGCAAACAGTCAATAAATCGAAACAATTGCACCCGCAATCCGGGGCTGGCCATTGCCCAATCCATCAGTTTGTCGTCCCAGCGCATTTGGTCTTGCAATTGACCGAAAAACGATCGCTTTTTGTCTTGAGTTGCCTTAAGGATTTCTTTAGCAATTTCCTGAGTCTTTGCTTCGTAGATGCTTGGAGATACTTGTGCGACCATTGGTAATTAGTAATTGGTAATTGGTAATTGGCAACCAGGGCGGGTCGATCTATTGTGCAACTACCCCCTGATACAATTATACTTGCTATTTGACTTCAATTTTCACTCCGTAGTTTGCTTGGCTATCGCCCGAAATTTCAATAGTATAATCGCCGCTGCTGGGTAGTTGACCTTGCCACTGACCTGTGCTATCAACAGTACCGACTTTTTCACCGTTAGGAGCAATAATATCTGCACTAACTTGACCTTCTTGAACGTTTACTGTCATGCTTTGGCCGCTATTGCATTCTAGCAAGTAGCGCTTGGATTTGTTGGCTCGCAAACTATTTCTCAGAGTAACTCCCGTAGCACCGGCTTGAAAGTTAACTCGCTCAGTTACAGGGGTTTCTACCGCAGGGGGAGAAGCAGCAGGCGAAGCCAACGGCGAGGGTGAAGCAAGTTGCCCAACGGCAGACAGAGATGGTATTTTAGTCGGAGCGGGCGACGGAGGGATGGTGGCGGGCAGTGTCTGCTGGGGTGCTGGGGGAACTCCGGGCCGGCGGTTGGCGCGCGCTACTGGGACAGGCGGAGGGCTTTCGGGGAGGGGTACGTCCGAGTGCAGTTTGATTTGAATGTTTGCTCTTTCTTGATACATTTTCCACCCTAGGAAAGCGCCGAGACTGAGCACGGAACCGACTAACATTCCGCTGAGAAAAACTGCCAAAATTTGCCAAACTCGAGGTTGTTTCGGCTCGGGATTGGCTGTGTAAGTTGTGGGATGCGAATAACCGACTATTTGACTGGTTTCCGGCGCATTGTCGGCGGGGATTGGGACTCTTTCGGCTTCGTCCATTGCCGTTGAAATATCTTCTGGCGCAAGTATAGCGGGAGTTTCTGCGGTTTCGGAAGTGGCTGTTAAAGCAGCTTCAATCTGGGGATGTTCTGTAGGAGTTTCTGCTGGTTCGGAAGTTGAATCTGCACTGGTAATTGCAGTGTTCGCGAACTCATCGCTGTCAGTTGAAATTGTTTCCGGTTGCTGAATCAAAATTTGATTTTTTTCCTGTTCGTCGTTCATGGGGCTAAATTTATTGTACAAATAGCGCTTTTAGACATTTTACGCGATCGGGACTTGTGCATTAAGGCCAAAGAAACCGGGTTTTTTACCTAATCTCTGCATTACAACGAAGGATTTTCGTCCATCAACCCGGTTTCTGACCACCCGTGCGTAAGTCCTAGCGGTAGGGTGCGTCGCTCATATATTGTCATAAATTACCGGGACGATCGCAGCGACGCACCCTACTTTCTACTTTCACTCGCGGTAGGGTGCGTCGCTCATATATTGTCGTAAATTACCGGGACGATCGCAGCGACGCACCCTACTTTCACTGAAATCAAAACTTTCTGATGGGAAAAATGTAGATGTAAATTTATCATTGGGTGGGGGCGGGTTTTTGAGATTGTTGGTTTTTGGTTGAGATTTTTGGCTCACGGGCCCCTACAAGATACTCAATTATTAGGCAAAGATTGCCAAAAAGGAATAGGTTCAGGCTTCCTCACAGTATTCGTCGCCGACTGCACGTTTCCTTTCAATTCTTGATAATACCTATCATCCAGAAAACTCACGCTAACGCCAGCAGTCAGCAGCAATTGGCGCAATCTTTCTTGAGTGTAATCTAGACCGTCAATCATTGCCCCGCGCGGATTAGAGACTAACAACTTGCCGTTAACTGGCACCGAATTTACCATATTCGGCCACCAAGCATAACCGCTGTAGCCAAACATAGCTGGAACTTGAATGATTTGGTCGTCTGCGAGGGAAAACTCTCTTTTCAACTTCTCTAAAAGCGGATTAAGTTTCTGCTTTTGCAGATTGAGATTGTGTTGAATTAAAGCTGGATTTTTCAAAGCGGCGCTGACTGTGGTTTCAGTGCTCAAACCGCGATTGATAGTAACATCGCCGTAACCTTTTCCCGCCAATTCTTCCAACAGTCTAACTCCCGCTTCTGGACTGGCGATCGCCATTATATATTTTCCGGGAGTTTGACTGGGAATAAAATTGATAATTTCATCGACTTGGCGAGTCAAAAGCCAAGAAGTATCAATATCCACCGCCGGGCCTTGAATTCTTTGAGCTTGAATAAAATCAAGTACCTCTGGATTAAAACTAACATTCCCGGAATTCCCGTAATAAACTCGACCCATTGGATGTCCGGGAATCGGCGGAGTTACCTGCAAATTTCCGTAACCATCAGACCACTGATTCACCGGGTCGAAAGAGCGAGGTTTGCCAATTTTAAATACTCTCAAATCCCGCTCTTGACTTGATTTAGCCGGCTGGTTCTTCTCTGACTCGTGATTGCTTTTAATGGCGACATTAACTTGACGCAGCTCTGATTTTTCGGGAATTTGAACGTAGCCGTTTTTCTGAATGTCTTGCATCCAAGCATTATCTCCCTGGATGATTCTTACTTGAGCGCCCGTGGGTTCTACTGCTTGTTTTAGTTGGGAGATAAATTCGCTGTTTGCCGAACCTCTGTCGCTGACCTGAACTTCTGTTACAGGTGCGGTATTGGCAGGCACGATCCAAGGACTAACGCCCATTTGGATTGTGGTGGCGGCGATTTGTTGACCGTTATTTTCGGCAGTTGCTTTGAGATTAACAGTGCCGTTCCAGTTGCGATCGGCAAATTGTTTTGCTTCGACACCTAATACAATATTTGTACTGAAAATTAGGGGTTTAGCGCCGGATATATCTACAGGTTGCCAGCCGTCGGCAGTTTTCTGAAAAACACTGACATGAGGGCTACCAATGCTATCAGCGGTGATGAATAATTGAGAATCTTTGAAGTTTTCCGACAGGATTAAGTTAACTTGAGAAAGCATTGCTGCGCGGCGGGGGACGCTAACTTGGGTTTCTTGCCAAGTTGGTATTTTGCTGCGGCGATCGCTCTTTTGCTCGTTAAACAGAATTAGCGCGCCACTAGACAATGACCATTGATCCTTTCCGGCTTCATCTAGCTGATTAATTTTGCCATCTCTATTAGTATCTCCCGCAAAGAAGAAGTTGGTCTGCAACGTGCCGGGGGTTTCTGGCGCGGGAGTGGCTGTTGCGGTTGATTCGGGAGTTGGTTGAGGAGTTGGTTGTTGATTGAGTTCTAATTGTTCTCTTTGTTGTTTTTTTAGGGCGAGTTCTTGCTTTTCTAATTCTTGTCGGGTGAGTTCTTTTAGTGCTAATTCTTGCCTTTCTAGTTCTTTGCGGGCGAGTTCTTGTTTTTCTTGTTCTTTGCGGACTAATTCTTGCCTTGCAAATTCTTGTTTTTCTAGTTCTCTGCGGGCGAGTTCTTTTTTCTCTTGTTCTTTTCTCTCAATTTCGCGGCGAGCAAATTCTATTTTATCTTGCTCTTTTCTGGCAATTTCTCTTACCTGTTCTTCCTCGGCTCTAATTTTCTGTGTAGAACGTGCTACTTGCCATTCGTAGGTAGCGAGAGTGAGGTTTCCTTGATATTCGATGGTTTTGTCGATCGCCCGCTCAGCCAAAAAAGAACCGTGGGGAATGAGTCGGAGGTTATTGATAGCCAATTGCCAAAAGCGTTGCGACTGTTCCCAAGTAGCAGGATCGGCTTTAGAAGTGCGTCCAATTACGACGGCTTGGGTGGCTAATCTAGCAGCTTCGTCCCAGTTATTTTTGGCTTGTTTTTCTATTTCAATCTGATTTTGAAGGTTTTGGAGTTGCTGCGCGAGAGTTTGGGATTGCTGGCGGGGGCTTTCTGGTTTCCAATATTCAGGGGAAAACAGGCTGCTGTCGGGAGTTTGGGCAAGTTTATCTAATTGTACCTTGAGGCGATCGCGCAATTTGTAGAGTTCCGGGAGCGATTGCGGAGTGTCGCCGTCGGGCTGTCGGGGGGAGAGTGCGAGTTGGTAGTTTAGGGAAGGTTGAGCGAGTGTTGCGGGGATTGCAACCCAAATTATACCGATGACGACACCGAAAGAATTGACGATCGCGATCGCCACATATCGAACCCAGCGCATATAGTTAATCCTCAGACACCCAGATGATTTTACCTAATCTTGGTGCATTTAGTCAGATTTTAGGATGGGTTTGGGCAAATAGGACTTAGCATGGGGGCCAGAAACCGGGTTTTTCGCGAAAATACTTTGTTACTACCGACAGATTAGGTAAAAAACCCGGTTTCTTTGTCGGAGTCGGTAAGTCGTGTTATGGGATATTCACGCCATGTTTTATGCTGCTTCATTTTCTATGATTGCTGTTTCAATTTCTTCTAGGTAAGCATCAGTATAAGCCCAAGCATTTACTAAGTCAGTCGCAGTTAAATGGGGATAGCACTTGAAAAGTTCAGCATCACTGCATCCGAGACGGCGATACCCGACAAGTACCCAAACTTGTATCCGAGTATTGCCAACACAAGCATCACCGCCGCACACGCCGGGAGTTTTTTTAATACCTAGGGAACCATTGCTTACGGTTTGAAGTAAAAATTCTATCGCTGCTGCTTTATCTGCTGAATTTAAGGATGCTAGCTTGACTTTTAATTCGGTTATTGTCATTATTGACTATCCCCTTTTTACAGATAGAATATCCTAGCTAGATTATAGCACTTTATCCACTTGCTTAACCTTTTCCAGCGTTCGCCATTTTCTACTTATTAAGTTTAACTTACATTCTGCATCCTTAACTGTCACGATGGATTGTGACAGCCCAAAATAATCTAAGTAAAAATACTCAATATTTTAGAGTCTTTTTATTTTCTATCCTCTTTGACAGTTGACGGTAGGGAATGTGGGGGAAAATGTTGATAATTTAGTACCATTTACTATGGCTTGTGATATAATATCATATATGTAGTCAACTCTTCCAAGTAGTTATGAGTTTAACAGCCAAAATAAAAGGTACTAACAAAACATTAGATGCTCAAGATTACAACAAGGAAGAACACAAAAATTTAGTATTAGACAAATTCACGGATACCCCTTGTATTCATGTTTCAGGATATGACAGAAAAACCCAGTATGGCTATACGACAAATGTAAGGTCGCACTTTCGTTCAACTTATACGGGAGAATTTCCTTCACATCTTGAGTTTTCAGATGAGTATTTTAAAAAAGGCGAAAAATACTCACCAGGAGAATCAGAAGAACACCGAGAAGGCAAACGATGGATAGCTGAAAAGGTAGAAAAATTATCTAAAGGTTTTTTATGCAAAGAAATTCTGGAGTTTGAAAAATTACTTAAACTGGAAAACGGAAAATATAGAATCTGCGATGTAGCTTTTAACTTTCCTTGTGGAGAACTTTATGTTTTTGAGTATCAATTATCTGCAATTACTCCAGAAATGTTAGAGTCACGGTCTGAAGATTACCGCAGTTTAGGTGTTACTTTTGACTGGTTGTTCGGGAAAAGTGCTGAGACAAATGATAATATTACTTGGTATTATGACTATTTTGGTAAATATCCATACATTTTAAATTTTGAAAGAAGCATACAAGACTCGGAGGCTACATAAATAATGGAAATTTCTTTAAAAAATCATTTCTTAAATTTCGGTAATTTAGAAGTCCAAGCTACTCGTGACGACACCACATTAAAGGTGGTTCAAGAACCGCTCTTAAATTTCGGTAATTTAGAAATCCAAGCTACTCGTGACGACACAACATTAGAAGTGGTTAAAAAACCACTTTGGATTGAAAAATCTCTTGATTGGTGCGTTCCATTTTTAGAAAATTATATTGTATATAAATCTAATTCTTTAGAAGCCAGTGACCTACTTTTTAACGACTTTGCTTTTTTGAGGACTCTTTATAAACAAGAAAGGATTCACGGTGTACTTAACTGTCTTGACAGATTGCACAGGAATTATTATTATACATTTTGCAAACAGGATAAAAAAAAGAATGGCCTGTACGCTCCTTCGGAAGTTAACTTATGTTTTTCTTGTACTGTTTATCAATTAATACAAGATAAATGGGTTAAGGTATGGGATTTTTTTGAGCTAGATAAAGAGCAAACTAAAGCTCTGTTATCACTTGCGTCTGTAGAGGCATTAGAAAAGTATTGCATGAAGCTGATTTACGAATTAACATCTAATTATAATCAAGTAAAAAGAATCGATTTAAAATTCTGTCTAACACATACAGGGAATGTGACTTATTTTGAAGATTTTCAACCTTTAGATCGTGATGTCTTTTATCTTGATATCCAAAACTTAGTTTTAAATTTGTTTCAAATATGGAGGCGTTTAAATTATCAACAGATATTGAGAGGACTTAAAATCTCCGATAAACCGCAAGGTGTTTGTAGTGAGATTCAATCCTTGGAAAAAGCCGGAATAATTAATAGGATTGCTGGGTCTAAAATTAAGGATGGTTGTTGGGAATTGGGAGAACTTAGTAACATAGACAATCTCCCTATGTACAAGCAAGAACGGGTGCAAATCTTAGACCAAAACAGAATCAGAGCAACTAAGCTTAGAGCGATGGAGCTTACCGCGAAGTAGAAAATGAGTAGATACAGGATAGGGATTCAGCCTGCTAGCTGTATACTCTATTCTCCGCAGAGTTCCTCTTCTTGACTAAACTCAGCTAATTCTCTCAAAATCTCGCGGCGTTTAACAGTGCGCTGCTTTTTATATGCGATTAAATCTGCTAAACAAATCCGCCGTTCAGACCCTACTTTTACATACTTAATCGCCCCTTCTGTTAACAGTTTTATCAAAAATGGTTGCGATACATTCAGCAAAATAGCCGCTTCTTCAACAGTCATATCTTGCTCGATCGGCACTAAAGACACGGCTCGACCAGCAGCCATTAAATGTGCAGCTTGACGCAGCAATTGATAGAGGGATTCAGGAAGTGCGATCGCCTCAGAGCCAATTTGCACAAGTTTTACTTTTAATGTCTCAGAATCACCATTTTCTATCTCATTCTCTCGCAGTTTATCCAACAATTTAATAACTTCTGTTTCTTCCTCTGTCGGAAAAACCGGATCTAGGAGGATTCTTTGTCGGTTCATGGGTATGCTTCATGAATTGGTTTAATGCTACTATGATAGCAACTCCAGCTTGTCAGCGATCGCCATTTATGACAATGCAACCCAAAAAATCATAAAATCATGCAATTAGAAGATTACTTTGACTTTTTAACACCCGAAGATATCCGCATCAAAGGAACCCGCGTAGGTATCGAACACGTTCTCTACGAATACATCCACTGCGGCCAAACTCCCGAATCCATAGCTCAAAAATTTCGTATTCTGACTGTGGCTCAAATTTATGCCACAATTTTGTACTACTTGGAAAATCAAGAAATTGTAGGTAAATATGTAGGAGATTGGTTAGAATACTGCCTCAAAGCTGAAGCTGAATACGATCGCAACCCATCTCCTTTTGTTTTAAAAATGCGTCAAATTAAGGAGCAAAAAAACACATCTAAACAATTGGATCGAGTTCATTAATGACTGTCAAATACCTATTAGACGAAAATATAGACCCTGAATATCGCGTGCAGCTTTTGTATCATCAATCCGATATCGTCATTCACTCGCAATGACAAAAAAAGTGTTAACCCAAGCGTATTAGAATATTGATTAGGACTTACGCACGAGTGGCCAGAAACCGGGTTTTTTACGAAAATTATCTGCCATAGTCCATAAATTAGGCAAAAAACCCGGTTTCTTCGATCTTGGCGAGTGGCCAGAAACCGAGTTTTTTACGAAAATTATCCGCCGTAGTCCATAAATTAGGCAAAAAACCCGGTTTCTTCGATCTTGGCGAGTGGCCAGAAACCGGGTTTTTTACGAAAATTATCCGCCGTATTTCATAAATTAGGCAAAAAACCCGGTTTCTTCGATGATCTTGGTGTGTAAGTCCTGTTGATATCAAAATCTAAACAAAAACCCGGTTTATTTGATAAACCGGGTTTTATCATCTGCGTTAATCCGCGTTAATGTGCGTAAAAACTATTACAACTGCTTCACCTCAGCCACCAATTTCGCAACCACATCCTTAGCGCTACCAAACAACATCATCGTCTTATCCTTGTAAAACAACTCGTTGTCAACACCAGAAAAACCAGCATTCATCCCGCGCTTAATTACGATCGTATGTTTGGCCTTATCAACCTCCAAAATCGGCATCCCGTAAATCGGGCTCGCCGTATCGTGGCGCGCCGCCGGATTCACCACATCATTCGCGCCGATTACCAAAGCAACATCGGTTTCGTCAAATTGCGGGTTGATATCGTCCATATCGTACAACTGCGGGTAAGGCACGTTTGCTTCCGCCAGCAACACATTCATGTGCCCCGGCATCCGCCCAGCTACCGGGTGAATCGCGTATTTCACGTCAACACCCATTTTTTCCAAACCGTCGGCTAACTCGCGTACCGAATGCTGGGCTTGCGCTACAGCCATTCCGTAACCGGGAATAATTACTACCGATCGCGCATAGCCTAACATCATCGCACTTTCTTCGAGATTGATGCTGCGTACCGTTTTGTCGATCGCGCCACCAGCAGCAGCCCCAGCAGCCGCACCACCGCCACCGCCTCCAAACGCGCCAAACAACACGTTAGAGATCGATCGATTCATCGCCTTGCACATGATCTGCGTCAAAATGATTCCCGACGCGCCCACAAGTGCACCAGCAATGATTAGCATATTGTTCATTAAAATGAACCCAGCTACACTCGCCGCAATCCCCGAATAAGAGTTAAGCAGCGACACTACCACGGGCATATCACCGCCACCAATCGGTAGCACAAACATGATGCCCAGGATATTAGAAATCGCCACCAAACCGAGGAATACCGGCACATCTTCCGGGTGAAACACCATATAACCGCTACCGGCTAAAAGTGCGATCGCCAGCATGGCATTAAACGGTTGTTGCAGCGGAAACGAAATCGGAGCACCGGGTAGCAATTCTTGCAATTTTGCAAACGCTACAAGGCTACCAGTAAAGGTAATTCCGCCGATTAAAACGCCCAAAAGAATTGTAATTGTCGCGTCGGGAGTTGGCGATTCCGGGATGCTGAGATAGCGCCAGAATTCGCCTACAGCCACGAGTGCAGAAGCAGCACCACCGAAACCGTTAAGCAAACCTACCATCTGCGGCATATCCGTCATGGCGACGGTTTTCGCCATAATTGTTCCTAAAATGGAACCGATGATAATTCCGACAGCAATCAACTCGTAACTGATAACTTGCTTTTCGAGCAAAGTACCGACGATCGCAATTAACATCCCGATCGCAGCTAACACGTTTCCTTGACGCGCAGTCGCCGGGGAACCCAATTGTTTCAAACCGACGATAAATAAAGATGCGGCCACTAGATAGCCTAGCTGAATGCCACTGGGCAGAAAATCGCTCACGCTTTAACCTCTTTTTTCTTGAACATTTGCAGCATTCGATCGGTTACTAAGAAACCGGCGACAACGTTAATTGTGGCCAGGGCGATCGCGATCGTCCCCAAAATCGAAGTAACAGTGACATTGCCTTGGCCGGAAATCAGAATTGCCCCTAAAACCGCAATTCCCGAAATCGCATTCGATCCCGACATCAAAGGTGTGTGTAACGTCGGCGGGACTTTATTGATTACTTCAAATCCCACAAACGACGCTAGAGTAAACACCACTAAACCTGCAATCAATCCTTCTGCCATAACAATTGGTAATTGGTAATTGGTAATTTGTCAGTAGTCAGTAGTCATTTGTCAGTAGTCATTTGTCAGTAGTCATTTGTCAGTAGTCATTTATCATTGGTCATTAGTTATCAACTGTCAAAGCTTTACCGTTTGCCAACCAGTCCATTGGTGTCAACAACCATGTCAAACGCATTCATAGACTGCTGTTTACTGCCGAGACTCGATCCCCCCTAGCCCCCCTTAAGAAGGGGGGAACCGGAAGTAATCAAAGTCCCCCTTCTTAAGGGGGATTTAGGGGGATCAGGCCTTGGCTACAAATGAGATTCATCAATGGTTTTAGATTTAAGTTGACACTCATGAAAACAGCCCTTTTCCTACTAATGACTGATGACTGCTGACTACTGACCACTGACTGCTGACTAATGACTGCTGACTGCGGCAGCACTCAAAGCATCGCGAACTCGCTGGTTGCTAATCTCGCCATCGCGGGCCACACAAGAACCAGCAATGATATCATCTTCAAAATTTAAATTGAGTTCCTTATCTTTTAGCATCAACTGAAGCAAAGCCGAGACATTCTTCGAGTAAGTTTCGCTAGCGTGTACTGGCATCGAGGAGGGCAAATTAATCGGCCCGATGACATTAACGCCGTTCCATTCAACATCTTTCCCCGCTTCAGAACACTCGCAATTGCCGCCTTGTTCCGCCGCGAGGTCAACAATTACCGATCCGGGTTTCATTTGAGAAACCATTTCGCGGGTAACTAAAATAGGTGCTTTTTTGCCGGGAACTTGAGCGGTGGTAATCACTGCATCGGAAGCGCTGACGTGTTGGGTGAGCACTTGGCGGGTGTATTCTTTGGCTGCTTCTGATAACTCTTTTGCGTAACCACCGGCGGCGACTGTTTCTTCTTTGAGTTCGACATCAACGAATTTAGCGCCTAAGCTTTGCACTTGTTCTTTGGTTTCCGGGCGGATGTCGAAGGCTTCGACGACTGCGCCCAAACGGCGCGCTGTCGCGATCGCCTGTAAGCCCGCAACGCCCACGCCCATCACCAATATTTTCGCGGGGCGAATTGTACCCGCCGCCGTTGTCAGCATCGGAAAATATTTCGGTAATGCACAGGCTGCAATCAGTACGGCTTTGTAGCCGGCGACGTTAGCTTGGGATGACAGCGCATCCATGCTTTGAGCGCGGCTGGTGCGCGGAATCATTTCCATGCTGAATGCGGTAACATGGCGATCGGCCAACCGCTGTACCAAAGCCGGATTTCCCAAAGGATTCAAAAATCCGATGAAAACTCCTCCTTCGCGAAGTTGGTGAACTTCTGATTCTTTGAGATCCCCGATTTTGACGACGACATCGGCTTCGCCCCACAGCGTAGCGGTATCGGCGATAACACGAGCTCCGGCTTCTTCGTAAGCAAGATCCGAGAAAAAGGATTTTGCACCCGCACCCGCCTCAACCCAAACTTCGACGCCTTGTTTGACTAATCGGGCTACAGCGTCGGGTACTAAGGCTACCCGGCGTTCCCCTGCTTCGACTTCTTTGGCGATCGCTAATTTCATGAACTCTCCTTTACTCTAAACATAGACAGGGCGGTTGAAACCGCATCTGCACAGACTCTCACCTGACGGGAGCAGGTTGAAATTCAAATTTCTCAGTCCAGAGGCGGACATCGTTTGTGTAGGCGCGATTTCAATCGCTGGCTGGCTTGGACAGTCCGCCTCCGCGGACATCGTTTGTGTAGGCGCGATTTCAATCGCTGGCTGTTGGGCTTTACATTTAAGCACCCGTTGCCCTAAACTTCTCACGTTGATACTAAAGCCGATCCCCAAAATTACACTCGCTTCTTTAACTTGTCTTATAGATTCAAATTCACTAAACTGTTAACCTTGCAGCCCAGGGTGATATGATAGAAAGCTGCCTAATTCCGTAGTTTGAATGTCTGTTGTCAGTATTATTACGCAAAAAAAAAATGAGCGAGCGCGGGCGTTCCGGCTGAGAGAATTATTGAGACATTCGGTATATTGTAGGCACGATCGCAAATTTCGGGCGATCGATATTTAAGCTTTACCAGCAGTTTGATTAGAGGAGTGATTATGAAACGATTATTTTCAGCACTAGCAGTTACAGGTTGCTTGCTGACAGGCTTACCGGCCATCAGTTTAGCCCAGTCGATGCCCGGATTCACGATTTTCGGCGGCCCCGAACGCGCTAACCAATTAAACTATCGCTTGGATTACGGCAAAGCCGGAATGGCTGGCGACAGATACCGGCTGCGAATTCCTTCCAAAAAAGTAAGTTTGGCGATCGCCCAACTCAACATTACTTATCCAGACTATTACAAAGGCGAATTCGACCAAAAAGATATTAAAGTGCGCGTCAAAGACAAAACAATAGCATTGCAAGAAGTAATCTGGGACAAAGAAAATCGATTCATAGAAATTTATCCCGCAGAGCCAATTCCTGCCGGTAACAACGTTGAGGTAGTGCTCTCCAATGTCAGAAACCCAAGTCCGGGCGGAATGTACCATTTCAACGTCCGCATCCGGACTCCTGGGGACGTTCCATTGATGCGTTATTTAGGGACTTGGCTGTTAAGCATTGATTGAGGTGCCCGGAAGCAATTTTTAGTTAGTCGAGCGACACAAAAATTCAAAGGTTCGTAGTGCGGACTTCAGTCCGCTCACTTGCTGCGGACTTAAGTCCGCACTACGAACTGTTTTTGTTATGTTAATCGATCGCACACGATATTGCGCGCTCCTTTGCCAGAAACCGGGTTTTCACTCAAAAATACTCGCTTGTAGCCCCCAGACACCCAAAAAAGCCAGTTTCTTTGAAGAAAGTGCATCAACCCTGAATACTCAAATCCTGATTCTCGGAAATCGTAAAATCGAACCAGAGGCTCATACCGCAATTGTATTTGATTCGTAAAATAAGTCTATGGTAATTCCCCGATGACTGCCCCTAGCTAATTAGGTGTATGCCCTTGGGCGCTACCATACAAAATATTAACGAAACTGATACATGAATCTTGTAGCAAAAATCAAAAACATAAAACTTCCTCCAGCACTGCGATCGAAAAATTATCGCCTGTTTGTTGCAGGACAAGGCATCTCGCTGATTGGCAATTGGATGACGCAAGTCGCTACTATTTGGCTGGTTTATCATTTGAGCGATTCACCTTGGATGCTCGGCGTAGTGGGATTTACCAGTCAAATCCCCACATTAATTTTACTGCCTTTTGCAGGAGTTTTAATCGATCGCTGGAACCGTCACCGAGTGATAATTGCCACTCAAATATTAGCGATGGTTCAATCCTTAGCCCTAGCATTTTTAGCGCTAACAGGAGCCGTGAACATTTGGCAGATCCTGGTACTGAGTTTCTTTCAAGGGGCAGTTAATGCGTTTGACGCGCCCGCACGGCAAGCTTTTGTGCCGGAGCTCGTGGAAAAGAAAGAAGATTTACCAAATGCGATCGCCCTCAACGCTTCGATGTTCAACGGAGCCCGACTGATCGGCCCAGCAATTGCCGGATTGGTAATAGGTACAGTCGGCCCGAGTTATTGCTTTCTCATGGACGGACTCAGCTACATCGCTGTAATTGCAGGCTTATTAGCCATGCAGCTCAAACCCCGTAAAATTGCAGTTACTAATACCAAACCATTACAAAGATTAAAAGAAGGATTCGTTTATGCCTTCGGGTTTCCCCCGATTCGAGCAATTTTAATGCTGTTAGCATTAGTCAGCTTCGCCGGAATGTCGCACACAGTTTTAGTCCCGATTTTTGCCACAAAAATTCTGAACGGAGGCCCACAAACACTCGGCTTTTTGATGGCAGCTTCCGGAGTCGGAGCATTTGCAGGCGCGATTTATTTGATTGGACGCAAAAGTGTCGTCGGCATCGGTCAATTAATTGCTATTTCACCGGCCATTATGGGATTTGGACTTATAGGTTTTGGTTTGTCCCGCGTCTTGTGGTTGTCTTTAATCATGATGTTGTTCGTTGGGTTAGGTTTCATTTTGCTATTTGTAGGAGGAAACACATTTTTGCAAACAATAGTTGAAGACGACAAACGCGGAAGAGTGATGAGCCTCTACACGATGGCATTTTTTGGGGTGAGTCCTTTTGGGAATTTAGTAGCAGGCGGATTGGCCAATTATATCGGCGCTCCCAATACAGTCATAGTTGGTGGTATAATTTGTATCTTAGGAGCGGCAGTTTTCACCAAACAGCTTCCAGCCTTAAAAAACTTAGTCCGACCACTTTATCAAAAAATAGGTTTAATCCCGCAGTAGCGATCGAGTACCGAAACACAAACAGCAAAATCAAACAAGATTGCCAAACCTAAAAAATAATATTTGGTAGCAATCTAGTTTAATTTATAAACCTCAGTGTACTCTTTCTCTGTGTTCTCTGCGCCCTCTGCGGTGAAAACATCCAAATTAATTACACCAGAGGTTAAACAATGGCAAATACCAGTGCAATTCCCCAACAGCAGAGCGACGATCGCGTTCCCTTAAAAACCTGGATCGGCGTCATGGGAACAATCCTCGGCGCTTTCATGGCAGTTTTAGACATCCAAATTACCAACGCATCTCTCAAAGACATCCAAGCAGCTTTAGGCGCAACCTTAGAAGAAGGTTCTTGGATTTCCACCGCCTATCTAGTCGCAGAAATAGTCGTAATTCCGATTACAGGCTGGCTGTCGCAGGTGTTCTCAGTCCGCCGCTACATTTTGGTAAATGCCGCTTTCTTTATATTCTTTTCCATGTGCTGCGCTTGGGCGTGGAATTTGAATTCAATGATTGTATTTAGGGCTTTGCAGGGATTGAGTGGCGGGATTTTAATCCCGATGGCTTTTACGTTTTTGCTGACAAATTTGCCGCCCAAAAAGCAGCCGATTGGCATGGCAATGTTTGCACTGACAGCTACTTTTGCACCATCCATCGGCCCGACATTGGGAGGTTGGCTGACGGAGAATTACGGCTGGCAATATGTCTTTTATTTGAACTTGGTTCCGGGGCTGATGCTGCTAGCTGCTGTGTGGTACGCTGTCGCTCCGGCACCGATGCGACTAGAATTGCTGAAAGGGGGCGACTGGTGGGGAATTATCTCAATGGCGATCGGCTTGGGTTCCCTGCAAGTTGTATTAGAAGAAGGCAGCCGCAAAGACTGGTTTAGTTCTGATTTTATTGTACGTTTAAGCATAGTTGCTGCGATATTTATCGGTGCTTTTTTCTGGATAGAACTAACTCGGAAAAAACCGTTTATCAACCTGCGATTGCTAACTCGCCGCAATTTCGGCTTAGCAACTATTGTGAATGTTTCGTTAGGTGTAGGATTGTACGGTTCGGTGTTCATTCTACCACTGTATTTAGGTCAGATCCAGCAGTACAATGCCATGCAAATTGGCGAGGTGATTATGTGGGCTGGCGTACCGCAGTTATTCATCGTGCCGGTGGTACCAAAACTCATGCAGCGGATTGATATGCGGCTGCTGATCGGCATAGGTGTAAGTTTGTTTGCGGTAAGCTGTTTTATGAATGCTAGCATGACTCACGAGACAGGTATCGATCAGTTGCGTTGGTCGCAATTAGTGCGAGCATTAGGACAACCTTTAATTATGGTGCCGCTATCAACTATTGCCACTGCTGGGATGGAGAAACACGAGGCTGGTTCTGCTTCGGGTTTGTTTAATATGATGCGAAATATGGGAGGTTCGATGGGGATTGCGGCCCTAGCAACTTTGGTGACGCAGCGCGAGCAATTTCACTCGAATCGATTGGGGGAATCTGTTTCTTTGTACAATCCGGCAACGCAGGAAAGACTTAATCAAATGACTCAGTATTTTGTGAGTCGCGGGGCCGATCTGAGTGTGGCGAAAGAACAGGCAATTAAGGCGATTGATGGTTTGGTTCGTCGGGAAGCTTATGTGATGGCTTTTAATGATTGTTTTTACTTTGTGGGAATTGCTTTGTTGTTAAGCGGAATTGCTATTTTGGGTTTTAAAAAGGTGAAACCTGGTGCTGGTGGTGGGGGAGCTCATTGAGAAGGTACGTTGTTGCGCTTGGGCGCTTTTTTATATAGAAGAAAGCGCTAAAGCGCAACAACGTACCTCAAGAAATGTTTTTTAGTTTATTCACCATTCTTGTTGGGCTTCTGCTTCTGCTTTGATTAAATCTTGCCGCAGTTGCACCCAATCTATTTGATTAGATGGCAAATATTCGATAAGTTTGCCGCGCTGTAAATGCAGAATTCTGGTGCTAAATTGCTCGGATAATTCTAATTGGTGATTGACCATTAAAATTGTGGTTTTGCCGTTAGTTAGCTGTGTCAATACTTCCAAAAGGTTGGCGGCTTTTCCTACATCTAGGGCCGATGTTGGTTCGTCTAAAAGCAAGATTTTTGGTTGCAGAATTATGCCGCGGGCGATCGCCACTAACTGCTTTTGGCCCGTGGAAAGCTGCAATTCCGTGCGATCGAGCAATTCTTGGGGTATGCGCAATTGTGCGATCGCCCCGCTAATTCTCTCAGCAATGTTTGATGCACTCACACCCCGCAGCTTCAAAGGATAAGCCAAAGCTTCCCGCACCGACATCCCCAACAGCTTCGATTCCTGTAGAATCAGGGTGATTTGTCGCCGAAGTTCGATCGCCGGAATTTGCCGGTAATCCGTATTTTCGAGATAAATCGAGCCGCTGGTGGGGCTGCTGAGTCGGTTTAACAACCGCAACAGCGTAGTTTTCCCAGCCCCCGAAGGGCCCACAATTGCCACGCGAGATCCCTTTTGTACCTGAAACGAGATATTCTCCAATAAGTAGCTGGAGGCGATCGGCGTTTTCACACTTACACGATCAACTCGCAATTGAGCAGTTGTATCTGTATTATTTTCTGAATAATTAGGCATTGAATTAATTTAAAATATCGTATGAGTATTGGTCTGTTGTAGGGGCGGGTTTAGCCAAGAATTTATGAAACAATCGACTATATCAAGGCAAAACCCGCCCTCTCTGTATTGGTATATTGTAGGGGCGGGTTTAGCGCAAAAACTTGTACAATCACGAACAATCTCCAGGCAAAACCCGCCCCCGCCCAACGATCAGAATTTATGAAACAATCGACTGTATCAAGGCAAAACCCGCCATCTATTCAAGAATCCGTTACCGAACTTCTTTGTCAAACCTTCACAGCTTTATCCAAAGGAAAACCCAGATGTTCGCGCTGTTCCAAATAAAGCTGAGCAACACGCCGCGCCAAGTTGCGAATCTTAGTAATATAGCGAGTTCTTTCCGTTACCGAAATCACACCTCTAGCATCGAGCAAATTAAAAGTATGAGAACATTTTAGTACATAATCAAGACTCGGCAAAACCAAACCTTTTTGTGTCAATTGTTCCGCTTCTTGCTCGTACAATCCAAACAAAGTAAACAACAATTCAGGATTAGAAGCTTCAAAGTTATAAGTACACTGTTCTATTTCCCCTTGCAGGTGAACGTCACCATAAGTTACGCCATCTTTCCACTGAATTTTTGTCATCGCATCAACTTCTTGGAGATACATCGCGAGCCGTTCTAGCCCGTAGGTAATCTCAATCGAAACGGGGCGACAATCAATGCTGCCGCACTGTTGAAAATAGGTAAATTGGGTAATTTCCATGCCATCGAGCCAGACTTCCCAACCGACGCCCCAAGCTCCTAATGTGGGCGATTCCCAGTTATCTTCTACGAAGCGAATGTCGTGGTCTTCGGGGCGAATTCCTAATGCTCTCAGGGAGTCTAAATAAACTTCTTGAATGTTGGGAGGAGAGGGTTTAATCAGAACTTGATATTGATAGTAATGTTGGAAGCGGTTAGGATTTTCGCCGTAGCGTCCGTCAGTAGGGCGGCGACAGGGTTCGACGTAGGCGACAGACCAAGGTTCAGGCCCAATTGCTCTGAGAAAGGTGTGGGGATTCATGGTTCCTGCACCTTTTTCTGTGTCGTAGGATTGGGCGATCAGGCAGCCTCGATCGCTCCAGAATTGATTCAAAGTTGCAATGACTGATTGAAAGTTCACTGGTTTCAATATCGCTAAGATGTATCTTAACTTATTTAACCATAAAAAAGGCAGGGTTTATCTAAATAAACCCTGCCGAAATCATGTGTGGTGTGAAAAATTAGGAAGTTTGGATCTAGTTCTCGTTTAGTCTGCGGGAGTGAGGGAAACTAACAGAGTGATTTTGTCAACACCGATCACATACACAGTGTCTCCGGGTGTGAGGGTGATTTGGCGATCGCACCGTGCGGGCCACCAGCTACCTTGGAAGCGGACGCGACCTGTTTGATTCGGGTAAATCGATTCATCGACGACTGCTTCTTCGTTGAAATAGACAAAATTGGTGTTGATATAGTTGTCCATTAACATATTGTTGTCTGTGCTGTAGGTGTGAACAGAAAAAATAGAACCTAAAGCTTTTGCTAAGTTGAACATTTCCCTGACTCCTGTTGTGTTAATAATATATATGGAAGTTTAATCGCCTGTGTATGCTATTTGAAAGGTCGCATTTCCTGGTTGTTGATGCTCTGATTTAATCGGCGGGAGTGAGCGAAACTAACAGAGTGATGCTGTCAACGCCGATGACATAAACAGTATCTCCGGGTGTGAGAGTGATTTGGCGATCGCACCGTGCGGGCCACCAGCTACCTTGGAAGCGGACGCGACCTGTTTGATTGGGGTAAATCGATTCATCGACAACTGCTTCTTCGTTGAAGTAGTTAAAATTGGTGTTGACGTAATTTTTGAGTAACATATTGTTGGCTGTGGAGTATGCTGGAGTGGAGAAGATAGAGCCGAAAGCTTTTACTACGTTGAACATGATATTGACTCCTGTTTTGTTACAATATATGGAACTTTAATCGCCTGTTTGTGCTATTTAAAAGGTTGCATTTCCTGGTTGTTGAAGCTCTGATTTAGTCTTAGTCTGCGGGAATGAGGGAAACTAACAGAGTGATGCTGTCAACGCCGATGACATAAACGGTGTCTCCGGGTGTGAGAGTCATTTGGCGATCGCACCGTGCGGGCCACCAGCTACCTTGGAAGCGGACGCGACCTGTTTGATTCGGGTAAATCGATTCATCGACGACTGCTTCTTCGTTGAAATAGTTAAAATTGGTGTTGACGTAGTTGTCGATTAACATATTCTTGGCTGTGGAGTATGCTGGAGTGGAGAAGATAGAACCGAAAGCTTTTACTACGTTGAACATAATATTTACTCCTGTTGTGTTACAATAAATGGATGTGTAATTGTCTGTTTCTGCTAGTTGAGAGGCTGCATTTACTCGGTTGAGATTGATTGCTTGCCCTGATATTTCATTGTTCTTGTCTTTCCTCGTTTTATCCGGATTGAAGCCAAAGAATTTTTGAAACTTCGGAGGGATTTGAGACGCGGTTGCGGGGAGTCTAAATCGAGTAATTCCGAGGTATTGAATTAACGATTTAGTGGTTGAGTGGTTGGTGGGATTTTCCTCCAGGGTAGATGTGGTTATCTACACTCGCGCTTGGCTGATTCCGCATTACTGCTGTGGTGAAGATGTTTTATTTTTGGGCTTGATTTTTTGACTGGGTTGTGACTCGTTTGCTTTACACTTACTAATTTGCCAGCAGTCGAATGTGTTTGGTGCGATCGCCCTGACACTTTTATCGTCTGGTACTGGCACAGGACACTTGCGATCCATAAAACAACGATTAATCAAGGGTTGCAGCCTATGTGTCTGGCTGGTATCTGTGCCAGTTGAGCAATGTGGACTACCGCCGACTGTGAATCCTGAGTTTACGCAAAGTCGATCGGCCAATCCGGAACATCCATACATATCCCATCCGCGGCTCATAGGTTCGATCGTGCGGACTTCAGTCCGTCGCAGTCAAAGGTTCGTAGTGCGGACTTCAGTCCGTCGCAGTCAAAGGTTCGTAGTGCGGACTTCAGTCCGTTGAGATCGGATGAAGACTGAAATCAGCCCCGGAAGCCTAATCTGTATATGTAGAGTGCACAGTAAGTACGGACAGCGAATCCTATAAGTAGCGTACAAAACCACTTTTTAGCCTGAGCCCTGTAATTGCAATTATTCAACAGGTCGAACTTCAAATCAATTCATAAACTCAGCAACTTAAACTCATAAAAGTCATAACGATCGAGAACCTGCTCGATACTGCATAATTGTTACAGGAACTCTAAATAAATTTTTAGCTAATTGAGACAAACCGAACTTGAATTTCAGGGACTGCGGCAAATCTTGCACAGAAACTTCCACAAACCCAAAGCGAGTATAAAATGATGCGAGTCGCTTCCCCAAACATTCTAAGTATAGGGGTTCTGTAGCTTGTTCAATGAGATATTTTGTGAGGTAGCTTCCCAAACCGCGATCGCGCCAATCCTGCGCCACCACCAAACTACCCAACTCCTGCGCGCCCGTAAACTTCCGCAACTGTCCGCAAGCCGCCAATTTCCCCTCACAGTCGATCGCCCAAAATTGCTCCCAGCGCAACTGAGTCGGATCGAGTTTCGCACTCCAAACTAACCGTCTAATTGATTTGATGTCTTGAGCTGAGGCTTCGCGGATTGTACATTCTGACGGTAACGAACAATTAATTTCAATCATTTAGTTATAGCTGGAAACTACAGCAGCAATTCGTTTGATAATGCGAAAAACTTCGTAAAGTTCATTGCCGGGGTTCTGAATATCAAATAGCTTAGACAAAGCATACTGGGATGTATCTTGTTTGGTCACTTTGATGAATCGGAAACTACTGCCATTACTCAGAAGCCCAAATGATGGTCTTTCTGAATTTGGGTCATTCAGCATATAAAATAGCAATTGGGGAAGTCCCGCATCAAGAGAATATTGAGCTCGCTTGGCTTCGATCGCCACAACCCAAAAAGATTCAATTAAAAGCAGAATATCAATACTTCCTCTGACAAGTATACCTTCATCCAGCGTCAGAAGTTCCACCGATTTTTCCGACTCTATGTGAAAGGGAGTCAGGAAGAAATCTGCTAAAAATAGCAACGGAGCCAGTACCACCATTTTTACGGTATCTTCTATCATAGGGTACTCGACACTGTTAATATACCCAGACTTTACTTTGTCTAGATATCGCTTTTCTTCATCAGTAATTTCTGGTAAATTGTCAATCCACTCGCGGAAAAATTGCTCATCTTCAGCAAATTGGAAATTAAATTTTGTTTTGACATCGCGCAGTGTCAGTGCTTTGGCTTGAATGCTTTGTGTCATAATTTTCAGCAGCTATGTGCTATTTGTAACTTATTGTAGCATATCAATTGTCGATCGCCCCCAGCAACACCTCCGCGCCAAACCGCACCGGATCGGTACAAGGCAATCCCGTGTCTGCTTGAATTCCTGCTATTGCTAACAGCGCTTCTGCGTCAGTTAAGTGATGAGTATTGAGAGCGATCGCACTTACTTTTGCCCCGACAAAAGCACCCGCAGCAGCGGCCACCATTTCGTACAATTCAACCACTTTCAACAAACTCGGAATCGATACGCGGGGGTGATTGCGAATGTGAGTTTGTCCGGCTCGGTGCGCTAAAATTAAGTGAGTTGGCTGCGTACCCCGCAACAGCGGCAGAGTCGCCGTCGAACCCGGATGCAATAGCGAACCTTGCCCTTCTACGTGCAGAATATCGCATTCAGCACCCATTTTTAGCACCGCTTGTTCGACAGCACCAGCGGCAAAATCAACACGCACTGCATCCAAAGCAATGCCTTCATTTCCAATCATTAAACCAGTTTGTCCGGTGGCTAAAAATTTGGAACGCAAACCCCGCTGCAAGCAAGTGCGATTGAGTTCCAAACTGGTTGACATTTTGCCAATGCTCATATCTGTGCCGACGGTTAACACGCGGCGACAGCTTAATTTAGCAGCGGCCGCAGAGGCGATCGCCCCGACAGACTTCGGTTCCTGACGCACGTCCCAAATCCATTGATTTTCGGCTAACGGAAGCGCAATTAAAGGTGCAAGTTTTGCGTGCAAACCGTTGACAACCGACAACCCTGCTGCTACCGCTCGATTAATTTCTGGCAACCATTCCGGCGGCAAAACACCGCCTGAAGGAGCAATACCAATCAGCAGAATATTCGGCGCAAATTGCAGTGCTTCTGCAACAGAAGCAACGATCGGCACTTGTTGGGGAATGCCAGTTAATTGTGGCAAAGATTGTCCTGTACATTGGCGGTCAATTACTGCTACAATTTGTGCTTCGCTGTAGCGTAAAAAAGCTAAGCCTGTTTTGCCGGAATGCCCGAGAATACCTTCGTGCAACAAGATAGCAACTTTGCCATTTTTGAGGGGATAGTTTTGAGTCATTGATTCAGTGTAGTCGCTTGGTAAGGGCGGGTTTATAGATATTGTGGATGTGAATCAAAGATTGTTGGTGAAACCCGCCCTACAAGTATTGTGGTTAATTTACCGGACATTATATCAACACTTTGGACTGTTTCACGGATTACATATCGGGGCGAGGGGGCTAGAAACCCGGTTTCTTATAATTTTGCGTTTAGTAACGATAAATCTAGCAAGAAACCGGGTTTCTGATTTGCGATTACTGGTTCAAAGCATTCGGATCTTCTCCCAATTCTCGCAATCTGGCTTCTAGTCGTGAGGCTCGCTGTTGAGCGGCTTCGGCTTGCTGTTGAGCAGCTTCGGCTTGCTGTTGAGCAGCTTCCGCTTGCTGTTGAGCAGCTTCGGCTTGCTGTTGAGCGGCTTCCTCAGGTAACAAAACTAGATTTCCCGAGTCGTCGTAAAAACGCACCCAGACTGCTGTTTCTCGATCGACAATTCCGTCCCAAGTCCCCAACCAAAAGCCCAAACTTTGACTCCACAGCCAGCCCCTATCGTTAGGGACTAACGGTTGATAGCGTTGATTATTATCTAAATGCCATCCCTGCAAATAATTCGGATCGAAAGGATCGAAAACAAAGTAATCAGGCGTTCTAAAAACCTGCTCGTAAATATCCTTCTTAATTCCTGTATCTACATTAGCAGTGGCAGGCGACATTAATTCTACGATCGCATCCGGGTAACGTCCGTCTTCATTCCAAACTACCCAGCCTTGTCGGGAAGTATTCCCGTCAACACCCAAGACAGCGAAAAAATCTGGGCCTCGAAAATCCCGATTGTGAACCTGTTCGCTGCTGAAATAGATAAACATATTGCCACCGACAAAAAAATCGTTCCGCTTAGCCAAACCTTGTTCTGCAGAACGGATTAAAACAGTCATGGCTATGCGGTGGCGGTTGCTTTCCATTTCTGCCGCATCATCAAAAATCAAATCAGTCGGCGGCTTGTGTTCTTCATAGAAGAGCTGTGCTTCTCTATCAATTTGCCCTGCAAGTGATTTAAGTGATATCATAGCATCTCCCGTTCGTTTTGAGCGATACTTTTATTCTACAATGTCAATTCGCTGCACTCCCAAACCCGATCGCCAGTTTGGCAGCAAACACCCATTTTCTATGGTTGCACCGCTGAAAGGATCGTCGATTAAATTCAAGTGACTGTCCAAATCCAGGTAATCAGCGAGGGGCGAAAGTTGGGCGGCGGCGGTATTCGCGATCGCACTATCGGAATAGCAGCCGAACATTACTTGCAAATTGCAGGCTTTTGCGGTGTGAATCATCCGCATGGCTTCCGTCAACCCGCCGGATTTCATTATTTTGATATTGATGCCCCGGACGCAGTGTGCTAACTTGGGTATATCCGAACTATTAAAGCAACTTTCATCAGCAAAAATTGGCAACGGCGATTGACGGTACAGTTCCGAAAATTCAGCCATATCCGCGACTGGTGACAGGGGTTGTTCGACATACTTGATGTTGTATTTTTCCAGCCAGCGACACATCTCTACAGCATCTTTTAAACTCCAACCCCCGTTAGCATCAACACTGATTTGAACGTTAGCCGGCGCTTCGTCTAATACTGCGATGAACATAGCTTTATCGGCTTCAATTCCTTCAGGATTGCCCAATTTAATTTTGACGGCCCGGTATTTGATGCTTGCGGGATCTGTCGCATCTTTGCCAAACCAATCGCGCACTCTGTCTCTCGCAGCAGACGGCGAATTTATGCCGATGGTGACGGATGTGGGGACGATGCGCGATCGATCTAATCCCCACATTTTCCACAGCGGCAAGCCTGCTTTTTTGCCCAGCCAGTCGTGGATTGCCATGTCGATGCCGGCGCGGGCGGCCGATGGTAACTCGACCTCTGTGAAGATTTGTTCGACTTTTTGGCGATCGAAGGGAGTAAACTTTTCTAACAGGGGTACAACTTCCTGCAATGCAGCTAGCAGACTTTCGGTAGTTTGGGGCCGAGAACCTGTGGAAAACGGCGAAGCTTCTCCCCAACCTTCGATACCTTCGTGGGTTAATTTTACCCACAAATTCGTACTTTGTGCTGTGGTACCGCGGCTGATGGTAAGCGCAAACCGCTTGCGGAGAGTGAAAGTTTCTATTTGAAGGTGCATGATTAGTTATCAACAGTGGGTTGTAGGATTAGAAAATAATTTCAGTGGTGACATTTTACTAAAAATCCGCGATCGAGCCAACGGTTAATTGTAGGTTGTGGCATAATTATAGGTAGGAAAGGCGCGCAGTACACAGCCGATATGAGCCATAAAATATTATGACTATCTACTTTTACAGTACGCGGAGCGAATACGGTAGTTTCTCTAACTTTTCCCGTCACGGATTCGAGTTAGACGGAGAATACTGGCCGACTACCGAACATTATTTTCAAGCACAAAAGTTTCCCGAAACGGAACACTGCGACCAAATTCGCCAAGCAAAAACGCCGAAAGATGCAGCAAAAATGGGGCGCGAGCGCTCTCGTCCCCTCCGCAAAGATTGGGAACAAGTAAAAGATGATATCATGCGAAAAGCTGTACTCCGGAAATTTGAAACTCATGCCGACATCCGCGAAATTTTACTCGCTACAGGCGATGAAGAAATAGTCGAAAACGCACCGGGAGATTATTATTGGGGTTGCGGGAAAGATGGCAGCGGCAAAAATATGTTGGGACAGATTTTAATGGAAGTGCGAGAGATTTTGCGAAAAGGTACGTAGCGAGTAAAACATAACTTACAAGTTCGATCGTGCGGAATTCAGTCCTTATTTATAGTCCTGGACGCACGGGTGGTCAGAAACCGGGTTTTTTACGAAAATCTTTCGTTGTGACCCGTAGATTAGGTAAAAAACCCGGTTTCTTTGGTTTTATGGTAAGTCCTTTCTTTCTCAATTCAAGAGGGAGGACTTGCATTCCGAACGATCGAACCTATTTTTCATGATAAAGCAGGACTTATTTAATCCTAAGTCCTGCCATGCTGCTAAGCGAGCATTTCCTCAATTTTATTAAACAAGGTGACTCAAACATCCGTGTCAGCAACTGTCAAATTTTGTGCCAATCTCCTCAGGCTGTTCTAATAGAGGGTTTAGCCTCTCCTCGGAGACTGCGAAGCAGGGGAAACGGTAAAAACCCTGCACCACTTTTGGGTTTGAACAACTACTGTCAACCGGAATTAACTTTTATCGTCGCAAGTACAGCATTGTTAGCCAGTCGCCTCCCGGACACCGTTCTCCTTAGGTTGGCGATTCACAGGTAAAACAGCAAAACACCTGTTCTGGTTAAGGTTTGTTTTTGATTTATGCTGTATGTTTCTATTGTGTGCGATTTCTCTAAAGTGTTAGCTGTTGTACAGAATTCTTTACACTTTTTCGCTCTAAAAGCTGCTCTGCGGGCTTTGGTTAAGGCATCGATCGCGCTTTCGGAATCCTCTGTCAGACTTAAGTTCGGGGATCGCAGCTCGATTCAGTTTTCACCGCATCCTCAGATTGCTGAATGTTAAGATATTTGACTTATTTGGCTGCCTTGGCCCCGATGTGGCGCAGTTGATGCTGAATGCGGTTGAAGTCTTTTTGTTCTTCGCTTAGTAAAGTATTGTCGATCGGCGATCGCATATCCCACTGCAACTCTGACAATAACAGCAAACATCCGGCCATAATTATGCCTGTGGTTAGATATTGCCAGGGGGCAACAAAGGTTAATAGAGGTATGCTCAATAAATGAGTGAGTCCAATTAAAATAAAAGTGCGCGATCGCAAACCGAGCCCAGTACAAAAATAGCCGATCGCGCTCAACCCCAACCACAAATCGCACAGATGCAGCAACCAAAATCCCCAACCCGCAAAAATACTGCAATCGGTCACAACCAAACCACCAACCATCAAAATCGCCCAAGAGTAAAGAATCCAGCTAACACGCTCGACTTTTACCCAAAACAAAGTCAAAACTGCCATTACCACAGTGCCAATTAGAGTCACAGTTGACCACAGAATCGCCTGAAAGCTCCAACTAATCGGGACAAACTGAGCCGTAAAAAAAATCCCCGCCGTCACCAAAGCCCAAAGCAAAAAAGTTTGGTCAATGCGGGTATAAAATCCCGAGAAAAGAGTAATATTTCCGACTTGCCAGTGGAGGCGCAAGAGGCCTGCGAGATCTTGTACATCGAGATGTTCTTGTTTGCAGCGGATCGCGGGTTCGGAGGCGTTGAAGAATGTCATCCAGTGTGAGGGAAGATATTAAGTTTCGCGTATTGTAACAAAATGTCAAGAAGATTTTGCAATTTTTTTATCCTTTTTTCTCGTTCCCAGGCTCTGCCTGCGGACGTAGATCTAGAGGCTCTGCCTCCCGCGAGTCTAAAGCTTGCGAGGCAGAGCATCTGGACATCTGTTCCCAGGCAAATCCAGGGAACCAGGGAAGTCCTATTTATTTGTGTTTTTTGTTCAGGGTTTTGGTCAACCGAGTAATTGAGTTGAGCAAAGTTTGGGAAAAGTAAGCCATCGCAATAATCACAGCTACTGCAACTCCTCCGTACATCAGTAAGGGCATGAAACCTCCTGTTTCCGGTGCTGTCGCGGAATCAGTTGGAGAGGTAGAAACCAAAATGACTTGATTTGTGCTAAAATTGGACATATCAACTCCTTGGTCTGTGCAAAGACCATAAAAATGGGAACTTGACGAGCGTTTCTGGTTGCAGCCAGTCGCTCTGAAAACAACAAGCATCGAAAGCGTCTCTAGTAACAGCTAGGGGCGCTTGTTTGCTTGTCAAGGGCAGTGTAACACGGCTTTTTGAAATATACAATAAAAATAACGTATATTTTTAAAACGTGTGGTACGATTGACGTATAAACGCTCAAAACCTTGTCTAACAAGCATTTAAGGGTAAATAAATTAACACAGATCAGCACTTGCAGCTTTGAGACCTGGGGCTACACAAACAAAGTTCGCTAACTGCCAGCAGGTTGAAACCTGGGGCTACACAAACAAACTCTGCCTTCGCGGACTTTAGATAAGTTGTGTAAAAACTGTTTTATGAAAAGCATATATCTTTCTCGATTTACTCCTAGTTTAATGACGCCGGAAGCCTTAGAAGCGATTCTAGTTCAGCGTCAGCAATTAGTGCATGATTTAGTTGAACGGGTTTGCGAAAGTGCTGCGAGTTCAGCCAAGTATTACAGCCTGTTAATTGGACCGCGCGGTATAGGCAAAACTTACCTAATTTCACTGATTTATCACCGTGTCTGCAAGCTAGAAGATTTGCGGAAAAAATTGGTTATTGCATGGTTGCAGGAGGAAGAATGGGGCATCTCGTCTTTTTTTGATTTGCTGCTGCGAATTTTTCAGGCACTTAAAAATGAATATTTAGAAGAATATAATGCCAAACTACGAGCAACTGTCGAAGAAATGTATCATTCGCCCGATACAGCAAAAACCAAGGCTGTAGAGTTGCTAAAAGAGTTTGTTGGCAACCGTACTTTGCTGTTGCTTGTAGAAAATCTTGATGACATATTTGCCGGGTTAGGTGAAGAGGGACAAAAACAATTTATGGCATTTATTCAAGACTTCAACCAATGTACGATTACCGCCACATCAACCAGTTTATTTAAGGGAGTTAAACTTAAAAAATCTCCGTTTTATGGCTTTTTCAACATTCAGGAATTGCAAGAATTGACAGCGGAGGAAGCAGCGCAACTGTTGAAGAATATCGCCCAACTTGAAGGCAAGCAAGAATTAGCAAATTTTATTGAGACAAAAAAAGGGTTCAATCGAATCAAGGTTGTCCATTACCTTTCTGGTGGTAGTCCTAGGAATTATATTATTCTTTCAGCTTTTCTTACACGCGAATCCTTAGATGAGTTGATAATATCATTTAGGAAAATGGTGGACATTTTAACACCATTTTATCAAGAAAAAATGAAAAGCCTGTCCAATCAACAGCAAAAAATAGTTGATTTTTTGTGCTATAGAGGTGGTGCTACACCTGTAAAAGAAATTGCTCAATTTTGTTTTATTACTCAGCAAACAGTATCGAGTCAACTGAAAGATTTGCGAGAAAGAGGATATGTAAAAACTGAAGAAATAGGACGTGAGTCTTGGTACGAATTGCGAGAACCGCTAATGCGTTTTTGCTTTGAGGTGAAGAAGCAGCAAAATCAACAGATTAGATTATTAATTATAAATTTTTTGCGAGTTTGGTATAGACGGCAAGAATTGCAGCAGCGATTTGAATGGAGGATAGATGATATTGCTTTTTCTGACATAGAAAGTCATAGAGAAGAATGGCAATGCTTAGAACCCATTCCATTTGATACTTTAAAAGATCAAGAATTTTATCGGTTTGCGTTTGAGGCAAAAGATATCGAATGGCGCAAAGAAGCCCTAGCAGATTTAGATAAAGCGATCAAGCTTAAGCACAATTCTGCCTTGGTTTGGGCTAAGCGTGGTGATGTACTCGACAACCTTAAACGCTATGAAGAATTGGTAGCATCCTACAACAAAGCGAGCCCGCAAATTGACCCCAACGATCTGTGGGCTTGGGCTAAGCGGGCCGATTTATTTAACAAGATTCTTAAACGTTATGAAGAAGCATTAGAATGCTACGATAAAGTTATAGCTATTAACCCCAATTATCAGTGGGCTTGGGTTAAGAGAGGTGATGTACTCAACAACCTTAAACGCTATGAAGAAGCTTTAGCATCTTTCGATCGAGCGCTAGAACTTGATGCCAATTA
>NZ_JAUBUN010000035.1:34835-73613 GCF_036702665.1 Microcoleus sp. Aus8_D2
TCAGGGGGCTTGGGTTAATCGAAGCAATGTACTCAACAACCTCAAACGCTATGATGAAGCCTTAGTTTCCTTAGATCGGGCGCTAGAACTTGATGCCAATTATCAGGGGGCTTGGGTTAATCGAAGCAATGTACTCAACAACCTCAAACGCTATGATGAAGCCTTAGTTTCCTTAGATCAGGCGCTAGAACTTGATGCCAATTATGCGGGGGCTTGGCTTAATCGACTCAATGTACTCAACAACCTCAAACGCTATGATGAAGCCTTAGTATCTTCGGATCGGGCGATCGAACTTGATGCCAACGATCAGTGGGCTTGGGTTCAACGAGGCCGTGTACTCAACGACCTCAAACGCTATGAAGAAGCCTTGAAATCCTTCGATCGTGCGCTCGAAATTGATGCCAATTATCAGTGGGCTTGGGTTTTCCGAGGCAATGTACTTGACAACCTCGAACGCTATGATGAAGCCTTAGTATCTTTCGATCGGGCGCTCGAAATTGATGCCAATTATCGGTGGGCTTGGGCTAGTCGAGGCTATGTACTCAACAAGCTCCAACGCTATGATGAAGCCTTAGTATCTTACGATCGGGCGCTCGAAATTGATGCCAATTATGACTGGGCTTGGGCTAATCGAGGCTTGGTACTGAATAATCTCGGCCGCTATGAAGAAGCTTTAATATCTTGCGATAAAGCGATCGCACTTGGAGATAAAGATTCATCCGTCTTCTTCAATCGTGCCATTGCCATTCTCGGATTGAATCGTTGGGAGGAAGGTATCACCGCCTTAGACAACGCATTCCAACGCCTCGAACCCGATAATGAAGCAGCTTCAGAAGATGCCGAGTTAATTATCAGCAACCTGTTCGCGTTCGCGTTCGATCGAGCGATATCTCAGACTCGCATCGCCAGCCTAATTGCAGTTTACGAAAAACACAAATATCTCTCAGTATTAGGACAGGGAATCGTGCGAAACATCCCCGCGCTAATGTCAGAAATGGTCAGCGACAAAGCCGCCCGCACTTGGTTAGAATTGTGGCAAGAACAAACCAGCAACTACGAACAATTCCAAATTCCCATCCGCCTGCTGAATGCCGCTGTCCGCTACAAGGAAACCAAGGGCGACAGACGAGTTTTGCTAGAACTTCCCATAGAAGAACGCACTTTATTAGAACCGTTGGTTTTACCAAAACTAGAATAAGAAAGACCCGGCGGTTGAAACCGCGTCTATACAAGCAAAACCCGAGCTCAGAGGGGTTGAAGATGGAACAGTTAAAATACGTCATTCTCTTCAGTCCGCGGAGGCGGACATCGTTTGTGTAAACCTGGTTTCAACCGCCGTCAGATCTAAACAGTATTGTCCTACAAAATAGGCGTAAAATAGAAATTGATGATACTAGCAAAGGACTCATCCCCATGACGGCAACAATTCCCACTAAAACCTCATCAGAAATCATCTATCCCGACAGCGACGGCAAACCCATGTCAGACAATACCAAACAGTTTGAACTAATTGTCACGATTCAAGGCGGAATAGATGCCCTATACAAAGACAACGAAAATGTCTTTGTAGCAGGTGACTTGCTGTGGTATCCAGTCGAAGGCAATAACAAAACTCGCCAAGCACCTGATACGATGGTAGTGTTTGGCAGACCGAAAGGTTACAGAGGTTCTTATCAACAGTGGCTGGAAGACAATATCGCCCCGCAAGTTGTCTTTGAGATCATCTCCCCTGGCAACCGAATGGGAGCACTGTTTAAGCTGTTTCATTTCTACGATGATTATGGAGTAGAAGAATATTATGTCTACGATCCAGAAGATAATGAGTTAATGGGTTGGCTACGAACTGACCAAGAACTCAAGTATATTGAATCAATAGAGGGTTGGGTGAGTCCGCGTTTGCAGATTCGTTTTCAAACTGCATCGGGAGACTTGGAAATTTATCGGCCTGATGGACAGAAGTTTTTGTCCTATGTGGAGTTGTCAAGACAACAGGAATCTGTACAGCGACAAATGGAATTAGCACAGCAACAAATGGAAGAACAACGACAAAAAGCCGATCGCCTTTCGCAGAAATTGCGAGAAATGAACATCAATCCCGACGAAATCTGAACAAAAAAGACCCGGCGGTTGAAACTGCCGTCTTATAGCAACCGTCCGTTTTAGGACAGGTTGTTATATTATAAACAAAATTTGTAGGGGCGGGTTCGCCAACCATTTACGGTAAAAATGAATAATCTCATAAACCCGCCCCCGCCCACCAACCATAAAAATGTACCGTGAATTTATTGGTAAAATGTTGATGTAAATTATGGCGGGGATGGGGCGGGTTTATGAGATTGTTTGTGGGTTTTATAGATGGTTGGTGAACCCGCCCCTACAGGATTTTGGGATGTTTTTTTATTTTTTATGAATTAGCGATTTCAATCGCCCTTTCCCGACTCTCCCGACAAAATCCCAACAAACTCCGCGTGTTCCGCCGCATTAATTCCCTCTTGCAAAACCGACATCACCTGTGCCAAATCTCCCGACAACAAAGCCGCTACAGCCAACCACAAACCCGGAAAAACTATGCTGCGAATCGTACCATTCTCATCCGGTTTGAGAGAAACATACTTGCCTTTTTCCAACCTAAACCAATGCAAACGTTGTTTGTTAATCTGCCAAACCATATACTCCTGCACCCCATTTCGCCGATAAGCATTTTTCTTATCATGCAAATCCTTAGATGCTGTACTCGCAGCTATTTCTACAATCAATTCCGGCGCACCTTGTACGTAATCATCATCAGTAATTCGCGAATTTCCTCCATTCTCAATTCGCAGCAAAGCGTCGGGCTGCGGTTCATTTTCTAAATCTAAAAATACAGTAGTTTCAATCCCTAAATCTACCCCTGGTGTTGCCACTTGGTAATTCAACAACCATCCGGTAATCGCAGCATGGGGCCTACCGTGGCTTCTGTGACGTACTGGTGATGTCATGTACACAATTCCTTCAATTAATTCGGCTTTCTTGACGTGCGGCATGGCGAGATAGCGATCGTGAAATTCAGGTTGTGAAAGCCGATCGCCATTTTCCAGTGGCAGAATACTCGCATCGTCATCAGCCGGAGTTGGTAGCTCAACATTTTTTGTACTTCTTACCGATATTTGAGTCATCACAAATTACCTTTTAATACAGCTAGAAAAACTCGAAATAGTCAAATAAATAAGCAGTTATTTACATTATACACTTAACATCAACCTCATTTCATCTTGTGAAAACAACGCTTTCACTCCTCAGACAACCTATAATAACTTGACATATCAGCAACCAGCCATGCAAAATCCCCGCCAAATAGCCTTTCTCGCACTCCGTGAAGTCCACCGCCGAGGTGCATTTGCAGACGCCGCCCTCGATCGCACTTTCCGCAACTCTCAACTCAACGACCTCGATCGCCGTTTAGTCACAGAGTTAGTGTACGGTAGCGTCAGAAGAATGCGATCGATCGACTTTATCATCGACAAACTAGCCACCAAGAAATCCTCCCAACAACCGCCGGATCTCCGCACCATCCTACATTTAGGCCTATATCAACTCCAATATCTCAACCACATTCCCCCCTCCGCCGCCGTCAACACCACCGTTCAACTAGCAAAAGAAAACAAATTGTCAGGACTCAGCAGTTTTGTCAACGGCTTGCTGCGACAATATATCCGTTTAACCCCCCCAACCCCCCCTTACCAAGGGGGGGCTAAGAGTGTTCCTAATTCCCCCCAGCAACCTGAGACTTTCACCCCCCCAACCCCCCCTTACCAAGGGGGGGCTAGGGGGGGTTTGAATTCCCCTCAGCAACCTGAGACTTTCACCCCCCCAACCCCCCCTTACCAAGGGGGGGCTAAGAGTGTTCCTAATTCCCCTCAGCAACCAGAGACTGAAACTACATCCAATCCCCCCCCTTACCAAGGGGGGGCTAGGGGGGGTTTGAATTTCCTAACATTACCCGAAAATAGAATAGAACGCCTTGGAATTTTGCACAGCTTCCCCGACTGGCTAGTAGAATTGTGGATCGAACAAATAGGCGAAACTGAAACCGAACAACTCTGTGAATGGTTCAATCAATCTCCCACAATTGACCTGAGAATCAATCCCTTAAAAAGCTCGATCGCCCAAATTGAGGCAGCCTTCCAAGCCCAGAACATCTCCACTAGCAGAATCCCCCATTTACCCCAAGCATTAAGACTAAATGGCAGTACCGGCGCAATCCAAAACCTCCCCGGATATCGCGAAGGTTGGTGGACAATCCAAGACAGCAGCGCTCAATTAGTCACCCATTTACTCGATCCGCAGCCTGGAGAAATTATCATCGATGCCTGCGCTGCTCCCGGAGGGAAAACCACTCACAGCGCTGAATTAATGCAGGATACAGGCACTATTTACGCCTGCGACAAAACCGCTAGCAGGCTCAAAAAACTGCAAGAAAATGCAGACCGACTCCAGATGAAATCGATTAAAATTCATACCGGAGACAGCCGCCAATTCCCAGAATTTATCAACCTAGCAGACAGAGTATTATTAGACGCACCTTGTTCCGGCCTCGGAACTCTCCACCGCCGCGCTGACGCCCGCTGGCGACACACTCCCGAAAATATTCAAGAACAATCGCAACTGCAATCGGAATTGCTAGCAAATGCCGCGACTTTTGTCAAGTCCGGGGGCGTTTTAGTTTATGCAACTTGCACGATTCATCCTTTGGAAAATGAACAGGTTGTGCGATCGTTCTTAGATAGCAATCCTGACTGGCAAATCGAAGCGCCAACCATTGATTTACCAGTCCAGCCTTCACCGGAAGGATGGGTGAAAGTTTGGCCGCACAAGCATCAAATGGATGGCTTTTTTATGGTGAAACTCAAGCGAGATTAAGAAGAATTCAACCCGCTCCCGTCGGGTGAAAGTTTGACGCTTACGCGGTTTCAACCGCCGTCTTCTTTAAGAGTTTAATATCTCGGTTCTTGATAACGATCTGGTTCTTGATAAGCTGGTTCTTGATAAGCTGGTTCTTGATACGCAGGTTCTTGGTAAGCTGGTTCTTGATAAACCGGTTCCCGATGTCGGGGTTCGGGATGTGGATTGTAAGGTACGATCGCACCATCCTCATTCACAATCATCCCTCGAATAATCTCCTTCGGCTCCACCGGTTTGGCCTTAATACTGCCTTTGCGGCCCTCCAACTCAGGTAACTTGGGAAATTCCTGAACCGGCATTCCCTTCACAGCTTGACTCATAAAATCGCGCCAATTGTAAGCAGCAGTACCGCTAGTTCCCCCCGTCGGATAATTGTCATCATTCCCCAGCCACACACCCGTCACTACCTGCGGAATGTAACCGATAAACCACAAATCCCGCACCTTTTCGGAAGTGCCAGTTTTACCTGCTACAGCGCGATCGGCTAAAGAAGCAGGCCCGCCCGTACCACCAGTCACCACACCCTCCAACATCCAAGTAGTAATCGCGGCACTATCCTTATCCAAAACCCGCTTCGGTTTAAAATCAGCCTTATAAATCACATCTCCTCGCTGATTAATCACCTTAGTAATTCCGTGGGCTTCAATAAAATTACCTTCCGACGCTAAAGTACCGTAAGCATTAGTTAACTCCAGTAAATTCACCTCAGACGAGCCCAAAGCCAGGGAATAAATCGGACTTAATTTAGACTTTATTCCCATATCGTGGGCTAATTTCATCGCCGGTTCAAAGCCGACATCCATCAACACCCTGACAGCCACCACATTCACCGAACTCCTCAAAGCATCAGAGATCGATCGCCAACCGCTAAACTTTTTCCCGTAATTATTCGGTTGATAGCCGTCGATAATAATTGGCGCATCTTCATAGCTGTCGTAAGGCGAAAAACCCGCCCCCATAGCCGCCGCATAAACCAACCCCTTAAAAGTCGATCCGGGCTGCCGCAAAGCCTGCGTAGCCCGATTAAACTGACTTTCCTTAAAATTTCCGCCGCCGACGAGCGCCTTAACTTTTCCTGTTTTTGTTTCAATCGAAACTAAAGCCGCCTGTTCAAAACCCTGACGGCGGCCATCAACCTCGATCGCATCTTTAACAACTTGTTCCGCTATTTTCTGCCACTTCAAATCCACCGTCGTCTCGACAGTCAAACCGCCAGATTCCAAAGCATCCTTAGAAACATAGCGCGGCAATTCCTTGCGAATGTAACTAGCAAAATAAGGCGCGACTACTTTAAATCGTTTCGGCGAACTTTGTTTAACCCTAATAGGTTCTGCCATCGCCTCCTTCGCCTGGGCTTCTGTAATTACCTTCGCTTCCTGCATTTGTTGCAGCACAGTATTGCGGCGTTGTTTAGCAAGATTCGGATTCACCAGAGGCGAATATTCGCTCGGTGCCGGCGGCAAACCCGCCAAAGTTGCCATCTCTGCTAAAGTTAATTTATCGACTGGTTTGCTAAAGAAAACCCAAGCCGCATCCGCCACCCCGTAAGCATCTGAACCCAAATAAACCAGATTTAAATACCGTTCTAAAACTTGTTCTTTAGTCAACTCCCGCTCTATTTTCTGAGCTAAAAGAGCCTCCCGAACCTTCCGCTTAATACTTCTTTCTTGATTGAGAAAAACGACGCGAGCCAATTGTTGCGTAATTGTGCTGCCCCCCTGCACTAAATCTCTCGCGAGCAGATTAGAACCGATCGATCGCACAATACCTTGATAATCCACCCCGCGATGTTCGTAAAAACGGCGGTCTTCTATGGAAATAAAAGCTTTCACCAACAAATCGGGAATTTCCTTAAGTTTCAGCTTATCTCTAGTTGCCGGCCCCGACTGCAACAAAATCGTATTGTCTGCCGCCTTAATTGTCAGCGTTCCATCACGGTTAAAAGCCGACAAATCGTTAACATCCGGTAAAGCTTTGTCTAAGGTGTATAAAACCCACAAACCGTATATTAAAGCGCCACTCCCTATACTGAGAACACCTAAACCTATCCAAAATCTAGGGCGGCGGGAGAGCCGTTTTTTAGTCTTTTCCTGCGGTGCGCTATCTTCCTGCGGTGCGCTATCTTCCGGCGGCGCGCTAATTTCCTGTAGTTCGGTATTTATTTGCAGTTCGGTATTTTGCGGCGCGCTAATTTCCTGTAGTTCGGTATTTATTTGCAGTTCGGTATTTTGCGGCGCGTTAATTTCCTGTAGTTCGGTATTTATTTGCAGTTCGGTATTTTGCGGTGCGCTCTTGGACGGCACTACAATATTATCCGATTTTTCGGGTAATTTATTCCCCAGCACACTCAATCCCGGTCGCAACAACTCCTTTCCTTTTGCTTGCCAACTGGTAACTTGAGGTTCAATTTCCAACCAAGCGATCAAGCGCTTCAACCCTTCCCAATCGCGCTTGACTATTGGATATTGATCGTGTTTTGAGTCTAAATATTCCGATGCTAATTCTGAGTCTTCTGGAGGTGCAGCATCTTCTGATACCACATACTCCGATCGCACATCCGTTGTCCGTGCAGACAATTGAGCCGGAGATGGCGGCGAGTTTAGCCCGGTGCTATGGGCAGCATTTGGCGATTCTCGATCGGAATTACCGCCTACTCCCTTAGTGACTTTGCTCAATTTATCCTTGATATTTGAGAAAAATTCTGCCACGTTCAGACCTTCAAAGCTCATCAAGTCAGATTAAAAATTAAAAATTAAAAAAGCTAGCCTTCTTCAATTTTTAATTTTTAACTTGACATTTTTTATTCAAGAAAACTGTGCAGAGTCTTGAGTTCTTTATTTTGATTTAAAAACTATTTAACTCAAAATTGACCACTCAAAATTATTCTCAACCAGCATGGCCCAGTGCCAAACCCGCTACCAGCATACCCAACACCAGGAAAGGCTGAGCACTTGCCTGATATTTAACATCATTTTCCAGGGGATTGCGCAAAAAGTACATATCCTGAAAAGTGATTTGGGGAACGATCAGCAGCAGGAGAATGACAGCGTAAAGGTTTTGGTGAATGCTGATCAGGTAGCCTGCAATGCCTGCTTGAAATATGTCGATCATCAACACGCAAATCCAGGCTGCGGTGCCGATGCCAAACATCACTGGCAAAGATTTTAACCCTAATTGGCGATCGCCCTCGACACTTTTGAAATCATTAACGATCGCAATTCCCAGCCCTGCCAAACTGTAAAACAGGGTCAAAACCATAATCGTGGGATCTAGTGTACCAAACAAAGCTTGACCTGCCCACCAAGGCAGGGCAATATAGCTAGCACCTAGGGCATAATTTCCCAACCAGCCATTCTGCTTGAGTTTCAGCGGTGGCGCGGAGTAGATGTAAGCTAAAAATGCGCCGCCGAGAGTCAAAACAGTCATGATGGGGAATTCATGACCCGCCCACAAGTCTAGAGCATAGGCCACCGCAATGCCTGCGGCTAATAATACCAAAATTTGCGTTACTACTTGGGGAATCGAAATGATACCCGAGGGAATCGGACGGTAGGGCTCGTTAATGGCGTCGATGTCGCGATCGTAAAAATCGTTTAAAGTTTGAGTGTACCCAGCCAGCAAAGGCCCTGACATCAACATACAAGCGGAGGCGATCGCAAAATTCTCTAAATTCCAAACATAGTTTCCCGAAGAAGCCGCCCCGCACACCACGCCCCACATCAGGGGAATCCAGGTAATCGGTTTCATCAGTTGCAAGCGAATCTTCCAAATGGAAGTTTCCCCGCTAGCAGCCCCTTTCATGCCCAACATTTGCCGAGTTTTGGCACTGCGGTTTTCGATAGCAGCGGTTTCCGGCGAGGGTTCTGGGGTGATTTGGGATGGAGGAGAGTCAGACATAATTGAATTTTAGTGGTACTGCTACTATTGTGTCGTTTTCCGTTTCAATAATAATTCTGATAGGATACCACTGATATTTAAGGCACCGTCTTGAAAACTTACCCGGATTGGAGTTGATCCTAGAGAAAAATACGGGTTTTACCGAAATTATTTAATATCATTGTTTTGTGTAAATGTCAAGAGGATCAATAGTTTTTTTAATAATTTAGCTGAACCCGCCTGTGGTTGGAGATGTTAGCTAGCGGGTGCATTTATAGCAGTTGACAGTTGACCTGGGACAGTCTTAGTAGGGTGTGTCGCCATTTTTAATCTCTCGCATTTAATTGCAAATCTCATGGATCCGCACCTTAGACACTGATAGGTTCATTGAAGATCCGAGGTGTGTCGCTATTGAGATTGTCGGTTTTTTTAAAGATGCTCGATAGCGACACACCCTACGATTCTAGGTTCATTAAATGTCCGAGGTGCGGATCCCTGTTAGATTGTCTGTTTTTCAGAAAAATGGTGGATAGCGACACACCCTACGACTAGCTATATAGGAAAACTGCCAACTAACAAATATGGCGGTATGAATCAAAAGGCAGTCCAGTCCGCCGCTTGACATCAACAACTGATTTGTATGCGCCTTTGATCTGCCTTTCTCTAACTATGGTTTCAGCCACAACCCGATCTAAACCACTTTGGATCAACTCTTCCGGTGAAAGAATATTTAACCGTTTCCAAGTAAACTGGGATTCTTTTTGATAATTGTAGCTGAAGCAAATCATCGGGGCGATGCGTCTGACGTGACTTTCGGGTACTCCGGCGATTTCTGATAACTCTTCGGCGTGGGTAAAAAGGTAGCCTTCGTTTTGCAAAGATTCAATATCGTTAGCGTAGACGATCGGCAAACCCAAGATTCTGACCATATCATCTTTGGTGCACTCGTTAATATCTATTTTGCCGCGCACGTTGGCTAATTCTTCGGCATTTGTCGCAGTTGCAGGAACCAGCAAGCCTCTGGGTGCGGTTTTGATCAGATAGCGCTTTTTCAAAGAAAAGGCTGTGACAATTTGAGCGATCCAAACGAGGGTGCCGAAATTAGCTGAAGAAGATAGGGCTAGTGCTGCTAAAGTAATGCCAACACCCCATCCCATCCAACTGCGAATATTTGTTTTTTGGCCTGCATAGGCGATCGCCAATCCGCCAAAGTAGGGAATAAAAGAATACCACACCCAGTTGGGAGTTTGACGCAGCCAGTATAACTCTTGAGACACTTTAGTTCTATCCTCTATCGACTGTTATTTGACTCTTATTTAAATCTCACCTTTTTCATACATGACTTATGCAAAAAGTGGTTTGACACGCTACTGATAGGGGTAAGGTGCTGAGGGGCGAACCCTACTACATATAAGAATTTGTGCGTAAATCCTGTCAAGCCTGAATTCTCTTCTTCCTTCTTCCTTCTTCCTTCTTGCTGATGACTAATGACTAATGACTAATGACTAATGATCGATGCCCCATGCCCCATGCCCCATGCCCCATGCCCAATAACTTACAATTCCCGCAGCAGTTTTTGGCGTTTTTCTTCATATTCTTCGGCTGTAATTGCGCCCATATCGTAAAGTCCTTTCAAATCTGCGATCGCCCCAGTCACATCTTTTGCCCCTCTGATCGCGTACCCAGACTGCAACATTCCGGCATTGTACTGTGCATTAAAAGCTGGTTCCGACATCAGCAGCAGACCTAGAAAATCAAAAAATGCGAAGAGTGACGGAATTAACGTCCAGGAAAAGAGCAAATACAATACTCCTGCTAAATTGTTGCCCAAATAAAATTTGTGACCTCCGAAACCTCCGATAAAAAAAGCTAACACAACTGCTACGGTTTTATCTTTTACCATTTTTCCCTTTCCCCAGTTTTTTTACTTTAACTTGTGCGATCGACAACGAATGCGATCGAGGCAAGCAATCTTACTAATTTTTACTCATTTACTTGGTTTTTTGCGAAACATAGACATCGCAAAATAGAGCATAACTATACCGGCTTGAGCCTGTAGAATGACAAAGTAACCTCTCCAGAAATAATCGAGTTCGCTACTTGCATTCAGAGAAAATATTAAAGCGCCTAGGGCTGCGTAGGGTGCGAAACGCATCCAACTCGTTGCTCGCTCTAACTTGCGGCTGTTGAAATTGCTCATGGGGTTGAAACCTCATCTTCACTTAAAACTAACATACAAATTAGCCGGATGGTCAAGTTCGCTTGGGTGCGAGATCCCGGGCCAGTCTTGCATTCATCAGCGGACAAGATATTACTTCCATCTTAAAGCAAGTTTTTCCGTTAAAGTAAGCGGCCGGGCGATCGCGAAATTCAACCTCAGCAGGCAGTGCCGATAGATGTCACAAAAACCCGGTTAATTCACAATTATTCACAACCGCCCGCATTAACTGGCGCCGCCGCCCAAAAGAAACAGACTCAAGAGAGTTCCGCTATTCCAAAGACTGTGGAGAAGCATGGGAGCGAGGAGATTGCGCGATCGCGTGTACACAAACCCCAACACCGCACCCAAAGTCGCCAAAGGCAGAATCTCAGAGACACTCAAGTGAGCCACAGCAAACAAGAAAGCCGAAGCTGCGATCGCCCCCCAAACAGGCAAATAGCGAGTCAGAGAAGGCAGCAGAAAGCCCCGAAACACGATTTCCTCAAAAACCGGAGCGGCGATCGCAGCAGTGCCGAAAAACACCGCCAGAGCCACGTTGTCCCTACCTTCAAGAACGATCGGCAAAATCTGATTGCTGCCCCCTTGTCCCTGCCAAAATTGCTGATTGATCAGCGACACCACAACCACCAAAGGCAAAGCCACAAAATAGCCGCCCAACCCCCACAAAAACCAACTTCCCCGCCAATCAATCCGAAACCAACCATCAGGAAAAGGCAAATAAGACTTCACAGAAAAATACAGTACCGAAAGCCCGCCAGCCGACAGCAACAAATAAGTAGCAAAGATATAAAAAGCCTTTTCGCGGGCGTCGAAAATAGCAGGATTCAGTTTGAGAACAGCCAGAGAAACTGGCAGCAAGAAATAGGGAATCAAGATTTGCCCGACAAAGAAAAACCCAACAACCAGCACCTGCCAAACAATCTCCCCGTCCCAAGGCACATCCCAAGTCAAGCTGGCATTGCGCGCCAACAGCGGCCCGGAACCTGCCTTATCTAACTGCTGGCGCTGCAACAGCCACTGCACGCTCAAACCAACCAGTAAAACCGTACCGATACAAAGTCCGATCGCCGGAACACCAACAATAATTGCCAACTTTTCTACAGCTTGCTCAGCCGTTACTTGCTCTGCTGCTTGCAGCGCCACCAGCTCCTTAGAACGTTCTTGCAGCTTGTAAAGTTGAGTGAGAGCGCGATAGCGAAACCAGCCGTCCAAATATTTTTGAATGCGAGGCTCGGCATCCGGGAAAAGTTGAGGCGGATTGCTCCAAATTCCCGTCAAAACCTGAGCAGTTGCCACGGAAGGATCGGTATCACTTTCGGTTTTGTTCCGCGCAACTAAACCTTGCCAAATTTGGAACGCCTCCTTAGTTTTGCCGCTGGTTGCCTGCAAAATTCCGAGGCGCAATTCAAGTTCGTTTAGCAGAGCTGACTGTTGGTTGACCAACTCTTGCACAGCCTTTTGTTGTGCAGATTTGAGAGCATAATTTTCCGACTTTGAGACGAGAGTCGGCGGAATTTGTTTAAATTGTGCTTGAGTTGTTTCGAGAGTTTTTTGAGTCGAATCTCGCGCTTCTTGATACTGCGCCAAAGCCGTATTTAAAGGATCTGAACCGATAATATTGTTGCGCGCCGAACTTAAATTAGCACTCTGATTATTTTCTCCTAGCCACTCTAGCGCGTGAAGCAGCAAATTTGTCTGATAGAGTTCCAGCCGGCTTTGAATTTGCGGCTCATTCCAACTAGCAAGTAAAGATAAACCGACCAGGGCGATCGCGATCGCCGTTAAAATACCTAAAATTATCCGCTTCAGTGTCATTCCTGCTTTTCCGTCCCGCGCAAATCCGTGGCTAAGTCTTTCCCGTCTTTAATCATAGGTCGTTGCAGTCGAGAGTATCCCCTCAACTGGTAAAATTTCACTGGCTCATCTTTTTGAATGGCGCCGCACCCTTCGACTGGGTAAGGTACGCATCTGGTGTGAAGAGCTAGTTCAAACGTAGGATCGCTCTACAGTTTGACAACTAAGCCCCGATCCCCCCTAGCCCCCCTTCTGAAGGGGGGGACAAGAGTCCGATCGAAGTCAACCGCTACTCCCCGATCGAAGGGGGAGGCAAGAGTCTGCTCAAAGTCCCCGCAACGATTCGGGGGATTTAGGGGGATCGAGGCTAAGCTAAAAGCGAGATTTTTCAACGAGATCAGGTGTGCACCGCGCACCCTTCGACTCAGTAACAGGCTAAATCTAAAATCTAAAATCTAAAATCTAAAATCGAATGACCCGCATCATCTTAGTCCGTCACGGCAAAAGCACATACAATCAAGAGCGTCGCATCCAAGGGCGCCTCGATAAATCAGTTTTGACAGAAGCAGGCCGCGCCGGCGCCCTTCAAGTAGGCGACACGCTCAGCAGCATCGCCTTTGATGCCGCCTACACCAGTCCCCTGCAACGAGCCAAAGAAACAGCAGAAATCATCCTGTCGCGCTTGACAAATCCGCCAAAACTCCAACCAACTGATAAATTGATGGAAATCGATTTGCCATTGTGGGAAGGAATGCTGCGCCAAGATGCGATCGACCAATTCCCCGAAGCATATCAGCAATGGCAACAACATCCAGACAAATTTTCCATGAAACTACCTTCAGCCGAAGGAGAAATAGAACACTTTCCGGTACTAGCCGTTTTTGCTAGCGCCCGCAAATTTTGGCAAGAGATCTTATCCGAACACAGTTCAGGTACAATTCTAGTAGTAGGTCACAACGGAATCAACCGCGCGCTCATCGCCACAGCCTCAGAAATTGCCCCAGATTACTATCAATCAATTCAACAGTCAAATTGCGGAATTAGCGTCATCAACTTGGGAAATTCCCCTATTGCTACCGATGACCAAACAGAGCCAAAACAAAAAATTGCAGTTCAATTAGAATCCTTAAATTTAACCGCCCATACCGGAGAAATCTTCCCCAAACCGAGGGACGGACACCGAGGCCCGCGCTTGTTGCTGGTGCGTCACGGCGAAACAGACTGGAACAGAGCAGGTAAATTTCAAGGACAAATAGACGTACCACTCAACGATAACGGCCGCGAACAAGCTCGGCAAGCCGCAGAATTTCTCAAAGATGTAAAATTAGATTTTGCCATCAGCAGTTCCATGCTGCGCCCGAAAGAAACAGCCGAAATTATTCTCAAACATCACGGCGACTTGCAACTAGAACTCCGCGACGAATTGAGAGAAATCAGCCACGGACTATGGGAAGGAAAATTTGAATCAGAAATAGAAGCATCCTATCCAGGTTTGCTCGAAGAATGGAAAACATCCCCTGAAAACGTGCAAATGCCCGAAGGAGAAAATTTAGAGCAAGTTTGGAGTCGGGCGATCGCAGCGTGGCGAGAAATTGTACAATCAGTATCTGGTACAGGGATTGTCGTTGCCCACGATGCCGTCAACAAAGCCCTACTCTGCCACCTATTCAATTTAGAACCAGAGCATTTCTGGAAATTCAAACAAGGAAACGGAGCCGTTAGCGTGATTGATTATCCCCACGGCCCCGACGGTTTACCCGTACTGCAAGCGATGAATATCACAACTCATTTAAGCGGCAGCATTTTCGACCAAACAGCAGCCGGAGCACTGTAACTTTTGAGGTGTTAACTTAAGTCTAAAATCCTTGATAAATCTCGCTGTTAGCGTAGTCTCGATCCCCCCTAACCCCCCGATCGAAAGGGGGGACAAGAGCCTTATCAAAGTCCTCCGACTATCCGGGGGCTGCAAGAGTGCTTCCGGTTCCCCCCTTCGATCGGGGGGAGTAGGGGGCAAGAATTCGGGGGGATCGAAGGCCTAATTATCAAACAGTAGATTGATAGCACGTTTAAAGCTTAAGTTAACACGAATACCAATACCCTCCGCCACGCTTCGCCGGACAAAAGTCTGAATTTTAATAGCAACCACCAAGCATTGTTAACTGCTTAAACCATTGCTTTTATTCCTCTTCCTTCCCCCCTCTTCCTTCGCGTACTTCGCGTCTTCGCGGTTCCATCCTCCATCCATCCATCCATCCGTGACATCCGTTAAATCCGTTAAAAAATCCGTTGCCGAACTTCCTTCTTTATGATCCGCGAACTGCTACAAAACATAAGAGTAATCGATCCAATTTCAAAGATCGATCGCACCACTGATATTCTAATCACAGAAAATCAGATCGCAGCAATCCAAGAAAACATCACCGAAATTCCCGCCGACACAGAAGTCCGAGATTGCCGAGGCTTAATTTTAGGGCCAGGATTAGCCGATATCTACAGTCATAGCGGAGAACCAGGTTTTGAGGAACGAGAAACCCTAGAATCCTTAATGCAGGCTGCGGCGGCTGGCGGTTTTACGCGAGTGGCAATTTTGCCCGATACATCCCCACCAGTGGATAACTTGGCCAGTTTAGCCTTGTTGCAACAACACATCCGCAATTTGTCGCCCTCCCTACCCCGCTTGTATTTTTGGGGCGCGCTGACAGCGGGCGTTAAAGGTCAGCAGATGGCCGAGTTGGGGGAGCTGGCCTCCTCTCCAATAGTAGGGTTTGCGGACGGTTTGTCGCTATCTAATCCGGCTCTGGTGAGGCGTTTGCTTGAGTATATCCAGCCTTTGAATAAGTCTGTGGCTTTGTGGCCGTGCGATCGAACTTTAGCAGGAAATGGCGCAGCGCGGGAGGGTTCCGTATCGGTGCGCTTGGGTTTACCGGGAATTCCCGCAAGTGCCGAAACATCGGCTTTGGCGACAATCCTAGAGTTAGTCGCATCTGGAGGCACTCCCGTACACATCATGCGCGTTTCCACCGCCCGCAGCGTGGAATTGATTCGGGATGCCAAGGCGCGGGGTTTGCCCGTGACTGCGAGTGTAACTTGGATGCACTTGCTGTTGAATGTCGGCGCAATTTCAGGAAATACCAAAGATGGCGGAGACGGGAAAAATGCTCTGACGGCTTCCTTCGCCTACGATCCGAATTTACACCTCGAACCGCCGTTAGGCAATCCGATCGACCAATTAGCCTTAATTCAAGCTGTGAAAGATGGGGTAATTGATGCGATCGCGATCGACCACAATCCTCGTACCTACGAGGAAAAAACCGTGGCTTTTGCTGATAGTCCCCCTGGGGCGATCGGGCTAGAATTAGCCTTACCTTTGCTGTGGCACGGACTGGTGGAAACTGGCGAATTTTCGGCTTTGGAACTGTGGCGAGTTTTAAGCACGGGCCCCGCCGTTTGTCTCGGACAAACCCCCGCTACGGTGGCGCCAGGAGCCTCTGCTGAGCTGATTTTGTTCGACCCGCTCGTGACTTGGACTGTTGAGGGGCATAGTCTGAAGTCGCGATCGGCAAACACGCCTTGGTTGGGACAGCAAATAGCAGGAAAAGTTCTACAAACTTGGGTTTAATACCAAGTATCAAAAATATTGCTAAGTAGTTGGACAAAAATATTTACAGTCATTGCTGTGGGAACGCAATCCCAACCCAAGCGATTGCTTCATTACGCTTCGCGACCTTCGCTGCGGACATTGTGTAATTAATTCTGTTTAACTACTTACTACCGAAATTAGAGGATCTCCTTTGTAGGGAAACGGCCCAAGCTAAGTCCGGCGGCGGTTATGCAAATCAAAGATAATTGCTTGTTACCAGGAAGAGCCTGGTAACGCAGATCCGGAGGCAGAGCCTCCTTTTACGAACCAGATTATACGAGAGAGGACTGTAGGAGCTGTTTAAGTTATTAAATTTTCATTCCTAAGTTCGGCGGCGGTTATGCAAATCAAAGATAATTTGTATAACATTAACAATTGTAGCAAGACTTTTTCAAATTGGTATAAAGAAGGACTAAAGTCCGAACGATCAAACCGCATTTGATAGGACTAATAAGCAATCAAAAAATATCTGACTTAGGTTCAGGTAATCTCAACTGCATTTCCTGAGAGCGTTTTAGGTAATTTTCCGCTACGCAATCTAGCGGGTTTTTGCGCACGCACTCAGCAAAAAGTTGTGCAGCTTCTTTATGTTTACTCGCAGTGTAGTTCCACAAAGCTTCTAAAAATAGGTTAAAAGTCGCTAACTTGCCCTCTTTTACTTCCGGCGGATCGGCATCAAATACTTCATGAATCGTCACCAACTCGGATTTGCCTTTAACTCTAACCCGACCAATATTTCGGATCGCATATTTCGGGTATTCACTTACATTTAACTGTAAAAAAGTATTGTGAGTAATTAACATCGAAACCCCGTAACTTTTGGTCATCGTTTCCACGCGGGAGGCTAAATTCACCGCATCGCTAATCACCGTACTGTCCATCCTCGTTGTTCCCCCAACTGTTCCCAGCATCAGCTTACCCGTATTGATGCCGATCCCAATTTTAATCGGTGCAAAGCCCTCATTAATGCGGTGTTTATTATAATCGTCGAGACGGTATAGCATAGAAATTCCAGCATTCACAGCATCGCTGGCACTGTGACCGAACAAAGCCATAATTGCATCGCCAATATATTTATCAATAAAACCATTATTTTCAATAATAGTTGGCTCCATGCGGCTCAAATAAGAATTAATAAACTTGAAATTTTCCTGAGGAGTCATGCCCTCAGAAATACTTGTAAAATCCCGAATATCGGAAAATAAGACAGACATTTCCTTTTCCACGCTGTCGCCGAGTTTGATATCAACTAAGCTGTCACGGCTGAGCAGCGAGACAAATTCATTCGGCACAAAGCGTCGGGCAGCTTTAGTTAATTGTGATTGCAGTTCCAAGGCTAATTCTAACCTCTCATTCACTTTTCGCAGTTCGGCATTTTGTTCGACCAGCTTTTTATCCTGACTGTAGCTGTGGACGGCTTCTGTCACGGTCAATTTCAAGTCTTCAGTTTGCCAAGGTTTGCCAATAAAGCGGTAGAGTTTGGCGTATTTTATCGCACTTCCCACAGCTTCAATGGTCGCCTGACCTGTTAGCATCACCTTGAGAGTTTTGGGAGAAATTTCATGAACCCGCCTCAATAATTCATCTCCTTTCATATCAGGCATCACGTAGTCGGAGATAATTAAAGGAATCTCTTCTCCGTCTTCCATGAGTTCAGCAACTAAGTCTAGAGCATCCTCACCTCCTTCCGCAATTTCAATCCGGTAAGTATTGCCTAAAGCATCTTTTAATTCAGCTTTGAGGCTTTTCAGAACCGTCGTTTCGTCATCGACACAAATAATCACTTGTTTACTCATAGCGATAAAGCCGTTTTAATGGTTTCGATCAACTCTTCTTCAGACCAAGGTTTATTTAAACAGCGATGCAAGTCAGCTTCATCAAAAGCTCTTTGAACGGCATCCTCATCGGCTTGACCTGTCAGCATCACCTTGACTATCTTGGGAAACTTTTTATGGACACGAATTAGAAATTCATCTCCTTTCATTCCCGGCATCAACCAATCAGAGACAATCAAGATAATCGTTGTATCATCGTCATTAAATTCATCTATCAATTCTAAGGCATCGGCGGGATTTTCCGCTAATTCATAAACGTAAGTATTGCCAAAGGCTGATTTGAGTTGAGTTTTGAGACTTTTCAAAACTACTTTTTCGTCATCAACGCACAGAATGACAGGTTTAGACATATTTTTAAATCTGAGCGATTGTTCGTTGTTGACTATTGAATGTATCCCCCGATTTTTCGGGCTGGCACTACCTGCAAAAAACCGCATAACGCAAGTCGCCGAAGCGGTAATGGCAATGCTTAGCTACTTAGATTATCCGGGATTGACGGGCAGGGAAACGGTAAAAGTGGTTTTGCCCGGAACCGATGCAACTTCGATTTTCCCGCGATGTTTTTCAATTATTTTTTTGACAATATCAAGTCCTAAACCTGTGCCTTCGCCTGGGGGTTTAGTCGTGAAAAATGGAGCGAAAATTTTCGACATAACTTCTTCAGGAATTCCCTTACCGCTATCCGTGACTGCGACTTTGACACGATTGCTTTCTTGAAAGACATCTAGAGTTAATGTGCCTTTATTGTCCATGGCTTGCAGGGCATTATGTATGAGATTTGTCCACACCTGATTTAGTTGATCGGGGTAGCAGAGCACTGGTTCTATTTTTTGGAAGTTGCGAAATACTTCTACCCCGTGTTTCAGGTTGTTTTGATACAGCGTGAGTATGGTTTCTATGCCTTCAACTAAATCCGATTGAATCATCACTTCTGAGGAGTCGTACCTGGCATAATTTTTCAGGGCAAAGACGACTTTTGAGGCTCGATCCGTTGCGGTATTAATTGTTTGGGTACCTCGCTGGATTTCTGTGAGTTTGTAAGCCATGTCTAAGATTAGCTCGCGATCGGTTTTTAGCAGCAGAGACAAAAAGTCATCGGCTTCATAAATCCCCATATCTACTAAGGTGTCGGCGATATCATCGGCTTCGTCAATGTTTTCATCTTCGAGTTGACCGACTAAAGTTCGCCTTAATTTCCTTTCTTCTTTCGCTGTCAAAGTTATATCTTTTTGCAGCGATTGATTGAGTAACATGAAGAAGATATTTGCTTCTTCGGCAGATAACGATTGAAAAAGTGCAGGCAAGTTAGATAGGGTTTGGCCCAAAAACTTAGTCATATTTCCAGCACTCGATCGGATCGCACCCAGCGGAGTATTCAATTCGTGGGCAACTCCGGCTACTAATTGTCCTAAAGCAGCCATTTTTTCTGAATGAACTAACTCTTCTTGGGTAGTTTGTAGGTGGTCTAATGCTGTTGTGAGTTCTTGCGTCCTTTCACTAACTTGAACTTCGAGAGTGCGGTTGTATTCCGCTACCAATTTCTCAGATTCTTTGCGTAGGGTAATGTCGGCAAAAGCTGCGATCGCATAATTCACATTTCCTTTGTCATCATAAATTGGCGTTCCCCAAACTTCGATCGGAATAGTCCTATTTAGCTGGTGAATTTCTATGTCGTCAGCGTTGACACTTGCCCCTTTAAAAGCACAAACTATCGGGTCTTTTTCTTGAGGGTAGATTTCCCCGCTATCGGCGATATAAATTTGATATACCTCTCGAATTTCTGCGGATTTGATATCATCAACTATGCCTTTTCCAAGCAAGGATTGAGCCCGAGAGTTAACGTAGTAGGGTTTACCGCTGGGTTCTGCTACAAATATCCCGACCGGCACGGCTTCTAAAATTTGGTTGAGCCGACTTTTACTCTCGGATAATTCGGCGTTTAAATTTTGCATTTCCTCAAAGGAAAGTTGCAGTTGTTCTGCCATACTTTTAAATGAGTTGGCAAGTTCGCCAACTTCATCATTGCGGTTAATTTCTACAGTTTTACCCCACTGACCTTTGGTAATATTTTTGGCTGCTTCATTCAAGTATAAAATTGGCTTTGTTACCCATCTGGCTGTGAGTATGCCGACAATTATAGCTGCTGCCAAGGCTGCAATACACAGCAAAACTGTAGTTTTGTTGTTGGCATTAATTTGTTCCAAGAAATCTGATTCTGGAATAATTACTACAATCAGCCAGTCCAAACCTTTATCATCTTTTAGGGGAGTAACTTGCATGAATTGTAGCTGGTCTTTAATCTTCAAGCTAAGCTGTTGGCTTTGCTGAATGTTGTTGAGGTTGCCAAAGTGTTCTTGCAGGTATTTAGTAGTGAGGCTGATGGCGGCGTTTTGGCTAGCAGTTGCTTGAATTCTTTCTGTCTCTTCACCCTTGATTATATATACCGGATCTTGAGTTGATGTCGTAATTAAGTCGCCCGATCGCTCTATAATAAATGTCTGTCCAGATTTGCCAATTTTTAACTTCTGGAGGAACTCGTTAACTTGCGAAAATAGTAAATCAGTGCCAAAAATTGCCTGCAACTGCCCCGATTCGTCGTATAACGGTTGCGCCGCTGTAATTCCCAGTCCTTTGCTAGTAAAGTCGGCGTAAATTTTGCTCCAAGTTGCGGTTTTTGCTTCGCTTGCTGCTGTGTACCAGGGACGGACTCGCGGGTCATATTTAGGTTTGACTTTAACTAAGTTAGTTGGTTCGCCTCGGTTATTTGCAGCATAATAATTCATGTTGCCGTCTGTAAGTTCGCTGCGTTCTTGCAATAAAAAATTCCCCTCATTAGTGCGCCGCGCGGCAATAAAATCTCCGCCTGGAGTGGCAATATATGTAACGCTTACTGTGTCAAAAGTTTGCAGTTGCTTCCAGAAGTGGCGCTGTATTTTCGGAGTGTCTTGCAAGTTGAGATCTCCCAGTTCAAAAGCGTTGGCTTTGAATTGATTTAGTTGGTGGGGAAATGTCATGTATGCTTGGACTCGTTCGGAGATGCGATCGCTAATTTCTTGCTGCAATTTTGTAGCAACTTCGTTAACCGCTTGCTGTCCGTTCCGAAATGACAAATACCCCACAACTCCCACTGCTGCGAAGATTTGCACGACAAATGGAACTATCAGAACTGTTCGCAAAGGGAGGGAGCGAACTGCTTTTACCACTGATCTGCTAGCAGATTTGGTTGGTTGTAAAACTTTGATGGTTGAAGGAGTAGTCATGCTTGGAAAAACTTGTGGCTTGGTAAATACTTTCTCGATTTAATTAGTTGCACCCAACAAGTTATGATTTGTTATCCCAGCACCCTGATTGTGAATTTGGCCTTGCTATGGTGCAGACAAGCGATTTTCGTTGTATTATAGCAAATCGTCCGCCAACAGCGATCGCGCCATCTAATACTTCTTGATTGCTCCCGCCCAAAAACGGATACAAGCCCCCGACAGGAGTCGCGATCACCCCAAAATTTTAGACTCAAGTTCTAGCTCGCAGATTCACGGAGCTCGAAGTAAATCTAAAACTTGTACTGAGCGAAGTCGAAGTATCTCAAACCTAAAATCTCAAATCGACTGACTTTGTTACAACTCTAGTTTAGGTGACCGACATCCACCTTAAAAAATTGGATGCCTACTCGCCAGCATCGCCCGGAGAAGTGTTTCCCTTTTTCTCATTGCTGTCAAAAAAATGATGCTGTAAATGCCCAAGCAGTTCTCCGGGCGATCGCGCATACAAAAAATCTCACAAATCCTTGAGATTTGCTATCACGATCGCAGTTTCTTTGACACAATGAATCAAACCAAAACAACTGTAATTAATTTTACAACAAAATAGAGTGAATATCCGGATTGTTTGGGAATTTGTTGCAGTTGCAGTCCTTACCGCAGAACTTCTAGATGTAGGGTGCGGTGTGCATCACCTTACTTGCGGCTATGAGTAGCGTGTAAAACCACTTTTTGGCCTTAGTCCTAAGTTGTTAAATCGTAGATTCCAGCTCAGCAGCAGCTTGGCCCCCCATTTCTCGCAGGAAAAATAAATATATCACTGCCCCCCCCTTAAATATACCTTTTTTTGCGATAAAAACGCGAAAAACGTGGCAGTGTTCAAGGGAAATTGGGAGCGGATCTCCGGATTTTTAGCGTAGGAAAAACGCTAAATATTCCGGATTTTTGACCTGAGATATGAAATAAACATATTCGGTATTCGCGATCGCATACATTAGCAATTTGTCTTAATTGTTTAAGCCAATTGGCTTAATTTTGGCTTAAACAAGTGGCTGATAGTAAAAAGAGTGCGATCGCCCGATCGCTCTCGGGTTAAATCTAGCAAATAGAAAATAATATGGAGATTCGCGCGATCGAACTTGCAGCGATCGCGATCCGAAGAGCAAAAAATTAGTGCCTCTCATGGTACAATCCCTGATACTTGGTGATTTCACGTCTAAAAACACGCCGACCAACGAAACAACTCCCACCACCCGGAGGCCCCATACTTTGATAAATGATGTCGTCGCGACAGACGATATTTTTACCCACAAAGCCCAAAAAACAGGGTAAATACATGATTGCTGTTGTTCCCTCGTGGAATTCCCCACCGCAAAACCTGACATTAGACATCAACGAAATTCACGTTTGGCGAGTCTCTCTGGCTCAAACAGCGTCTTGCTTGGAGAGTTTACAACAGACACTCTCTACCGACGAACAGACAAAAGCAGAGCGTTTTCACTTTCCAAAAGATCGATCGCAATTTATCGTGAGTCGCGGTGCGCTGAGAGAAATTCTGAGTCGCTATCTGCACATAAATCCCAGCCATCTAAGCTTTGAATACAACCCCTACGGCAAACCCTCTCTCATCGTCGCCCAAGGTGGAGATACCCTGCGTTTCAATTTGTCTCACTCTCACGAACTAGGGCTAATTGCTCTTACCAAAAATCGAGATATTGGCGTCGATGTTGAACGAATCAATCCCAACTTTCCTTGTCAGGAGATTGCTGAAAGGTTTTTTTCACCATTAGAAAACACAGTGTTGCGCTCCCTCCCCGAACATCTCCAACCCACAGCGTTTTTCACCTGCTGGACTCGCAAAGAAGCCTATATCAAAGCAGTCGGTAAAGGACTTTCTATTCCCCTGAATCAGTTTGATGTCAGCCTTGCACCAGGAGAACCAGCAGCGCTGTTAAATGTTGAAGAAAACCCAGAAGAAGCATCGAGATGGTCTTTAATTGAATTAATTCCCCGTTCAGATATGGTCGGGGCTGTTGCGGTTGCAGGAGATTGCTCGAAACTTCATTGTTGGCAATGGACATGGAAGTTTTGAGCTATGGTTTGTAGTGAGGACTTTAGTCCTTCTAAAAAGGTTCGTAGTGAGGACTTTAGTCCTTCTTCATCTAAATGTTTGGCTCAGACTAGGATGTGACGTGCGATCGCCAAGGGGTAATACTTCCCCGGAATATTAAATTAAAATTGCGATCGTAGTTGACTCGCCATCACCTCCCATAATTACCTGTGGCTTCAAAAAATTTTCAGCCCAGATATAACGATTTCAATTAATTCCGATTCCAACCAAGGCTTATACAAGCACGAATGAAGGTTTGCTTCCTTTTTCACCCGGGCAATAGCAGCTTCATCAGCTTGACCTGTTAGCATAACTTTCACGATTTTCGGGAATTTTTGGTGGATAATAATCAGCAGATCGTCCCCCTTCATCCCCGGCATTAACCAATCTGATACAATCACCATGACTTGAACATCCTCTTCAGTAAGCTCCTCTAGCATTTCTAGAGCATCGATCGCATTTTCGGCCAGTTCATAATAATATTTAGTACCAAAAGCTGACTTGAGTTGCGCTTTAAGACTCTCCAATACAGCGATTTCATCATCAACACATAAAATTACTGGTTTAGGCATTTTTAATTCAACGGAAACTTTTGGAAAATTGGAAATTGGGAGAAAGATCAAGAAAAAACAGCTATCCGTCGCTCCGTGACACCAGTTTTAACAAAGAATGCAACTGTAAGCAAGCTCAAAGACATGATAGTCATCAGTCATTCCCTATTCTAAAATCTAAAATCTTAAATCTTAAATCTAAAATCTAAAATCGACTGACTTCCGTTTGGTGCTACTAATTCATGGGTAAATAAACCGTAAACGTGGTTTTTCCGGGAAGTGATGCGACTTCTATTTTACCTTGATGTTTGTCAATTATTGGCCGAACAATATGAAGCCCTAAACCGCTGCCTTCCCCTAAGGGTTTCGTAGTAAAAAAAGGCTCAAAAATTTTCTTTTGAATGTCGAACGGTATACCCTTGCCTGTGTCGGTCAGGGTAATCTTTATCTGCTCATCTTCCTCCATCGCGTCAATAGTTAAAGTACCTTGATAGTCCATAGCGTGCAAAGCATTGTGGACGATATTTGTCCACACCTGATTTAGTTCGTCAGGATAGCAAAGTATAAACGGTAGTTCTGCACAGTTCAGCACTACATTCACTCCATGTTTGATTTGATTGTGATAGAGAGTCAACACCGTTTCTATGCCATCAGTTATCTTCGCTAAACTCTTCTCGCTCGACGGTTGGCCGCCCGTGTATTCTTTGATCGAAAATATTATTTTGCCCGCTCTATCTGCTGCTGTTTCTATGGTTTGCATACCTCTTTGCATACCGGAAATTTTATAAGCTATTTCTAAAATATATAAACCATCAGGTCTTTTTAACAGCGGCAAAAAAGGCTCTATTTTGTTATAAATTCTCATGTCCACAATCGTATCAGCCACATCCTCTGGTTTTTCCACTTGTTCAAATTTTAATTTAGATAATAAAAATTTTTTCACTTGGCGGTCTTCTTTGGCAGAGAAACTTGGTTTTTCTTGGAGCGACCTATTGAGTAATGCTACAAAACTTTCCGCTTCTTCTGGGGATAAAGACTGAAACAGTTCAGGTAACTGCTGTAGGGATTGATTTAAAAACTTAAAAATGTTCCCCAGAGAAGATCGAATTGCTCCCAATGGAGTATTGATTTCGTGAGCAATTCCTGCGATAAATTGTCCCAAAGCAGCCATTTTTTCCGAATGAATCAGTTCGGTTTTAGTAACTTTTAATTGTAGCAAAGTAGCATTCAATCTCTCATTAGTTTTCGCTAGCTCATCATTTTTTGATTGCAGACTATTTTGCAGATTCTGCAAACTCAAGTGAGTTGCGACGCGAGCCAAAACTTCTTCTACTTGAAAAGGTTTGGTAATGTAGTCTACTCCGCCGACGCCAAAAGCTTTGATTTTATCGAACACGTCGCTCAAAGCACTGATGAAGATCACGGGTAGGGCGCGAGTGCGATCGTCCGCTTTCAGCTTTTCGCAGACTTGATAGCCGTCCATCACTGGCATATTAATATCCAGCAAAATCAAATCCAAAGCAACGGTTTGGGCAATTAATAGAGCTTGGTTTCCATCCCGCGCGGGTCTAACATTGTACCCTTGTGCTGTCAAAATCCCCGCGAGAAGGCGCAAATTAGCTGGAGTGTCGTCAACTACAAGAATATTCGCCGTTGGTGGGACTATTTGCTGGCTGCTCATGAGCGCTTAAACTCTATTGTGTTATTTTTGAGAGCTGTCAATTACAGGGCTATTTTACCGCAGTTGAACTCAGTTGCCAAGATCGCCTCGGCTGCAACTCAACTGATACCTGTTCAAAAAAAGAATGCAACTCTACGCCAGCTCCAAAGCCTTATGCAATCAGTCATTCCCAATTCTTCAATCTCAAATATAAAATCTCAAATGGTATGAGACTGTTCTCTTCTTTAGGACGCCCGACACCAGACTATCAAAAACCCAGTTTATGAATGTATTTATCGTTACTAAACCCAGGATTTTTGAGCGAAACCCGGTCAGTCGCTCCGAGATTAAATAAACCTAGTTTTTGAGTTAAAATATGGATTAAAAATTCTATTTTTTTCATGTTTCCGGTTGATTCATAGCTGGGGCGTCCGGGAATCTATTAAATAAAGTCCGAGCGACTTTGAGGCAATATTACGTGCATTTCCTGACAGCGTTGCAGATAATTTTGCGCCACCTTATCCAGGGGATTCTTTCGCACGCAATCAGCAAACAGTTCTGCCGCTTCTTGATGTTTAGCAGCAGCATAATTATACAGTGCTTCGACAAATACGGGTAAAGTTGCTAACTTGCCCTCTTTCAATTCTGGTATATCGGCATCAAACACTTCGTAAATTGTCACCAAATCCGATTTACCTTTGACTCTAACACATCCGATATTTCGGATTGCGTAACTTGCCGGATTGCTCAACTGTAAAAAAGTATTTTGAGTAATCAACATCGACACCCCGTAACTTTTAGTCAAGCTTTCCACCCGCGAGGCTAAATTTACCGCGTCGCCAATCACGGTACTGTCCATCCTGTTAGTTGACCCAACTGTTCCTAACATCAATGAACCCGTATTGATGCCAATCCCAATTTTAATCGGTGCGTAGTTGCAACTCATGCGATGTTGATTGTATTCCTGGAGACTGTGCAACATAGAAATTGCAGCATTCACGGCATCGCCTGCACTGTGGCCGAACAAAGCCATAATTGCATCGCCAATATATTTATCAATAAAGCCGTGATTTTTAATAATGCTTGGCTCCATTCGACTCAAATAAGAATTAATAAAATTGAAATTTTCTTGAGGTGTCAGACTCTCAGAAAGAGCCGTAAAATCCCGAATATCGGAAAACAATATTGACATTTCCTTTTCCACGCTGTCGCCGAGTCGAATGTCGCTCAAGCTATTGTGGCTTAGCAGGGAGACAAATTCATTCGGCACAAAGCGTTTAGCAGCTTCTGTTAATTGTAATTGCTGTGACAGGGCAAATTCTAACTCCTGATTAATTTTCCGAAGTTCGGCATTTTGTTCTGCTAGTTTTTTATCCTGACTGTAACTGTGGACGGCTTCTGTCACAGTCAATTTCAAGTCTTGAGTTTGCCAAGGTTTGCCGATGTAGCGGTAGAGTTTCGCCTGTTTGATGGCATTTCCTACCGCCTCAATAGTCGCCTGACCCGTCAGCATCACCTTGAGAGTTTTGGGAGAAATTTCGTGAACTAGCCGCAACAATTCATCTCCTTTCATGTCAGGCATTACGTAATCCGAGATAATCAAAGGAATTTCATAGCCGTCCTCGAGCAATTCAGCAATTAACTCTAGGGCATCTTTACCTCCTTCGGCAATTTCAATCTGATAAGTATTCCCTAAAGCCTCTTTTAATTCGGTTTTAAGACTTTTCAGAATAGTTTTTTCATCGTCAACGCAAATAATGACTTGTTTGGTCATAACGATAAGGCTGTTTTAATGGTTTCGATCAACTCTGATTCCGACCAAGGTTTCTGCAAACACCGATGGAGGTTGGCTTCGTCAAATGCCCTCTTGACTGCCTCTTCATCGGCTTGACCTGTCAGCATGATTTTTACTATTTTGGGGAATTTTTGATGAACGCGAATTAGAAATTCATCTCCTTTCATTCCTGGCATTAACCAATCCGAGACAATCAAGATAATCGAAATTTCGTCGTCATTGAATTCATCAATTAACTCTAGAGCATCGGCGGGATTTTCGGCTATCTCGTAAAGGTAAGCATTCCCAAAGGCGGCTTTTAGTTGGGCTTTGAGGCTTTTTAAAACTACTTTTTCGTCGTCAACACACAGGATGATTGGTTTAGACATTTTTGCTGGTTTAACTAATAATTATTTAGGGGATATTGACAGGCAGAACAACCGTAAAGGTAGTTTTGCCGGGAACCGATGCAACTTCTATTTTACCGCGATGTTTGTCAACTATCTTTCTGACTATATCAAGGCCCAGACCGCTGCCTTCTCCGGAGGGTTTTGTTGTGAAGAAGGGAGTGAATATTTTGGGCAGGACTTCTGGCGGAATTCCTTTGCCGCTATCCGTAACGCCGACTTTGATATTGTTGCCTTCCTGAACGATGTCTAGAGTTAATGTGCCTTGATTGTCCATCGCTTGCAGGGCGTTGTGAATTAGATTTGTCCATACCTGATTAAGTTGGTCTACATAGCACATTACGGGCGGTATTTTTGGGAAATTCCGACATACTTCTACACCGTGTTTGAGGTTATTTTGATACAGGGTGAGTACGGTTTCTATGCCTTCAGTTATATTAGATTGAATCATCTCTTCTGATGAATCGTAGCGGCCATAGGTTTTCAGGGCGAAGACGACTTTAGAAGCGCGATCGGCTGCGGTATTGATTGTTTGGGTTCCTCGCTGGATTTCTGAGAGTTTGTAAGCCATTTCTAAGATGCGATCGCGATCGACCTTTTGCAGAAGAGACAAAAAGTCGTCCGCCTCGTAAATCCCCATATCTACCAAAGTGTCGGCGATATCATCCGCTTCGTCAATGTCTTCATCTTCGAGTTGACTAATCAAAGCCCGCTTTAACTTCCTTTCTTCTCTGGCTGTTAAAGTCATGTCTTTTTGTAGCGAGCGATACAGCAATTTGCAGAAAATTTCTGATTCTGCGGGGGAAAGCGACTGAAACAGTGAGGGCAAATTGGTGATGGTTTGGCCCAAAAAAGTAGTCATAGTTCCCGCGCTCGATCGGATCGCACCGAGGGGAGTATTCAATTCGTGAGCAACTCCGGCGACTAATTGACCTAAAGCTGCCATTTTTTCCGATTGAATCAACTCTTCCTGAGTGGTTTCCAGGTTGTCTAATACTGTTTTGAGCTCTTGGGTTCTTTCGGCGACTTGGACTTCGAGAGTGCGGTTGTATTCCGCTACCAATTTTTCGGCTTGTTTGCGCTGGGTGATATCGGCAAAAGCTGCGATCGCATAACTCACCTTTCCTTTATCATCATAAATGGGCGTTCCCCAAACCTCGATCGGAATAATCCTGTCAGATTGGCGAATTTCCATATCATCAACGTTAACGCTGGCTCCTTTAAAAGCATTAGCAAGAGGTTCTTTGTCTGCTGGATAAAGTTCGTTGGTACCTGCCAAGTAAGCTTGATAAATCTCTCGAAGTTCTTCCGAAGTATTAGCGACTATACTCGTCCCCAACAAATCCTGAGCGCGAAAATTAACATAGTAAGGTTTGCCACTAGACTCGGCGACAAATATACCCACCGGCACTGCTTCTAAAATTTGGTTTAGTCGGCTTTCACTCTGAGATAATTCGGCATTCAAAGCTTGCATTTCTGTGAAAGATACTTGCAGTTGCGCCGCCATACTATTAAATGAATTGGCAAGTTCCCCGACTTCATCGTTGCGGTTGAGGGTTACACTTTTGCCCCATTCACCTTTAGCAATATTTTTCGCCGCCTCGTTCAAAGATAAAATTGGTTTTGTAACCCATCTCGCCGTGACAACGCCAACAATTATCGCGACGACAAAAGCAGCAGCGCACAACAAAATAGTCGCAGTAGTGTTGGCATTAATTTGTGCCATAAAATCTGCTTCGGGAACAACCATCACAATCAACCAATCCAATCCTTTATCATCTTGCCAAGGCAGAACTTGTAAAAATTGTTTTTTACCCTCAACATCAAATTGTAGTGATTGGGAGTTTTTCAGAGATTGGAACTTGTTAAAATTAGTGGCTAAATATTGAGCAGTGGTTTTAGTGAAAGTATTTGTACTGTCAATTGCTTTGACTCGTTCGGCTCCGTAGTCTTTTTTGACTGTATGAAATGGTCTTTCTCCTGTGGAAGTTGCGACTAACATTCCCGATCGCTCTACAATAAAAATCTGTCCGGTTTCGCCGATTTTCAAGCTTTGCAAAAACTTGCCAATTGTGGACAAATTAATATTAGTTAGCAGCACCCCTTTCAATTTGCCTTGTTTGTCGTAGAAAGGCATAGATGCGCCGAGATAAGCAGTAATGCCAGCCGTATTGGAATAAATCTGACTCCAGGTGGGTTTACCAGCAGCTACGGCAGCTTTGTACCAGGGACGAGTGCGCGGGTCGAAATTAGTTTTGTTGTTTAATACTGCGCCGATTTCGCCGGATTCATTGGTAGCATAGGTGCGGAAATCATAGTTACTTGCTGCTGTGGATACTCTCCAAGTTAGGGAGCCATTGTCGAGCCTTTCTGCGCCTAAGTTGTCTCTTTGCTCTAATGCTAAACCTGTGAAAGTGAGGGTGTTAAATATTTGAATTTGCCGCCATAAATGACGCTGTAAAACAGGTAAATCTTCCAGGTTGAGGGTGCCGATTTCGATCGCAGCAGCATTGATCTGGTTGACCTGATGGGGTACAGTCAGGTAAGTACCGAGATTTTGTTGAACGCGGCTACCTACTTCTGTCATTAGTCGATCGGCAATTTCGTTGACTGCCTTCTGTCCGTTTTTAAATGAGAGATATCCTACCAGTCCCACCGCCGCGAAGAGTTGCAAGACGAAGGGAACTATCAAAACTGTTCGCAGGGTTCGCGAGCGAGCGGTTTTTGTGGCTTCGGAGCCTGTAGATTGGGTTTGGTTCACAACGTTGCTCCTCGATCTAATTAGGATCTGGATTTTTTATGAATAAATACTTATTGGCGGGCGAAATCTACCTGAAAAAATTGACTGATGATCGCCAGCATCGCCATGCAGTATATCCCTCTGTGTTGGAAGTACAGGAATCGAGACACCGATTTCGCGAGCAGATTTCTCGGTAGCCCACCAAGAATTATCGCAGAAACCCGGTTCCTTTTCATAATACCAGTTCCCAAAACAATGCAACTCTAGGCAAGCTCACAACCGTTAATTTATAAGTCATGGACTATCTCAAATCGAACATTGAAAATTGAAAACGGTCTAATTTTTATCCCTGTTATTCACTGTTGTCAAAGTCTGCTGATAAAAGTAGATGCTATTTGTGAACTGCCAGCGCACCGCAGAAGTCTACAATATTTTGCGATCGAGCGAACAAATACAAAAAAACAAACAAACGGCTGCTTTTGATTGTACAGCAAAGTTGAGGTACGATCGCGATCGATTGTGCCGCATCTAGATTGTGTATGGTGATTGAGGGGAAGAGAGGGAGAGAGGGGGATGGGGAGAGGATTTGACGATTTTTGATAAATCTAGGAAATATCCAATGTAAATGCAGTACAGCTTCCATGGGGGATTTGCGGCACTTGTGAAGTCCGAGTGCCGCAAATGCCAGCTTCGCCCTCGGGCACTAATTCGATCGATCGGAGAAATTGGTAGCAGAAGCAAGAAAGAAAGAAAGAAGCGATCGCCTGCATGGGTTTTGTTCAATAGCAGTAAGGTGCGCCGAAGAGCACCCTACATACTTAGGTTTTGGATCGAGGGATTTGAGTGGAAAGGTCGATCGCCCTTTGCACTAAAATTAAAACTAAGTCAACCGCTGCGAATTCACCCGCCGAATTGCCACCACCGCAGGTTTAGGTGGATTATTAACTTTTTTGCCAGGCCAGTTAGAGCCTACAGGCACTTTTCGAGTCTGCAAAAACTCCTTACCATCAATAGTTTTCATGGCAAATTTCCGGCTGTCTGTCGCCATATCTTTTCGCATCCCGTTGATTTCTCCCGGATGTTGAATCGCCAAAAACAAAGTCTTTTCATCCTCAGTAAAAAACGGCCCAGTAGTTTCGCATTCCATCGGCCCAATGCCAAACAAAAAAGCCTCCCCGGCACTCTCACCAGAAGCCGGCAAAAACCAAATCGCGTTGTTTCCGTACAAACCGCGCAAATTAGATTGACTAATTGGTTTTCCATCTTTATCAACTCGGCCAGCAGCAACAGGCGCATTCAGTTTGTCAGAAGACATATCATTCACCATCCAAACATTGCCTGCTTTGTCAATCAGTAAATTATCGGGATTAGCAAAACCCAATCCGCCCGCAGCCGGTTCGCCGCCCGTCGCAAACATTTTCCACTGAAAAGTCATTGCAGACGGCTCGTTACCCTCTTCAACTAAGCGCATAATCCAGCCGTATTCGTAAGGTTTGCCGTCCTTACCTTGAAAAATTCGCAAATCCGGCCCGCCGTCGCTGTCGCTGGCAGAACCGGAAGTAAAGGTAATGTAGAGAGAACCGTCAGGAGCAATTTCAGTGTCTTCGGGACGAGCAGTGCAAGTGGCTCCTGCGGCACTGGCGGCATAGTGAGCGTCTATTAAAATTGCACCTTGTTTTTCCTTAGCCGTGCCTTCGTAGAGGTCATTTAAAGTCTTAAACTTCTGTTTGAAAGCAACTGCGTCTGCATCTTTTTCGACCTTATAAAAACCGCCTTCCGGGCGCTGCGGCAAATTAATCATTCCGCCTGCATGAAGGCTAGGCAAATCTGGATTCACAGGCGTGTCAGTTTTTAATGGAATCCACTTACCGGTGCCGTCAGCGTTAAATTTTGCAGCATAAAGCATTCCGTCTGTCAAGAGCTGGGAATTCGATCGATCTTTGGGGTTTTTGACTGGGTTTTTGCTGACGAATTTGTAAATATGTCCGCTGCGGCGATCGCACCCGGAGTAAAATGCTAAAGGTTTCCCCGCCACCACGCGAATGCCCACGGCTTCGTGGCGGCAGCGTCCCAGCCAAGTGTGTTTGGTACCGTAGTCGTTGGGGTTAGCCGGATCTACTTCTACCATCCAGCCGTATTTATTCCCCGCCAAGCCGAACGGATTACCCAAACCGCCAATTTCTTCTGCATCAATGTAGAAATTTTTCTTGCTTGGATCGAAAGATGTACCGTCTGCAAATACAGGTTCGGGGACGAAATTCTGGATGTTTTCTTCAGCACTAAAAACCGTTCCCCAAGGCGTAGTCCCGCCCGCACAGTTACTAAAAGTGCCGATGATTTTTGGGCCCAACTTGTCCGAGTAGCCTTTACCTTTTTTGTTGAACACGGCTACCGCTGGGCCGGTGGCTTTGAGGTAGCGCCCGTCTTCTAGGCCGGAAATACCCGTAATTCGGCGATCGGCTGGCGAATTAGTTCTTACCCATTTCCCATCATCATTTATTTTAACAGAAATTACCCCAATTCCCACATCAATCAAAGCTGCTTTCGATACTTCCACCACCATTTTTTTAGTCTGGTCTTTGTCCGCAACAGCAAAGGCATTTATTCCCGCTTTTTGGGAAAGTGTCGCTGCCGCTTCTAACTTAGCAAAAGGCAGAGATTTGCCAATAACTTTTTGATAAGTTTGAAGCCAAGGCTTGGCACTAATGTACTCGAAATTAACTGTTAAAAATCCCTGATTTTTTCCGGTTTCTACAAAAGAGAGATAATCATTGTTGTAACCGAAGTGAGAATCGCCCACTTTGTCTCCCCAAGCAGCTACGATATCGTAAGTAAAGCCTTCGGGTAGTATGAGGTCGTCTGCTACTTCGTAACTGCTGTAAGCTTGGGCTTGTTGCTGGGTGGATACGTTGCTAATGGGGATGAATTGTCCAGTTTCTGTTAAGGTGCTGCTGGTTAGCAAAGGCATCGGCCCTTTGACTGGTTGAAAGTTTATGCCGCGTGCAATATTATCAGCACTCTTGGCAGAGTTAACAGGTTCTGAGAAGGGCATTGCAAATTTTTGTTTGCAAGAATTGAGTGCAACACTACCGGCCGTTCCACCCAAGAAAAGTAGGAATTCTCGACGTTTGATAGTCATAGTTAGTTCAGTTGATAGTTGACAGTTGACAGTTGACAACGGTATTGAATTATCCAGTGTTCTTATCGCACCCTAAACATACAAATAAGGACACAACATTGTTGTATCCCTACGTCATATTTGACTGCAACTTGGAACCGTACAAATAATCTAAAAATTCAACCAAATCGATAGCCGAACCCGCGTACCGTAATGATATATTCGGGTTGGCCCGGATCGATTTCCAACTTTTCGCGCAGCCAGCGGATGTGAACGTCAACTGTTTTGCTATCTCCGATAAAATCCTGACCCCAAATTTTTTCCAGCAACTGATCGCGAGACCAAACTCGCCGGGGATTACTCATAAATAGTTCTAGTAAGCGAAACTGTTTAGGAGAAAATTTTACTTCAATGCCGCGAACCAAGACGCGGCATTCTTCAGGATACAGAGTTATGTTCTTATATTGCAGCATCATGGGTTGTGGCAACTGACCGAGGCGCTGACGCCGCATCAGCGCCCGACAGCGGGCGATAAATTCCCGCATTCCAAAAGGCTTGGTGAGATAATCATCCGATCCCGCTTCGAGATAAAAAGCGCAATTGTTGGCACTTCCTCTAGCACCGACAATCAAAATAGGAACGGGATTTCCTTGATGTCGTAACATTCGACACAGATCCAAACCGTTAATTGAGTCCATAATTAACAGGTTGAAGCCAAATTCACCGTGGTATGACGAGGAAGCTTGCACAGAAGGCAGAGCGTTGCGCCCGTCGCTAGCAACCACCACCTCATAGCCCTGTTCTTTCAGGGCTAAAGCTAGCATTTCCCGCAACAGGTCTTCACCTTCCAATAACAAGATACGGCCGGCTTGTCCAACAGCCAGCCTTGAAGGACTTTCGCTTAATTCAGCAGAAGACATAAATATCAGTGGGAGTTGTGTTTGTATGTAGCTAGCGGGAGGTACTTTCTTCAGTAGCTGAGGCACTCTCGCGCTGCGATCGCTCATAAAGAGCGATCGACTATTTAATCACTTATAATCTTTCGCCAGTCCATCCGACAGACATACGCTCGACTTTTTTTACTTGCTCGTGCAAGAGATATAGCTGTTGAGCAGTTGCGATAGCTGCGCTGTCTGCCTGCGTCCAGGCGTTAGAAGCCCGGTCATTGTTAGGGGTCGGTATTACTTTGTAAAACATTGCCCGCTTTTGATTGACCAGGTTACACCCAATCTATTGGGAGATGGCTTTATCGTACAGGTAAAAGGTTATCAAAAGGTAAAGTTTTAGTAAATAAATGGTTAATTTATTTAAGAATCAGTAATGTTGCTTTTCAAGTCTAACCGAACGCTACAAATTTGTGGAAGATATAATCCCGATCGGCTCTACGCTCCCAAACCCGGTAACTCGAAAAATATGGCGCTAAATTAACGATAAATCTGGGAAAATGACGGGTTTTTGAGAAATAGTGTTTCGTGAGTTGAACGCGAGCTCTTAAGCTCGCACTATAACAGAACCGGGCACAGGCGGGAGCAAAGGCGAGGAGTTTTGAACGCGAGTAACAGCCGGACGATCGCCCTACAACTCACTCAGACCCGCTAGGATCGAACTTACAAGTAAAAATTCTGTAGACTGCCTATAATGTTGCTGCATTTGAGTACCTGGCCCGAGGTTGAAGCTTATCTAGAGAGCTCCCGAGGCATAATTATCCCGATCGGCTCCACCGAACAACACGGGCCCACCGGCTTAATCGGAACTGACGCGATTACTGCTTCTGCGATCGCCCAGAGTGTCGCAGAAGCAACCAATGCCTTAGTCGGCCCGACAATTAATGTAGGGATGGCCTTGCACCACACCAGCTTTCCCGGTAGCATCAGCCTCCGGCCGCCGACCCTGATTCTCGTAATTAGGGATTATATCACATCTTTAGCAAAAGCGGGATTTGAGAAATATTTCTTTATCAACGGTCACGGTGGGAATATTGCGACGATGAAAGCAGCATTTTCCGAGACATACGCGCATTTGTCGGATTTGAATGTAGCAAATGCCGATCGCATTCAGTGTCAAATCGGCAACTGGTTCATGTGCGGTTCAGTCTACAAACTCGCCAAAGAATTGTACGGAAACGAAGAAGGCTCCCACGCCACCCCCAGCGAAGTTGCATTAACCCAGTACCTTTATCCAGAAGCAATCAAGCAAGCACCGCTTTCGGAAGAAGTTGCATCCGGGCACAAAATTTACAGTGCTGCTGACTTCCGCCGTCGATTTCCCGACGGGAGAATGGGTTCAAATCCGGCATTGGCGACTCCCGAACACGGCCAGCAATTTCACGAATTAGCAGTCAAAGAATTGACTAATAATTATTTGGAGTTCTTGAACTCAGATTGACCATTACCTGCAAATCTTGATAAATCGCGTTTTTCTCCGAGGCTAGATCCCCCTCGCATCCCCCTTAAGAAGGGGGACTTTGAGAATATTCCTGTCCCCCCCTTCCTAAGGGGGGCTAGGGGGGATCTGGGCCTAATCATCAAACAGTAGATCCGTACTGCTAATAACACGTTAAGTTAAAACGATTTCTAAGCCGCAGCTTCTTCTTCCGCTTCAGCTTCCGGTGCATCTGGGACATCTTGCTTGATCGTCAAATAGCGAATCACTTCTTCGCTCAGACGCATCGCGCGTTCCAGGGTAAAAATTGCAGCACCCGGAGCTGTATAGTTCATTTGAACGTATACTCCGTCGCGGTGCTTGCCGATTTCGTAAGCCAAGCGACGCTTGCCGCGGTGTTGAGTTTCGATATTTTCAGCACCTTGATCGCGCAAAATGGTTTGATATTTCGCGATCGCCTGGTCAGTCATTTCTTCACCCAAATCAGGGCGCAGAATGTACATTGTTTCGTAAATAAACGGTTTCATGGCAATAATTCCCTTATGGACAACAAGGCTTCTGATGAAGCAAGGACTTATAATCATATACCAACAATGAACAATCTCAAAACTAAAAAACCAAATTCCCCAAACCGCAGTCGATCGCCGTGGAACACGCTGTGGACGTACAGTATCATGGGGGCGATCGCGCTTTTAATGCTCTTCCCGCTGCTGTGGCTGCTCAGCACCTCCCTGAAATCCCCGAGCGAAAACATCTTTCAATATCCCCCGCAACTGTGGCCGCAACAGCCCACCCTCGAAAACTTCATCAAAGTCTGGGAAACCAACCCCTTCGGGCGCTACCTGTTCAACAGCACCCTGATTGCAGCCCTCACAGTCAGCATCAACGTCCTCTTTTGCGCCCTCGCCGCATACCCCCTAGCCCGACTCAACTTTCGCGGCCGCGAAGCCATCCTAATTACAATTATTTCCACAATCATGATACCCTTCCAAATAGTCATGATTCCGCTGTACATTTTGACAGTACAACTCGGATTAAAAAATAGCTATTTAGGCGTAATATTTCCCGGACTCGCCTCAGCCTTCGGCATATTTTTATTGCGGCAAGCATTCCTCGCAGTTCCCAAAGAATTAGAAGAAGCCGCCAGAATAGACGGCTGCACCGAATTAGGCATTTGGTGGCACGTGATGATTCCGGCAATTAAGCCAGCTTTAGTCACCTTAGGAATTTTTGTATTTATCGGTTCTTGGAGTGACTTTTTGTGGCCGCTGCTCGTTTTGGACAGGCCAGAATATTATACGTTACCCTTAGGCGTAGCGAATTTAGCCGGGACATTTTCCTTAGATTGGCGTTTGGTGGCGGCGGGTTCAATTATTTCGATTATTCCAGTTTTAGGACTGTTTGTGCTGTTGCAAAAATATATTGTGCCGACAGAAGCAGCCGCCGGAGTCAAAGGGTAGAAGAAGGAAGTTCGGCAACGAAGCGGTGTACGGGATGTAACGGATGTAACGGATGGAAGGAAGAAGGAAGTTCGGCAACGAAGCGGTGTACGGGATGTAACGGATGTAACGGATGTAACGGATGTAACGGATGGAAGGAAGAAGGAAGAAGGAAGAAGGAAGAAGGAAGAAAAGCAAGGGTATCAGCAATTAATAAGCTGCTCATTGTCTGGGCGGTTGGTATAATCGACAACTAGGATAAACTCAAAATTTATCTGCGTCGAGCCGCGTTTATCTGCGGTTTTAAAACAGTTCAACTCAAAACTTTCCTCAATCAGCCAAGGTTATTTACGATGTACGAACTCCCAGAAATCCGCTGGATTGTTGAGCGCGCTGCTGTTATAGACACAATTGCAGGATTTGCAAATGCGATCGACGCCAAAGACTGGGAGAAATTGCGATCGCACCTAGCCGACGAAATAGATATCGACTATTCAGAATTCAGGAGTGAAACTCCCAGACGAATAACCGCAGAAGAATATATAAAACAGCGGGTAGAGGGACTTGCAGGTTTGCGAACGCTGCACGTCAGCACGAATCACGAAGTAACTATTCACAACAATACAGCCAAATGCCTGTCTGCGTACCAAATTTATCGACTCGACCCCACTCGCGAAGCCGGAGAAAATCGGCTGGACACAGCAGGAAAGTATTTTCACTCTTTAATTCAAACAACAGACGGACATTGGGCGATCGAAGGAATCAAGCAAACCGTGGTGATTGTCAGCGGCAATCCTCAAGTTCACGGTGCGCTGCGCGATAAGTATTAAACCATTTTAGATTTTAGATTTTAGATTTTAGATTTAGGAATTGGGAATAATTTAACATAAAATAGGTTCGTAGTGAGGACTTCAGTCCGCATAAAATCCCAGGACTAGCATTCACCTAAAAATATTAAATAGGTTCGTAGTGAGGACTTCAGTCCGCATAAAATCCCAGGACTAGCATTCACCTAAAAATATTAAATAGGTTC